>NZ_JAYWLQ010000004.1:0-281022 GCF_040946485.1 Corynebacterium sp. LK2537
CGGCTTGAGGTTTACAAGTTTACTTCAGGGTTTGGTGAAGTCAACCGTGGGGCTTGAGGTTTTCTGGTTCGCTTGTAGGTTTCTATTCTTTTGGACTTCGGTTCTTCTGGCCCTCTTTCATGGAGCCGGGTTTAGAGCGGTGCCCGCACGCCTTTTGTCCGTCGGGATTGACTACAGTCGAGACCATGACTGAGCAAAGGAAATACAGCACGGACAACCCGTTCAAGGCGGAGATGTGGGCGCCGGTTGCCGGCTTCGAGGACTTGACGGATGTGACCTACCACCGGCTGCGCGGGGAGAGCCGGGCGGATGGGATTGTGCGCGTGGCGATTGACCGGCCGGAGGTGCGCAACGCTTTCCGGCCGCACACGGTGGATGAGCTGTACCGGGTGCTGGACCACGCGCGGCGCACGCCTGATGTGGGCACGGTGCTGCTGACCGGTAACGGGCCCAGCCAGAAGGACGGCGGCTGGGCGTTTTGCTCCGGCGGCGACCAGCGTATTCGTGGTCGCTCCGGGTACCGCTACGCCACGGAGCACGCGCACGATGACGCCACGGCGGACGAGTCCACGGTGGATACCGCGCGCGAGAAGGTCGAGGGCGGGCGCCTGCACATCCTGGAGGTCCAGCGCCTGATTCGGACCATGCCGAAGGTGGTTATCGCCGTGGTCAACGGCTGGGCGGCCGGCGGCGGGCACTCGCTGCACGTGGTCTGCGATATGACGGTCGCCAGCCGCCAGGAGGCGCGCTTCAAGCAGACCGACGCGGACGTCGGATCCTTTGACGCCGGCTTTGGTTCCGCCTACCTGGCCAAGATGGTGGGCCAGAAGTACGCGCGCGAGATCTTCTTCCTGGGCCGGACCTACGACGCCCAGCGGATGTACGAGATGGGCGCGGTCAACGAGGTCGCCGATCACGGCGAGCTCGAGGACACGGCTATCCAAATGGGCCGCGAAATCAACATGAAGTCCCCCACCGCGCAGCGCATGCTGAAGTTCGCGTTTAACTTGACCGATGACGGCCTGATGGGCCAGCAGGTCTTCGCCGGGGAGGCGACCCGCTTGGCCTACATGACCGATGAGGCGGTCGAGGGCAAGGAGGCTTTCCTCGAAAAGCGCGAGCCCAACTGGGACGACTTCCCCTATTACTACTAGCCGCTACTTCTGCGGCTGGCCGTTTTCCCAGCGGTAGAAGCCCTCGCCGGACTTCAGGCCGAGCTTGCCGTCGTCGACCATCTTGTCCAGCAGCTCCAGCGGGGGGTCGGGGGTCCAGGGCAGCTCGTCGTCGTAGTGGCGCTCGATGTTGCGCACCGTGTCCAGGCCGACGCGGTCCATCATCTCCACCGGGCCGACGGTGCCCTGGGTCAGTTCCTTGAAGGCGGCATCGATAGCCTCCGGATCGGAGACGCCCTCGCCCAGGACGGTGAGGACCTCACGCTTGATGGCGGCCCAGACGCGGTTGATGGCAAAGCCGGTGGATTCCTTGTACACCGGCACGACCTGCAGGCCGTAGGTGGCCATGTGCTCCAGCATGAAGTCGAAGAGCTCCTGGTCGGTCTGGCCGGAGCCCATGATCTCGATGAAGTTCTGCACCGGCGGCATGGCGAAGTGCAGGTTCAAAAAGCGGGTCGGATCCTTGACGTGGTCGACGAAGGTGCTCGACGCGTAGGACGAGGAGTTGGTAGCCAACACGGCATCGTCGTCGAGGGCGTCCTTAAGACCCTCGTAGGTGTCGTTCTTGATATCGACGACCTCGGGGACGGCCTCGATGACCAGCCAGGCGCCACGGGCGGCCTCGTTGTTGTCGTTGAAGTACTTGACCTCGCCGGCGGAAAAGCCGCCGCCCTTGGTCTCGTTGAAGTTGGCCACGTGCTCTTCCAGGTTGGCGTCGATATAGGCCTTGGCCCTATCGAGGGCCTCCGGGGAGACGGGGTCGGGCAAGTGCACTACTCCGCCGCGGACGGAAAGCATCAAAGAGGTGCGCTGGCCCAAACGCCAGCGCCGATGACTACAACGGGACGGTTGTCAGCATTCTTCGGAAGTGCCAAAAGCCCAACCGTACGCTTAATAAATTCTGATGTGTCTGCGATAATTTTTGCGGACTTTTCAACAAGTTTTCTCTCTGGAATGGACAGCACATTAGTTAAAATGTAAAGTGTTGGCCATGAGAATCAGCAGCTCTATTACCCTCCTTGTTTCCCGTATTGCCCTCGGCATTATCCTCATGGGCCACGGCTGGCAGAAGTTCAGCGAGTGGGGAATTGCCGGAACCACCGACTCCTTCGACGCCATGGGCGTGCCGGCCGCCAGCCTGGCCGCCGTCGTGGCAGCCGTCATCGAATTCGTGGGCGGCATCCTCATCATCGCCGGCCTGTTCACCCGCTGGGTCAGCGGCCTAGTCGTCCTGCAGATGATCGGCGCCGGCGTCTTCGCCAACCACTTCTCCTCCGGCCTGTTCATCGACGGTGGCGGCTGGGAGCTCGTCGGCGCAATCGCCGCGGCCGCCCTCACCTTCGTCGCCGTTGGCGCCGGCCAGATTTCCCTGGACCGCATCTTCTTCGGCAAACGCGCCGCCCGCGGCTAAACTATGTGACCGTGACTCATCTCCTCGCCCCGCTAGCCGTCCACCCCGACCGGCCCGCCGCCATCCTCCCCGACCTGGAGGCGGCGATAGCGGGGCATAAGTCTTTTCTGCCCGTGCCCGCCACGGACCGCGCCAAGACCACCGTGCTGACCAATTCCCAGCGCTGCGGCCAGCCCATCGACGCCGACATCGCCCTGGTGGTACCCACCTCCGGGTCCACGGGCACCCCGAAGGGCGCGCAGCTAACCGCGGTCAACCTGGTCGCCAGCGCGGACGCCACCCACCAGCGCCTGGGCGGGCCCGGCCAGTGGCTGCTGGCGATGCCCGCCCACCACATCGCCGGCCTCCAAGTCTTGGTCCGATCGCTCGTCGCCGGCGTGGATCCCTGGTGCCTGGATCTGACGGAAGGCTTCAACGTGGACGCCTTCGCCCACGCCGCCGCAGAACTTAACCGCACCGGGGATCGCCTCTACACCGGCCTGACCCCCATGCAGCTGGGCAAGGCGCTAGACTCCCTGGCCGGCATCGAGGCGCTGCGCGCCTTCGACGCCATCCTGGTCGGCGGCGCGGCCCTGCACCCGCAGCTCGCCGAGTCCGCGGCCAAGCTGGACATCGCCGTCGTGACCACCTACGGCTCCTCCGAGACCGCCGGCGGCTGCGTCTACGACGGCCAGGCCCTGCCCGGCACCCAGGTCGCCGTGGACAACGGCCGCATCTACCTGGGCGGGCCCACCATCGCCCAGGGCTACCGCAACGTGCCGGATCACCCGGCCTTCGCCCGGCCCGGCTGGTTCGCCACCTCCGACGGCGGTCTCCTCCACGGCCAGGGCGAGACCGCCCGGCTGGAGGTCACCGGCCGCCTGGACAACATCATCGACTCGGGCGGGCTGAAGCTGCACCCCGAGGTGCTCGAGCGCGCCATCCAGTCCGTGCCCGGCGTCAACGACGTCTGCGTGGTCGGTGTCCCCCACCCGCGGCTGGGCCAGGCCATCGTGGCCGCCTACACCGGCTGGGCCTCCCGCGGGGACATCATCGACGCGCTCGAGGAAACCGATACCCCACGCTGGCAGCTGCCCAAGGATCTGCGCCGGATGGACGAGCTTCCCACCACCGGCCCGGGCAAGGTCAACCGCCAAGCAATCATCCAGCTTTTCCAGGGCTAGTTAGCGGCATCTTCGGGGCCAGCGCGCATGCTAGCCCCAGTAACTTTCCACCCGTCGCGTTTAGAGTTTCTGCTCAGTCAATTCGAAGCAGAAAGAAGGCTCTACATGAATAAAGGACACGGGGCGTTGCCGGCGTCTCGCATTGTGGCTCTGGACGTCCTGCGCGGCGTCGCCATCCTGGGCACCTTGCTCACCAATATCTGGATCTTCGCCAACCTGGCGCGGGACTTCGACACCGTGCTCTCCACCTCCACCATGGCGCAGGAGGTCACGAATTGGTTCACCGGCACCGCCACCGGACCGAAAGACGAGCTGCTCGTCGACTTCCTCCTCTACCTGGTCAGCGACGGCAAATTCCTCGGCCTGCTGACCATCATGTTCGGCATCGGCATGGAGATCCAGCGCCAGTCCGCGCTGCGCCGCGGCCTCCCCTGGCCCGGCGGCTACCGCTGGCGGGCGGGCCTTCTGGTCCTCGAAGGCCTGCTGCACTACATCTTCATCTTCTCCTACGACGTGCTCATGGGCTACGGCCTCATCGCGCTGGTCGTAGCCGGGCTGCTCGCCCGCAGCGAGAAGGTCCAGAACTGGGCCATCGGCCTCTCGCTGAGCGTCCACCTGGTGGTCCTGGGACTTATCACCGTGAGCAACTGGCAGGGCAAGCACGCGGCCCAAATGGATCTCAACGCGATGGGCGATGACGCAAACATCTGGGAGGAGCTCTTCCCCGACACCTCGCACTACTGGCCGATGGTCCAGGACCGCCTCGCGGGCTTCTGGAGCGGGCGCTACGAGGTAGCCATCATGTTTGCCATGGGCATTGCCCTCTTCCTCATCGGCGCGCGCCTCTACCGCGCCGGCCTCTTCCTCCCCGCGCAATCTCGCCTGCGCCGCCGGGTGCTCCTGCTCGCCTTCGGCGTCGGCCTACCCCTGGACTGGGCCCTGCGCGCCTTTGCCACCATGGACGCCAGCGCGATTACCCGCTACCTGACCTCCTCGTTCGCGGCCTTCGGGATCCTGGCCGCCGTGGCGGAGTTCTACGTGCGCAAGAACAACCACGCCGGCGTTATCGGCCGCTGCCTCCAAGCCGTCGGCCGGATGGCCCTGAGCTGCTATATCCTGCAGAACATCCTGGCGTCCCTGATCTTCTATGACTTCGGCCTGGGGATGACCCAGCGCATCTCCGGGCGGGGGCAGACCTGGTGGGTGCTGGGCATCTACCTGGGCATCTGCGCCTTCCTGGTGGTCTTTAGCCGCCTGTGGCTGTCCAAGTTCTCCCGCGGGCCAATCGAGCTGGTCTTGGCCGCCGCGCTGCGGCGCCTCAGCCCGCCCAAGGCGACGCCCGTCCCAGTCCGCGAGCCGGCCGTCGCCGGCTAGGCCGATAGCGCCGGCTAGGGCTGTGCCGCCGGCCTAGTTTTCCAGGCCAGCATCCATAAACGACAGGTGCTTGTCCGTGTAGCGCGCGCCGGCCACGGGGTGGGCGGCCACGGCGGCATCGACGGCCTCGACCTGGGCCGGGTCCAGCGGCTGTGCCGCGGCGTTGGCGCGGATGCGCTCCAGGTTGGTGCTGCCGGCCACCGGGTAGATATCCGTGCCCTGGGCCAGCAGCCAGCCCAGCGCGAGCTGCGCCGGGGTCATCCCCCACTCCTCGGCCAGCGCGAAGAGGGCCTGAGCCAGCTGCCTATTCGCCGCGAAGTTCTCCGCGTGCAGGCGCGGCGACGAGGAGTCATCGTTCGGCTGGGCCGAGCCGGCCAAAAAGCCCTTGCCCAGCGGGGAATAGGCCATGAAATCCAGGCCCAGCTCGCGGGCGACCGGCAGGACGGTGGCCTCCGGGCCACGGGTCCACAGGGAATATTCGTGCTGGATAACGCTGAGCGGGCATTCCGCATGCGCGCGACGGATGGTATCCGGGGCGGCCTCGCACAGGCCGAAACGGGCGACCTTGCCCTCCTGGATGAGCTCGCCGACAGTACCCGCAAACTCCTCGATGGGCACCTGCGGGTCCACGCGGTGCTGGAGGTAGACGTCCAATTGGTCCCTCCCTAGGCGCCGCAGCGAGCCCTCAGCGCTGGCCCGGATAACCTCCGGGCGGGAGTTGAGCCGGCCGGTCGGGGTGCCGCCTTCTATCTCCCAGCCGAATTTGGTGACCACGGTGCCGCGACCGCCCAGGGCCTCGCCCAGCAGTTCCTCGCCGGTAAACGGGCCCTGGATCTCCGAGGTGTCAAAGGTATCCACCCCGGCCTCCAGCGCGCCGCGCAGGACGTCGACCATCTCCGCTCGGCGCGGGGAATCCGGGTAGGAGTGCGGGGTCATGGAGGTACAGCCTAAAACTACGCGGGAAGTCATACCTGCCCAGTCTAGCCGTCGTTACCTGCCGGCCGGACGACCATTTCCTGGGCCACGCCCTCGGCCACGGTGAAGGTGGCCCCAGCGGAGGTTGCCACCTCTAACAGCCCGGCCATGGGGGCGGCGACCACGCGCAAGGCCGATCCCGGGTGCACGGAAAAGCGGTCGAGGTAGCGCAGCAGCTCCGGGTCGGAGTCGTTGACCTGCTCGAGGAGCACCTCTGCCCCGGGTTCTGCCTGGGCGAGGCGTTGCGGCGACAGCGGCTCCGAACTGCCGTCCGCGCGCGGGATGGGATCGCCGTGCGGGTCGCGGACCGGGTGCCCCAGGTGGGCATCGATAGCGTCGACGAAGCGATCGGAGGTGGCGTGTTCCAGGGCGTCCGCTTCGGCGTGGACCTCGTCCCAGCTATAGCCGAGGGTGCACACCAGGAAGGTCTCTAGCAGGCGGTGGCGCCGCGCCATCACCACGGCCAGCTCGCGGCCGGTCGGGGTCAGACCCACGCCGAAGTAGCGCTCGTGGACCACGAGCTCCTGCTTAGCCAGGCGCTTGACCGCCTCGGAGGCCGTGGGCAGCTTCTGCTGCAGCGCGGTGGCGAGCTCACCTAGCGCCATGGGGGTGCCCTCGCCGTGGCGTTCCTCATAGTCCCACAGGACCTTCAGGTAGTCCTGCGTGCGTTCGGGCAGATCGCTGACATGCATGGGGGCTATTTTAGCTAGCTCGTTGCAGAGCGCGGGGTTCACTGTGTACGGTCTTAGTTATTCAACCCATTGAACTTCGACATTCATTTCCATATTCTTGAAAGGAGGTGGCACCCACGGTGAAACGTCGCACTTCCCTGGCCGCTACGGCCCTGACGTTGGCTACCCTGACTGCCACCCTGACCGCCTGCTCGTCCGACTCCGCGGAATCCACCGGATCGGCGGGCAGCGCGGGCACACCCCTGACCGTCTTCGCCACCACCGGCTACCTAGCCGACGCCGTACACAACATCGCCCCGGACGCCGAGGTCACCACCATGGTCGGCCCGGGCGGCGACCCGCACACCTACCAGCCCACCACCCAGGACATGGAGGCCATGCGCGACGCCGACCTGGTCCTGTGGAACGGCCTGCACCTCGAGGCCCAGATGATCGACCAGCTCGAGTCCCTGGGCGACAAACAGCTGGGCGTCGGCGAGAAGCTCGACAAGCGCGACCTGTTGCCCTGGCCGGAACAGGGCCCGGAGGGCGAAAAACTCTACGACCCGCACATCTGGAACAGCCCGCAGCTGTGGTCCCAAGTGGTCGACGAAATCGGCGACAAGCTCGGCGAGATCGATGCGGACAACGCCGCGGATTACGAAAAGGCCGCCGACTCTTACGAAGAAAAGATCGCCGACGCCCACTCGAAGGCCGAAAAGGCGCTAGAAGGCGCCGACCCGCGCGTGCTGATCACCGGCCACGACGCCTTCAACTACTTCGGCAAGACCTTCAACTTCGAGGTCCACGCCACGGACTTCGTCACCACCGAGGCCGCGCTGTCACCGACGCAGATCTCCGAGCTGGCCGACACCATCGCCAAGGAGAAGGTGCCGGTCATCTTCCAGGACAACCAGGCCAATCCGCAGGCCATTACCTCCCTGAAGGAGGCGGTCCACTCCCGCGGCTGGGACGTTCACGTCTCCGACCAGGAGCTTTTCGCCGATACCCTGGGCCCGACCGCGCCGACGGATACCTACCTGGGCGCCTTCCAGCACAACGCCGAGGCCGTTGCGGAGGCGCTGTCCTAGAATGTCCACGCTTCACCAGGTGCCACGGGCACGCAGCAACGGCGATTGCGAGCGGGCGATGCTCCGCGTCAGCCACCTGACCGCCGGCTACGGCAGGCACGCAATTCTTAAAGACGCCTCCTTCGCGCTGCGCCGCGGGGCGATTACGGGGCTGGTCGGCGCCAACGGCGCGGGCAAGTCCACGCTGGTCAAGACCCTCACCGGGCTGATCAAGCCGCTGGCGGCGGAGGAGCTGTCCTTCGACGGACAGTCCCTCGACCGCTTCCGCCAACGGCTGGGCTATATGCCCCAGCACACGGACGTCGACTGGCAGTTCCCCGCCACCGTGGCTGATGTCGTGCGCATGGGCCGGCTGCCGCGCTTGCGCTGGTGGCAGTGGCCCAGCCGCGCGGACCGCGCGGCCGTGACGAAGGCCCTGCACGAAACCGGGATGGATAGTCATGCGCGCATGCCCATCGGGCAGCTGTCCGGCGGGCAGCGCCAGCGCACGCTTCTGGCGCGCACCCTGGTGAATGAACCCGACCTGCTCATCCTGGACGAGCCCTTCGCCGGCGTGGACGCCGCCAGCCAGGACGCCATCATGGCCATCATCCGCGCCCGGCGCGACGACGGCGCCGCGGTCCTGCTGGTCCACCACAACCTCGCGGAGGTCACCCACTACTGCGACGACGTGGTAGCCCTCGGCCACGGCCGCGTGCTGGCCACCGGGCCGGTGGCTGAGGCTCTGCAGGATTCCGTGGTCAATGAGATGTTCGGGTTGCCTGCATGAACCCGCTCGATCTCTTAGACAACTACACCTACACGCAGGCCCTCGTTGGCACCGTGGGCCTGGGCGTGTGCGCCGGGGCGCTGGGGCCGCTGATTTACCTGCGGCGCCAGTCGCTGCTGGCGGATGCGATCTCGCACTCCGCCCTGCCCGGCCTGCTCGTCGCCTTCCTCGCCGCCACCATGCTGGGGCTAAACGGCCGTAACCCGCTGGCGCTCGTCGTCGGCTCGGTGCTTTCCGGGGTGCTCGCCGTGGCGATCATCAACGCCCTGGTACGCCACACCCCGCTGCGCCCGGACGCGGCCATGGCGGCCACCTTAACCACATTCTTCTCACTCGGCATGCTGTTGATGCAGTACATTTCCCGCCACCCCCTGCCCGGCAAGGCCGGCATCCAGGACTACCTGCTGGGGAATGCCTCCACCCTCACGCGCGCCGATGTGAGCCTCATACTCGTCATTGGCGTCGGCACATTGTTGATTCTTTCTTGGGTACACGATAAACAGTCTGCCGTCGTCTTTGACGTCTCCTTTGCACAGGTGGCCGGCCTGGCTGTCCGGGTGCTGGACTGGTTAAGCTTCCTCGCGCTCACGGTGGTCACGGTCTCCGGGGTCAAGGTCTCCGGCGTGGTGTTGATGGTGGCCGTGGTCATCGCCCCGGCTGCCGCCGCCCGGCAGTGGACCACCCGCCTGCTCCCCTTCATTGCCCTGTCTGCCGCCTTCGGCGGGCTGGCCGCCGCGGTCGGGTGCTATATCTCCATTGCCTACGGACCGCTGCCCACCGGCCCGGTCATCGTCCTCGTCCAGGCCGCCCTCGTGGCCGTATCCTTCGCCCGCACAGGCTTAAGCCGCCGCCAGGAGGTGCGCGCATGAGTCTCGCTTTTTCCGCCTGTTTGCTGGCCATCCTCACTTCGCTGGCCTGCGCTATCCCCGGCATTTTTGTCGTGCTGAAGGGCGAGTCCATGGTCATCGACGGCATCGGCCACGCGGTCCTGCCCGGCATCGCCGTGGGCTACCTGTTCACCGCGGATATCGGCTCACCCTGGCTCCTGCTGACCGCCGCGCTCGGCGGGCTGGCCGTCGCCCTGCTCACCGAGTGGCTCGGCCGCGCCAAGCTAGTCACCGGCGATGCCTCCTTGGGCCTGGTATTCCCCGCCCTCTTTGCCTTCGGCACCATCCTGATTTCGACCAAGATGTCCCACGTCCACTTGGACGTGCACACCGTGCTGGTCGGTGATCTCAACCTGGCGGTTTTCGCCAACCCGAACTACCTCTGGGTCATGCTGACCGTGCTTATCATCAACGCCGCCTTTGTCGCCGTGGCTTTCCCGCGGCTGACGGCCAGCTCCTTCGATGCCGAGTTCTGCCGCATCCAGGCAATAGGCGGCCGCGGCCTGCACACCGCGTTCATGGCCCTGGTGGCGTTCAGCGCCACCGCGGCCTTCCACGCCGCCGGCGCCATGCTGGTCATCGCGCTCATGGTCTTCCCCGCCATCACCGCCCGGCTGCTGGCCCACCGCGTGCTGCCCATGCTGGGGCTCGCCTGCCTGGTAGCAACCGGCACGGCGATCGCCGGCTTCTGGGCCGCCTACCACCTCCAGGCTGCCACCTCCGCCGCCATGACCGTAGCCAACGCCGTGGTTTTCGCCGCCGCCCTCGGTGTCTATGCGTGGCGCAGCCGCCAGAACACCCGACGCCACATCTGAGCACAATAGAACATGGCTACTACACCAGCTTCCCACTCAACTTCCCACTTAACATAACACTGTGGGAAGTTAAGTGGGAAGCTGAGTGGGAAGTAGTAAACCCGGCTAATCTCCGACTAACGGCGCACAAGCCGATAACGTTGACGCGGGCTCCTCGTCGGCTCGGTCCGCTCCACCTTGCCTTCAGCAATTAATTCATTTAGCGCCTTCTGGACTGCAGTTCTACTCAACCCCGTAGCATGTACAGTCTCAGTCGTTGAAGCCGATACATAGCTTTCCAGGTGTGCGAGAACCTGATCACGGGCGGTCCCGTAGCTTTCAGTAGAGGCCACTCGCCGCCGGTGGAAGGTGATCGTAAAACTGTCGATTCGGTTGAGATAAGTCGGCGGGGGCATCAGCGCATCCGCTAGCGAACGTTGAATAGTGGGGATTCCTGTCCCCCGGTTTTCCGCCACAGCCCCGCCTCCCGGCAGTGGGATGTCTTCGAGGAAGGTAGTAATACGCTGATTTCTTGTGGAGCTAACTCCTGGTGCACCGAGCGTGCGCACCGATACCCCGCCGTAGAGACCACCTGGACTGGTAATTTCCAGCCGGTCGACGAACATATTGATCTGGACCGGCGCGCCCAGGCTGGCCGGCGAGTAGTCGCGGTGCATCAACGCGTTGACGAGTGCCTCTCGTACCGCAACAGGCGGATAGTCCGGGACATCGGTGCGGAAGACATCTCCAATTAGCGCCCCTGTACGCATGTTCCGCTCTACAGCCGCCACGCCTGCCTGAACAATTTCTGGAATACTTCCCGTGATGGTCTGGCTGTCGAGCAGCCGGTGGCCAGTGGCCACTTCTGCCTTGTCTGTACCAGGAAAAAGAGCAAAGGTGGCCGTCAGCCGGGGGTAGAACTCCTGCGGGTATTCGCCCATGACAAGCAGCGCAGCCAAAGTAGGATTGCTGCCCTTCGTAATGCGCAACCTCTTCAGCGCTAGATCACGCCCCTCAGCGAAGGTTTTAGGGCGGCGTTTCTCCTGCAAGGCAAGGAAACTGGACAACTGGGCATCACCCAGATCATCTACGCCTGCCTCGACAACGGCTTCTTCATCCCACTTTGGCTGCGCATGCTCTTCCACAAGACGATCGATTTCGTAGTTCGTCAAGCGTAAGTCACCGTCGCCAGTGCGCACATAACTCCCGCCGTATTTGCCTTGGTCCGTTACGTAACAAGGCTTATCGCGGCTAGGAAGGGCCTCGATCTTAGCGGCCAGGATTACCTCTCCCTCGAAGGATTACCTCTCCCTCGAAGGGAATCAGATCGATTGTGGGGCGCACAGGTGGAGTTAGCTGCTGGCAGCGCTGTTCAAGCTGGTCTTGAGCTCTTCGCGCATCGAACCCCTCAATCGGCTGGAAGGCCAAGTCTTCAGTAAGTCCGACAAGCAATAGCCCGCCGTCGCCGTTAGAAAACGCGCTTAAAGACTCGCGGACGCTCTTACCCACGCCAGATTTAACTTCAACCGATTGCTCATCAGTGCCTATGAGGCGCAGATTCGCGACTAAAGTCGCCAGCTCGTTCTCGTTCATCCTATCCCGCTTCCGCCAGCTTCCCACTTAGCTTCCCATTTAACATAACACTGTGGGAAGTTAAGTGGGAAGTTAAGTGGGGAAGTTGACTTCGCCGGGTCGGAACTAGTGCTTTCGGGTGGGTAAGTTGGGATTCCGGCTGGCTCTGGGACGGCAGTTAGTTAAAGCGCTAACCGAGCGCGTGGCACAATGGGCTGTATGTCAGCTGCTGGAAAGAAGTACTCCGCCACCCGCGCGGATTGGATTGAAGGGGCCCGGCCGCACACCTGGGCCAACGCTTTCGCCCCGGTCGTCGCCGGCACCGGCGCGGCCGCCTCGCTGGGCCAGGCCCACCTCGGGCGGGCCCTGCTCGCGCTCATCGTGGCCTGGGCGCTCATCATCGGCGTCAACTTTGCCAACGACTATTCCGACGGCATTCGCGGCACTGACGATGACCGCTCCGGCCCGCAGCGGCTCACCGGCGGCGGGCTCGCCAAGCCCGCCCACGTCAAGTACGCCGCCTTCGGCTGCTTCGCCGTGGCCGGCATCGCCGGCATCATCCTGTCCCTGTGGGCGGGTGCCTGGTGGTTCATCCTCGTCGGCGCGCTGTGCATCGCCGGCGCATGGTTTTATACCGGCGGCAAGAACCCCTACGGCTACCGCGGACTCGGCGAGGTCGCCGTCTTCATCTTCTTCGGGCTGGTGGCCGTGCTGGGCACCGAGTTCACCCAGGCCGGCCGCATCTCCTGGACCGGCCTCGCGCTGGCCGTGGGCGTGGGCGCGATGAGCTCCGCGGTCAACCTGGCCAACAACATCCGCGATATCCCCTCGGACGCCGCCACCGGCAAGATCACCTTGGCCGTCACCCTGGACAACGAGCGCGCCCGCCTGCTGTTTACCGTGCTCCTGCTGTTGCCGGTGCTGCTGACCATCGGCATCGCCTTCGACTCCTGGCTGGCGCTGCTGGGCCTGGTCTACTTCCCGTTCGCGCTCGGCGCGGTGCGCACCGTCAACCGCGGCGCCCAGGGCCGGGAGCTCATCCCGATCCTCGGCATGGCCGGCCGGGCCATGCTCATCTGGGCCGTGGTCGTAGCCATCGCGCTGATCATCGTCTAGGCAGGATCCACCGACTGCAGGAAAGGTGCGCTAGATGCTAGGGGTTATCACCGGGTTCGCCATCATCCTGGCCGTCATCTTCGTCGGCTGGCTGCTCGCCGTGCGCGGGGTCATCGGCTCCGACCGCGAGCGCCTGATGTTCAACCGGGTGGCCTTCTACGCCGCGACGCCGGCTTTGCTCTTCCACTCCGTGGCGCGCTCGGATCCCGGGGTGGTCTTCTCCCCGGTCATCCTGGTAGTCATCGGGGCGACCGTCGTGGTCGCTGCCGTCTACGCGGCCCTGCACTTCCGCCAGTCCCTGCCGGATATCGCCTCCGGCGCGGCCGCGGC
Source organism: Corynebacterium sp. LK2537 (assembly GCF_040946485.1). Lineage (NCBI taxonomy): Bacteria > Bacillati > Actinomycetota > Actinomycetes > Mycobacteriales > Corynebacteriaceae > Corynebacterium > Corynebacterium sp. LK2537. Next base: position 13,326 of record NZ_JAYWLQ010000004.1, read on the forward strand.
CAGCTACTTCAACTCCGTCAACATCGGCCTGCCGGTGAGCACCTACGTGCTGGGCGATTCCACGTATGCCATCCCCGTCGTCTTCATCCAGATGGTTCTGTTCACCCCGCTCATCCTGGGCGCGCTGGGCGGCAAGTCCCTGCTGGGTGGGATCAAGACCGGGCTGCTCTCCCCCATGGTGGTGGCCAGCTTCCTGGGCTTTATCGTGGCCTGGCGCGGCTGGGAAATCCCGGCGCCCATCATGGAGCCCATCGGCCTGCTGGGCGGGGCGTCCATCCCCATGATCCTGATGAGCTTCGGCGCCTCCCTGAAGACCTCCGCGGTGCTTTCCGATCCCTCCGCGCGCCGCCCCACCGCGACGGCAACGCTGCTGAAACTGGTGGGCATGCCGCTGGCGGCCTTCGGCCTGGCGAGCATTTTCGGCCTGAGCGCCGACGCCACCTACGCCGCGGTTATCCTCTGCGCGCTGCCCACGGCCCAGCAGGTCTACAACTACGCGGCCACCTTCCAGCGCGGCCAGACCGTCGCCCGCGACGTGGTCTTCCTGACCACCTTCGCCGCGCTGCCGGTGATGCTGGTGGTAGCCTTCCTCTTCGGCCGCTAGTTACGGCCGGCCAGCTCGCGCTGGACCCAGGCCTTGTGGGCCTTGCGCTGGCGGGAGTACTCGGCCAGCGAATTCGTGGCCTCGAGCCGCCACTTGGTGAAGATGAGCATAGACAGCGGCAGCGCCAGGAACAGGGCCAACAGCGCGGAGAGGATCAGCGGCACCGGGGCGCCAATGAGCATGGCCAGGCCCTGGATGACCGCCGTCAGGACCAGGAAGAGAACCAGGCGGGCCAGGCCGTACTTGGCCATCGCCTTGCGCGAGGCAGAGCGCAGCTCCGGGTCGGGCTTGGGCGGCTCGTGCTCGCCCCGCTCCCCCGCGGCGGCAGTAGCCGCATCGGCAGCCTGCGCCGCACCCGCCTGGCCGGCCGGCCGGGCGGCGCCCGCCGGGGTTGCCGGGGCAGCCGGGGTGGCCGGGGTGGCATCGTGAGCCGGGGCCGACGTGGGAGTCGATTCCGGGGTCGCCGCGGGGCGGTTCTGGGCTTCGTTATCGTGGGCTGACACGTCAGACATTTTACCTTCGCCTAAGCTAGTCGGTTAATTTTTGGTTAAGTACTATGGAGGGCATGGGACGCCTCATCCTTCTCCTCCTCATCGTTGCCGCCGTCATCCTAGTCTGGAAGGCCTTCGGCCCCGGCACGTGGGGCAAGCGGACCGAAATCCAGGCGGATAACCGCGCCCCAAGCCCCAAGCAGATCAAGGGCCCGGATGACGACGAAGAGTTCCTGTGGAACATTGAGAAGCAGCGCTTCAAGGAGCGCCGCGCGCGGGAGGCGCGGGAGGCCGAGCAGCGCCGCCAGCAGGAACGCCAGCGCCGGCAGCAGCCCCCGCAGGACGAGACCTAAGCCCCGCGGGCATGTGGGTGCGGCCTACTCGGACGCGTCCTTAAACGTGAGCTCCAGGCCCAGCGCCTGGGCCACGGCCGCGACCTTTTCCCACCGCACGCCCGTGCCGCCGTGCTCGATGGTGTGCAGCGTCGAGCGGGACACGCCCGCGTCCTCGGCGAGCTTTTGCTGCAGGATGCCGCGCTCCCGGCGGCACCGGGCCAGGTACTCGCCCAAGTGCAGCAACTGCGGATTGTCCCCGGCCGGCTTGCCGGGCTTGTTACGAGTGCGGTTTTCCATTCGGTAGACCTCCCGCCACCAATCGCGGCAGTAATGAGCTAGTGGGAGTGAGCTAGTGGGAAGCTCGCGGCTAGTTCAGGCCCGCGTAGGAGTGCAGGCCGGAGACCACCATGTTAATGAAGAACAGGTTGAAGATCATGGTGGCCAGCGCCAGGATGTTGACCCAGGGGGCGTACTTGCGGGCCGAGGGGGTCGCGCGCATGTGCAGGTAGGCCGCGTAGAGGATCCAGGTGGCAAAGGAGACGGTCTCCTTCGGGTCCCAGCCCCAGAAACGGCCCCAGGCGGACTCCGCCCAGATAGCGCCCAGGACAATGCCTAAGCCAAGGGTGGGCAGGGTGATGACCGCCAAGCGGTAGGCCAGCTGGTCCAGCTTCTTCGCCGAGGGCAAAATCATCGTGATGGTGCCCAGGAAGCCATGCTCCTCGCCCTTGGGCTGCGCGCGGCGCAGCAGATACAGAATCGAGGCGATGCCGGAGACAATACCGATGGACGCGCCCACGGAGACCGTGGTGACGTGGATGGGCAGCCAGTGCGACTGCAGCGCCGGGACGACCGGGGCGGACTCCGCGTACAGCTTGGTGGAGCCGTAGAACAGGAGGGCCAACATCGGGGTCAGCAGCCACGGCCACAGCGGGCGCCACTGCTTGCGTTGCAGGGAGATCGCGGCGACGACCATGGTGCCGGCGGTGACCATCAGGACGTACTCGTAGAGGTTGCCGAACGGGAAACGGCCGGTGGCCAGGCCGCGCAGGACAATCGCCACCAGGTGCAGGACCACGGCCAGCCAGATGAGCGACTGGGTCATGTTGCCAATCTTGTCGGCGCGGCGCTCACGGTGTGCAACCTCGTCCGCGGTCGGGGCGGGCTCGGCGCCCGAGGCCCCGACGGGGGTGGCGGCGGCGTCGCTAGACCCGGCGCCCACCGCGGCGAGCTCCTTGTTTTCCTTGCGACCCTTCGCCTTTTCTTCCTGGGCCGCGCGGCGGGTCTCCAAGAGGCTCTTCATGCGCCCGTAGTACATCAGGGACATGAAAAGGGCGACGATATAGATGACAAACGCGGTCTGTACCGCGATGTCCGAAAAGTTCGACAGGTTCTGATCGACCGGCATACACACCTACTCTGACAGATTGCGTTCGCAGATTAGACTACCCCTGGCCAGCACGGGAATCCAACTTTAGATGGAGAGGATTATCTGTCTTCGTAATCGTAGAGCTCGTCCTCTTCCGTCTCCTCCGGATCGGGCAGCTCCAGCAGCTCACGGTAGAGCACGTGGAACTCTTCCGACCAGCCGGCCCGGTCCGTGCGCGACAGGCCCGCCATCTCAATGGCGGTGGTGCCGTCGGCGTTCGGGCGCAGGCGCACCCACACGCGGCGGCGCTTGATGACCAGCGAGCCGACCAGGGAGGCCAGCATGACCAGTGCGGAGACGAGCACCCAGAACTGCATCGGGTCGTAGGAGACCTGGTAGTTGGCGAACTCGTTGGCGCCGTCGAAGGTGACCTTGGTGCCGTCGTCGAGCGTGACCGACTCGCCCATCCCCAGGTTGACGCGCTCCAGCTTCTGCAGGGCGCCCGAGTGCATCAGCGTCGAGTCCAGGGAGAAGATGGACTGCGCCGTGCCGGTGTCCAGGCCCGCGTCGCCGCGGTAGATGTCGATGGCCAGCGCCGGGTCCATCATGGACGGGAAGGACGAGGACAGCAGCTCGCCGTTCTCGCCGGACCAGCTGGCCGTCGGCGCGAACAGGCCCTGGATGGCCAGCTGGTTCTGGCGGCGCTCGTAGAGGTCCGGGTACACGCCGGCCGGCGGGTCGAAGCGCATGGCGCCCGAGGACAGGAAGTTCGTCAGATCGTCCGGGCGGAACTGCATGGTCTGCGTGCGCTTCTCCCCGTCCGGCCACTCTACCGTCACGGTGGGCGCGAAGCCGTGGCCCTGCAGGTAGACGCGGTTATTGGCCAGGCGCAGCGGGTGGTTGACCTTGAGCTCGTAGTCGTCCCAGGCTTCTTCGCTGGCGTAGATGTCCTCGCCCTCGGCGTAGGAGACGTTCGAGGTAAACATCTCCGCCTGTCCGTTCGGCAGGTAGTCCGCGGTGAAATCGTGCGCGACCAGGCAGAAGGGGTGCAGCCCCGTGCCGTCGAAGAGCGGGCCGGCGCGGAAGGAGTCGTAGTTCGACGTCGAGGTGTTGCAGAACTCGGTGGATTGCTCGGCATCGGAGGCAGAAACGTGCTTGCCGGACTCGGTGACCACGATGACCTGGCCCTCGTAGTAGACCATGCGGCCCACGGCGATGGTGACCAGCATGGCCACGAGCGCGACGTGGAAAATCAGGTTGGCCAGCTCGCGGGAGTAGCCGCGCTCGGCCGAAAAGGCCAGCGCCCCGGCGCGATCCTCGCCCGGCTCGTAGCGGGCCACGCGCCAGCGCTTGAACATCGCCTGGGTCTTGTCGCTGAGCTCCTCGATGCCGCGCTCCGAGGTGCCCTCGGCGTGCAGCGGCATGCGGGTCAGGAACTTGGGCGGGCGGGTCGGCTGAGTCTTCCACGCCTTGTAGTGATTCCACGAGCGCGGCAGGATGCAGCCGATGAGCGAGATGGTCAGCAGCACGAAGATGGCGATGAACCACGTGGAGGAGAAGACGTCGAAAAGCTGCAGCTTGTCGTAGATCTCGGCGATGGTGCCGTTGGTCTCGATGAACTCGTTGACGTTGGCCTCGTTGAGGTCACGCTGCGGCAGCAGGGAGCCAGGGATCGCGGCGACCGCCAGCAAAAACAGCAGCGCCAAGGCGGTGCGCATACTGGTCAGCCAGTTCCAGCCCCGCTTGAGCCAGGTGCCGATCTGTTTCACGAATGCTCCTTAACTAAATGAGGGTCGCGCCGTATTCCACGGTCCACTGCCGGATCCAGTTGATGAATTCTCCCCAGAGGCCCGTCAGCAGTGCCAGGCCCACCAGGACCATGGCCACGCCACCGATTAACTGCACGGTACGCGAGTGCTTACCCAGCCAGGAAATCGTGCGCATGGCCCGGGCCGAACCCAGCGCCACGAGCAGGAAGGGCAGGCCCAGGCCGAGGCAGTAGCCGATGATGAGGATGGTGCCGCGCAGCGCCGTCATCCCCTCGGTGCCCGCGGACACGGAGATGATGGCGGCCAGGGTCGGGCCCAGGCACGGGGTCCAGCCCAGGGCGAAAACGCCGCCCAACAGCGGCGCGCCCAGCCAGGTGGTCCAGCGCTTGGGCGACAAGCGGGTGTCTTTTTGCAGCGCGGGCACCAGGCCCATAAAGACCACGCCCATGAGGATGGTGACCACGCCGCCGATACGCATGAGCGTGTCAGCGTTTAAGGTCAGCACGGAGATCGCGCCGAAGACGGAGACCGTCGCCAGCACGAAGACCACGCTGAAGCCGAGGATAAACAGCAGCGCCGCGCCGACCACCGCCCACTGGCGGCGCTTGCCCACGCGGGCGCCGTACTCCGCGTCGTAAGTCACCTCCCCGCCGACCACGCTGGCCAGGTAGGAGATATACCCGGGCACCAGCGGGACCACGCACGGGGAGGCGAAAGAGACCAGGCCGGCGGCGGCCGCGGCGATGATTCCTAACAGGATGGGCCCGGCCGCGGCGGTGTCCGCGAAGGTCTGCCCCAGGCCCGACTGGGCCACGATTAGCTGTGTCTCCATACGCTAGGCGGACTCCTGCTCTAGTTCCTCGACGACCTCCAGCAGGTCTTGGTCCGTGATTTCGCGCAGGAAGACGGCGGCCGGGCGGTGCTGCTTGTCCAGCACGATGGTGGTGGGCACGACCGCGGTGGGCACGCCACCCAGCGCCGCCGCTGTCTTGAACGGCGGGTCATAGATGGACGGGTACTCCAGGCCGTTGTCTTCTTTGAAGTCGCGCGAAATCTGCGGGTTGTAGTCGCGCACGTTGATGCCGAAGACGGTACCGGCCTTGTCTTCCTGGAGCTTTTCGTGCACCCGCTGCAGGTCGTCCGACTCGGAGCGGCACGGCGCGCACCACTGGCCCCAGGAGTTGAGCACCACGATCTGGTCGTCGAAGTCCGACAGGGAGATGGTCTCCCCCTCGTTCATCAGGTCCTCGCCGCTGAACTCCTGCAGCGGCTTGCGCTCCTCGGGCGCGTAGCGGATCTCCGTCTGCCCGCCCGGGGTGATGAACTCGAAGGTCTCCCCCGTGGCGACGGCGTTCTTGGAGTTTTCCTCCGACTGCTGGCAGGCGGGCAGGGTCAGCGCCGCCGCGATCAGCGCGGCAGCGGCGGCAACAAACTTGGAAGACATATACACCTGAAAATCTAGGCCGGGAAAATAGACCGTTGAATTAATAATGGGCAGCTAAAGAACTTAAAGACGAGGCCAGAAGGCTAGATCTGGTGGGCCGGGGACGAGTAATAGATGTCAGTGATCTCCTCGTTCTGGAAAACCAGGGAGGTCACGGACGCCAGATCGCATTCCCGCGCCCACGGGGCGTGCGGCAGGCGCAGGCCCAGCACGGTGCGCTGGACCATCACGATGGGCAGCTGGTGGGAGACCAGCACCGCCTCGTGGCCGGCGGCCTTGTCGCGGGCGCGCTCGACCGCGTTAATCATCCGATCCGCGATCTGGGTATAAGGCTCGCCCCAGGACGGCTCGAGCGGGTTGCGCATCAGCGGCCAGCGGCGCGGGTTCCACAGCTGGGAGCGCAGGCCCTTGGTCCGCAGGCCCTCGAAGCGGTTGCCCGACTCGATGATGGTCTTGTCCAGCTCCACGTCCAGGCCGGTGACCTTGGAGATGGGCTGGGCGGTTTCCTGGGTGCGCTGCAGCGGCGAGGCCGCCAGGTACGTCACGTCATGGCCGCGGAAGACTTCGGCCGTGCGCGCCGCCATGGAGTGCCCGCGGGACGACAGGTGGTAGCCCGGGATCCGGCCGTAGAGGATCTTGCCCGGGTTGTAGACCTCGCCGTGGCGGACCAGGTGGACGATGGTGGCAGTCACTAGTTCTCCTTTGTTGCGGCGGCAGCGACCTTCGCTGCCGTGGCAAGTGCGTTTTCAATCCTCTCGAAATCATTGTCGCTAAGCGCGTCAGATACAAACCAGGTCTCGAAAGCGCTCGGCGGAACCATGACGCCGCCTTCCAGCAGGGCGTGGAAGAAGGGGGTGAAACGCCAGGTCTCGGCCGTCTGCATGTCGGCGAAGTTGCGGCCCTCGCCCTCGGCGAAGCGGATGGAGAGCATCGACTCGGCGCGCTGGACGTGGTGGGCCACGCCCTCGCGCTCCAAGGCGCGGTGGATGAGCTTTTCCAGGCGGTCGGCCTGCTGCTGCAGGCGCGGGTAGAGCTCTTCGTCCGCCAGCTCCAGCGAGGCCAGGCCCGCGGCCATGGCCACCGGGTTACCGGACAGCGTGCCGGCCTGGTAAACCGGCCCGACCGGGGCGAGGTAGTCCATCACGTCGGCGCGGCCACCAAAGGCTGCGGCGGGCAGCCCGCCGGAGACCACTTTGCCGAAGGTCACCAGGTCGCCGGCGACGTGGTCGACGCCGTACCAGCCCTGGTGGGAGGTGCGGAAGCCCGTCATGACCTCGTCCAGGATGAGCAGCGCGCCGTCGGCGTGCGCGATCTCCTTGAGCGCGGCGTTGTAGCCCTCGTCCGGGGCGACGGTGCCCATGTTGCCGGCCGCCGCCTCGGCGATGATGCAGGCGATCTGGCCGGGGTTCTCGGCAAAAGCCTGGCGGACGGCCTCCAGGTCGTTGTAGGGCACGACGATGGTGTCCTGGGCCTGCGCGCCGGTCACGCCCGGGCTATCGGGCAGCCCCAGCGTCGCCACGCCGGAGCCGGCCGCGGCCAACAGAGCGTCCACGTGGCCGTGGTAGCAGCCCTCGAACTTTAAGACCTTCGGGCGGCCGGTGAAACCGCGGGCCAGGCGCACCGCGGACATGGTGGCCTCCGTGCCGGAGTTGACCAGGCGCACCTTGTCGACGGCAGTGCGGCCCACGATGGTCTCGGCCAGCTGCACCTCGGCCTCAGCGGTCGCGCCGAAGCTCAGGCCCTTTTCCACCGCGTACTGCACGGCTTCGACGATCTTCGGGTGCGCGTTGCCGTGAATCATCGGCCCGTAGGAGCTGACCAGGTCCACATAGGTGTTGCCGTCCACGTCCCACAGCTGCGAGCCCTTGCCCTGCGCAATAGCGCGGGCCTGCCCGCCGACGGAACCGTACGCCCGAACCGGGGAATCCACCCCGCCGGGGATCACTTTCTCCGCTCGTGCGAAAAGCTCGGCGGACTTGGACGTTGTCATGGCGCTAGAAGTAGGCATAGCCCACATTCTACGGGTTTTCGCGCTATACAAAAGTTGTAGCCGCCCGCACCCGCCCTGCGTGCTCCGCCGCCCTGCGCTAGGGTGGCGGCTGGAGCGAACTGGGTGGCCCGGACCTGCCACCTGCTCGGGGAAAACACACGCACACAGCACGCTCAGCCAACGCACTGAATCACCGACTACGCACACAAAGTAATCGAGAAACATTCGGGGGAATCTTTCATGCTGCCGCGCTACCGCACAGCCGCCTTTGCCATCGCCGCTACCCTTTGCCTGTCCGCCTGCCAGACCGCCGAACCCGCGCGGGAGGAAACCCGCCCCACGTCGGCGGCGGACTCCAACCCGCGCCCCTGGTCGCCGGGCTCCGACTCCGCGCTCAGCGGCTCCAATTCCACCGCGCCCGACGCGACAACCCTCGATGGGGAAGTCTCCCCAGTGCGCGCGCCGCAGCTGCCCGGCGCTAACGATGCCGCCGCGGCCGACGATGCCGAGACCCCCACCGGCCCCACAGAGCCCGACCGCCCCGACGAGTCCTCCACTAAGCCGCACCCGGGCAACCCCGGCGCGCCGCACTCACGCCACCAGCGCGGGCCCGCCGGGCCGGCTGGCGCCCCGCCCCGGCCAGCACCGCGGCCCGGGATCAGCTTCTCCGAGCCGGGCCTGCCCAAAATCCCCAACATCCCGCCGGAAAAACTCCGCGCCCCCGACCTCCCGAAGCCGCGCGTGCCCGATCTCCCGGAACCGGATCTCCCCTCCCCCGATATCCCGGCTCCCGACGTCCCTTCGCCCGGGCAGGTAGAACGCGACGTCAAACGCTCCGTGGGCCTCTAGGCAGCAGCTAGCTGATGGCTTTCAGCCCGATGATGCCGCCGACGATCATCGCCAGGAACAGCAATTTCAGCATGGAGAAGGGCTCTTGCCCCGTCACGAGGGAATACACCACGGTCAGGCCGGCGCCCACGCCTACCCAGACCGCGTAGCCGGTGCCCACCGGCAGGGTCTTTAAGGCCCAAGCCAGCCCGCCCATGGAAATGGCGCAGGCGACAAAGAAGACCAGGGTGGGCACCAGTTTGCTAAACCCCTCCGAGCGGTCGAGCGCCACCGCCCACACCGCTTCAAAGGCACCGGAGACAACAAGGATTAACCAAGCCATGATTCTTTCTGGCCGTCTTGTCGCCTTCCCGGGTACGGCTCCCTCGTCCGGGGCCCGCAGTGAGCGAGCCTCCACCCAGTCCTAGCACAACTGCTGTGCAAAGGCCTACTGGCTTCTAATCCAACCTCTAACACCAGTCCGGGCTTCAGTTCCTAGCTCGGTGGACCGGAGAAAAAGAATCCAAACGAGATACTGATGACGACTGCCGGTGCCAGAACGGCCAGTAGCGCCGCCGCGTACAAGTCGTATTTCTTGGTTTTAAACGCCAAGTAACAATCAACCGCGAAGATGGCCAGCAAAACAATGCCGGCGACGATCACCGACGGCCACCACCACGTCCGGCCGACTATCCACATCAGATACCCAACGACAAAAGCAACCACGACCAGCCCCCAGCCGATAAGCCGGGGAGAACGCAACATCGCCGAATCTGAAGGTTTACTACTCTGCGCTTTCAAGGCCTCTTCCTCTACCGGAACGCTCTCTTAAGATGCCCACCTATGAAACCAACTTCGCTCTTGCTCAGCCCGCCCGCAACGAGTTTAGGGTGCGCCTGTTAGTCAGAACCACGCTCGATGAGTGTGTTCAGGGCCTTTAGTACTTTGACCCCCAACACGATGAGGAACGCAAGCAGGGATATCACGATAAGCGCGAAAACTGAAATGATCAGCATCTGGATAGGTCCCAAAGTCATCTAATTCTTTCCCTCCGGCACGCTGTTTTCAAAGTGGATTGACAAGGGCAAATATCGGACGGATTCCTAGGGGGAACCCCTATTAAATTCGTCCAATGCGAACAAAGTAACCCACTTTTAGAGGGTAGGCAGCCCTTCGGATACTTTTTACACAGATAATTCGGCATCTCCCTCCCACCGGTGATTCCGTCCGCTGAGTGTTGACCTTCCAGTATTGGAATGCGCGCGCGGCAATCAGCGGTGTCCCACGCGGGAGCGCTAAAACTGGCATGCTGGAGGGCATGAAGATTGCATTTCTAGGAACTGGACGTATGGGCTCGGAGCTGGCCCGCCACCTGCTGAAGGACCACGAGGTCACGGTGTGGAACCGCACCGCTGAGAAGGCGCAGCCGCTCGTTGACGAGGGCGCGCAGCTGGCCGCCAGCCCGGAAGAGGCTGTGGCCGGCGCGGAGGTTGTCTTCACTTCCCTGTTCGGGCCGGACAATATTCGCGAGGTCGTCGTGGAGGCGGACCTCATCCCGGAGGGGATCACCTGGGTGGATACCACGACGGTCTCCCCGGACGCCGCACGGGAATTCGCCGCGGCGGTGGAGACCTACGTCGCCGCGCCGGTGGTGGGCACCCTGGGCCCGGCCCGCGAGGGCACGCTGGGCGTGTACGTGGGCACCCCGGACGACGAGCGCCGCGAGCTGGTCATGGACCTGGTCACCCCGTGGGCTGGCGAGAACAAGCTCATCGGCGTGGAGTCCGCCCCCATCGCCGCGGTCGGCAAGCTGCTGGCCAACCTGGCGCTGGCCGTGACCGCCGAGGGCGTGCTCGAGGCCCTGCACCTGGGCGAGTCCGAGGGGCTAAACCCCGAGGTCATTTTGGAGATGCTCGACATCACGGGCCTGGCGTTCATGAAGAACATGAAGGCCCCGTTCATCCTCGGCGAGCGCAACCCGGAGCCGGGCGACTTTACCGTCGACGCCCTGTGCAAGGACGCCAAGCTGATGGAGCAGACCTCCAACAAGCCGCTGCCGGCGGTCGCCGCGGCCATCGCCAACTTCGAGGAGCAGCAGGCCATGGGTCACGGCAACAAGGACTTCTCCTCGATTTTCGTCTTCCGCGACGTGAACTAAACCGTTGCCTAGGCCAACTTAAACCAAGCGGGCGGCGGCCGCGCGGGCATCCGCGATAACGGCCGGCACGCCTACGCCGCCGGCCCAAGCGCCGGTGACCTCTAGGCCCGCGACGTCGGCGAGTTCCTCGCGCACGGCTTCCACGGTGGCCAGGTGCGTGGCATCGAAGCGCGGCAGGCCGCCGAACCAGCGCTGGGTGAAGATCTCCCCCACGCCGGCCGCGCGCCCGTCGAAGCCCGTGATCGACTGCAAGTCATCGAGGGCGTAGTCCACCAGCTGGTCTTCCTCAGCGCGGACCAGGGAGTCGTCGCCGAAGCGGGCGAAGCTGGCGCGCACCAGGGCCCCGCCGTGCAGGCGCTCGGCCAGGTGCGGCCACTTGTTAGAAGACAGGGTAAACGCCTTGGCGTGCACGCCCGGCTGGTCCGCGGCGACCAGGATGCCGGAGTTGTCCGGCAGCGAGTTGCCCTCCGGGTCGGTGATGGAGTCGAACTTCAGGCCCACCACGACGGAGCTGGCCAGCTTGACGGGGCTTAGGGCCTCGGAAGCGGCCGGGGCGACCTTGGCAAGCAGGCGGGCCGTGGTCGGCGCCGGGGTGGCGATGACCACGCGGTCGTAAGGCTTCTGCGCCGGTTCCCCGCCGCCGGTGAGCCAAAAACCGTCGTCTTTCTTCTCCACGGCGCTGATGAAGGTGTCGACGTAGATGTCCGCGCCGGACTTTTCCGCCAGCGTGTCGTAGACCTGCGCGTAGCCGCCGTGGAAGGTGTTGAAGACCGCCTTCGGCTTGGCGTCGTTTTCCGCCCCGGCGGGCTGGTTCTTCTCCGCCTGGGCCTTCATGCGCTGGAAGTACTCGGCGACCGCGCCGGTCAGCGTGACCTTGCCGGCGGCGGCCTGGTCGTCCAGCACGGCGGCGAGCTTCGGGATGGTCGCGCGCAGGCCGAGGTCCTCGGCCGCGCAGGAGTAGACCCCGCCCAGCAGGGCGGAGACGACCCGGTCGACCAGGTCCTGGCCGAACTGCTGGGCCACCAGCTGGCCCACGGAAACATCGCCGCCGATTTCCCACTCGAAGGGCTCCTCGTTGTCGATGTTGCGGCAGGTCTCCTCCGAGACCAGGTGCGCGACGACCTCCGAGTTGCCCGGGATGCCCATCACGCTGGGGGCGGGCAGGTTGGTCAGCTCGCCCTGCGAATAGACCAGGGAGCGCTTGCCCGACGGGGTGACCAGCTGGTCGGCCAGGCCCAGCGAGTGGAAGAACTCCACCGCGTCCTCCCGCCGCGCCAGGAACGCCTCCGCGCCCATGTCCGTGGGCCCGTCGTTAAACGGCACGGTGTAGAGCTTGCCGCCGATGCGCCCGGCGGCCTCGAAGACGTCGACCTGGCGGTCCTCGCCGCGAAGCTCGTAGGCGGCGGTCAGCCCGGCCAGCCCGGCACCGATGATTGCAATGCGCATAAAAATTCCTAGCCTTCCTCGTGAATGATGGCCACGGCGCGAGTGATGGCGTCTGCCTCGGTGGTCGGTAGCACCCCGTGGCCCAAGTTCCAGATATGGCCGGTCGCGTGCCCGGCCGCTTGCGCGCTTTTGACTTCGTCCCGGATGCGGCGAACGGCCGCGCGCACGGCGTCGTCGCCGGCGAACAGCAGCGCCGGGTCCAGGTTGCCCTGCAGGGAGTGCGCGCCGTGGGCGGCGTGCACGCGGGCGGCCGCCGCATCCATGGACACGCGGTAGTCCACGCCGACGACCTCCGGTCCGGCCTCGGCCATGGCGGGCAGCAGCTCGCCGGTGCCCACACCGAAGTGGATGCGCGGGATGACCCCTTCCACGCCGGCGAGGATCTCCTGCGAATACGGCAGGACGAATTCCCGGTAGTCGGCCTCGTTGAGGTAGCCCGCCCAGGAGTCGAAGAGCTGCATGGCGTCGATGCCGGCCTCGACCTGGGTGTGCAGGAAGGTCTGCACCGTGGGGACGATCCGGTGCATGAGCGCGTGCCAGGTCTCCGGCTCGGCGTGCATGAGCGCCTTGGTGCGCTCGTGGTTCTTCGACGGCCCGCCCTCGATCAGGTAGCTGGCCAGGGTGAACGGGGCGCCCACGAAGCCGATGAGCGCCTGCGAGTCGGTCAGCTCCTCCAGGATGTGGGCGATGCCCTGCTGCACCTGCTCCACGTCGTGGTCCAGGATGGGCAGGTTGTCGATGTCCGCGCGGGTGCGCACCGGGTGGTCCATGACGGGCCCGCGGCCCGGCACGATGTCCACGCCCACGCCCGCGGCCTTGAGCGGGACCACGATGTCGGAGAACAGGATGGCTGCGTCCACGTCGTGGCGGCGGACCGGCTGCAGGGTGATCTCGGCCAGCAGTTCCGGCATGAAGCAGGAGTCGAGCATGTCGATGCCCTCCCGCACCTTCCGGTATTCCGGCAGCGAGCGCCCGGCTTGGCGCATGAACCAGACCGGGGGTCGCGAAGGGCTGCGTCCCCAGGCAGCGTCGAGGATGGGGGCATCAGTCAGGGTACGGCGCATCATAATCCCCCATTATGGTTCATCTTTGCGCCCAACGGCTAATCCGCCCGGTCCGGAGAAAGCTAGTTCTGCTCCCGGATGAATTCATTGGCGGTCGGGCGGAACATCAACAGGATCGCCACGGCCAGCAGGATGGGGATGAGCAGCAGGGCGATCCCGCCCACGCCAAGGGCCAGGGCGGCGACGTTGAAGAAGATGCACAGCGCGGCCACCGTGGTGCACACCCGGCGGGCCCACTTGTTGCCGCCGCTCAGCTGCGCGGCGGCCACGGAAAGAACCAGCGCGCCGACCACGTTGGATACGGCCACAAAGAGCTGGTCCCCGGCCGGCATCCCGGCGGACTGGCCGCCGAAGAAGGCGACGAGGCCGGAGGTGAGCATGACCACCGCGGCGGCGACTAAGACCCAGTAGGCCCAGTGCAGCGAGGGCGGGCAGACCGTGCCGTCCCAGCGCGAATCCTTCCGGGAGGCCCGGTTGTAGTCGAATGGTCCGGGGCTATATCCAGGGGTCCCGTAGGTCATGAGCTCTGGTTTTCCTTCTCGCGCTGTTTGTCTTTCCGATCCTTTTTGGCCTGCTTTTCTTCCTGCTTTTCCTTCTGCTTTAGCTCCGCTTTCTCACGGCGCTTTTCCTGCTCTTCCTTGAGCTCCTGCTCCATCTGGCGCAGCTGCTCCAGCTCCCCGGTGTAGTCCAGGGTCTCGTTGCGCAGGCTGAAGATGAGGCCCAGCACGGCGGCGACCCCGACCACGATCTGCACGGAGCCGTCCACCACGTACAACCAGTCTGGCACATCGGTGGCCGTCGGGCGCGCCAGGAAGACCAGCAGCACGCGTACGCCAAAGTACAGGGAGAAGGCGAACCAGATGCGGCGGGCCAGCCCGGAGCGCTTGGTGTTCTTGGCCAGCATGACCAGCAGGCTGATCAGCAGGGCGAGGATGGCGACTGAGAACAGCGCCGAGAGCCCCACGGCCAGGAAGGTGGCCATGGTCACCGCGCCCTCGCCCAGGGCTTCCAGCTGTGCGAGCTGGTCGCCGGCCGCCTGCCGGGCGTTGGCCTTGATGACGTCCACGTTCACCACGGACATCACCACGTTAAGCACCTGGTGGATGGCCTCGCCGGCCACGGCCACGATCCACGTCAGAAGCATCAACCCGACCGCCTCCGGGCGGGCGGCCAGGAATTTCTCGAAGCGTCCGCCCGGCTCCTCGGAGCGGTGCGGGTGGGCCTTGCCCGGAGTCCGGGGCTGGCCGGCCGGGTCCTTGGTCCCCCGGTTGTGCTCAGCGGGCGGAGTGTGCGGTTCAGTCACTAAAAACCTGTGCTTTCGGGTGAGAGGTTGGGGCGGGGCGGGAACGGAAAGGGCGCGGGGATGCGCGGGTTAAGCGCTCCCCGCCGCGGTCTTAGCCGCGCAGGGCGCGGGCGGCCTCGACGGCGTAGTAGGTAAAGATCTGGTCGGCGCCGGCGCGCTTGATGGAGGTCAACGCCTCCATCATCACGGCGTGCTCGTCCAGCCAGCCGTTCTGGCCGGCGGCCTTAATCATCGCGAACTCGCCGGAGACCTGGTAGGCTGCCACCGGCACGGGCGAGCGTTCCGCGATGGCGGACAGCACGTCCAGGTACGGCAGGGCGGGCTTGACCATGACGAAGTCGGCGCCCTCGTCGATGTCGAGCTCGGCCTCCAGCAGGGACTCGTGGAAGTTGGCCGGGTCCTGCTGGTAGGTGCGACGGTCGCCCTCCAGTGAGGAGCCGACCGCGTCGCGGAAGGGGCCGAAGAAGGCGGAGGCGTACTTGGCGGAGTAGGCCATGATCGCCACGTCCTGGTGGCCGGCCTCGTCGAGCTCCTCGCGGATCTGGCCGATCTGGCCGTCCATCATGCCAGACGGGCTGACGATGTGGGCGCCGGCGCGGGCCTGGGCGCGGGCCATGTCGCGGTAGAGCTCGATGGTCGCGTCGTTGTCCACGCGGCCCTTATCATCCAGCACGCCACAGTGGCCGTGGCTGGTGAACTCGTCCAGGCAGGTATCCGCCATAATCAGCAGGTCGTCGCCGAATTCCTTGCGCAGGGCAGCCACGCCGCGGTTGAGGATGCCTTCCGGATCCCAGGCCTGGGAGCCGGTGGCGTCCTTGTCCTCGGGCTTCGGGACGCCGAAGAGGTCCACGCACTTGACGCCGGCATCCAGCGCCTCGTGGGCGGCCTTGAGCAGGGAATCCTCGGTGTGCTGGTAGACCCCGGGCATGGAGGGGATTTCCCGCGGGCTATCGATACCGTCCGCGATGAACATCGGCAGGATGAAATCCGCCGGCTGCAGGTGAGTTTCTGCCACCATCTCGCGCATCGCAGGCGACTGGCGGAGACGGCGGGGACGTCGGGAAAAATCGTAAGTCATGCCCACAATCATAGATCCCCGCCCCCGGCCGCGGCAGCACCGGCGAGGGCCTGCCCCGGCCGGCCTACCTAGCTGGCGGACTTGCGGCGCGCGCGGCGCTTCTTCTTCGGCGGTGGCAGCTGGCCGGCGGCGCGCAGGTTGGCCACGTGGGCAGCCAGGGCATCGATAAGCGAGGGCACGTCGGCGACCTCGGGGACCACGTCCACGCGCAGCCCCATCTCCTCGGCGGCGGCCTTGGTGGACGGTCCAATGCAGGCGATGATGGTGCGCTGGTGCGGCTTGCCGGCGATGCCGACCAGGTTGCGCACCGTCGAGCCGGAGGTGAACGCGACGGCGTCGAAGCCGCCGGTCTTGATCATGTCGCGGACCTCCGCCGACGGCGGGGCGGCGCGCACGGTGCGGTAGGCGACCACGTCGTCGACCTCCCAGCCCAGGTCCTCCAGGCCGGTGACCAGGGCATCGCCGGCGATGTCGGCGCGCGGCAGCAGCACGCGGCCCACGGCGTCGATGTCCTCGACGTAGTTCGGGAAGACGGAAACCAGCCCCTCCGCGTTCTGCGCGTTGGGCTTGGGCTGGAGCTCCGGCACCATGCCCTTGGCCCGGATGGCGTCGGCGGTCTTTTGCCCCACGGCCGCCAGGTGCACGCCGGCGAAATCGCGGGCGTCCAGGCCCAGCTGGGCGATCTTGTCCCAGACGGCCTTGACGGCGTTGACCGAGGTGAAGACCACCCACTTGTAGCGGCCTTCCACGATCCCCTTGATGGCGCGGTCCATCTGCGCCGGGTTGCGCGGCGGCTCCACGGAGATGGTCGGCACCGACTGCGGGATGGCGCCGTAGGAGGCCAGGCGGGCGCTCATGGGGCCGGCCTGGGCCTTGGTGCGCGGCACCAGCACGCGCCAGCCGTAGAGGGAGCGGTTTTCCCACCAGGAGTACTTGGAGCGGTCGTCGAAGCTGCGGCCCAGGGTGACCACCAGCTGGCCGGGCAGCTCGGCGTCGAGCTTGGCCAGCATGCCCAGGGAGGTCTCAAAGGTCCGCTGCAGGCGGGTCGTGCCGTGCACGGTCACGTAGGCCTCGGTTTCCTTGGGCAGGCCGCGGTCGGTCAGCTGCGCGGCGATGACCGGTAGGTCCTCGGCCGCGGCCTGCAGGACCAGCGGCTGGGCGGCGGCGGCCAGCTTGTCCCAGTCGATCTCCCCGGCGGTGAGATCCGCCTCGGTGTAGGTCGAGCCCAGCGCCAGGCCGGCGAACGAGGGCACGGTCGACGGCAGGGACATGCCGGGCACGACCTGGAATTCCAGGCCGGCCGCCGCCACGGCGGTGATTTCGGCCTTGATGGCCTCGCGGTTGAGCGGGTTGCCCGCCACCAGGCGCACCACGTCGCCGGGCTCCGGCAGGGACTTTTCCCGGCTGACCTCGGCGGCCTCCTCCAGCGCGGCGCGCAGCACCTGCGCGTTGGTCTCGGCGGCGCCGGAAACGCCCGGCTTGCCGTCCTCCGGGATTTCGCGGATATCGGCGGCGGTCGGCGGGGCCGGGCGCGGCGGCTTGCGGCGCGCGCCCGCGGCCTTCGCGTCCGCGCACATCTGCGCGTATTCTTCCTCGGCCGCCTCGAGCTTTTCCGGCGGGACCGGCAGTGCCGTGCCCACGATGTCACGGACCCCACCGAGCACGTCCGGATCGGTGATGGTAATCGAGTTGTGCGCCAGCACTTCCCTGGCGCGCACGGTCAGCAGATCCGGGTTCCCGGGGCCAGCGCCGACAAAGATGATCTTGCCCAGCGCTTCTACCTGGCTCGTGCCCACAGCGTTGCTCATAAGGTTCTTTTCTAAAATCTCGGGGCGGCGAAAAACTGGCCCCATGCCACCTTTCCAATCCCCGTCGGTGCCGGGGTGGTGGCAGGACCAGTCCGTTATTTCGCTGCGCCGTGTCGTTGGGATGGCGGAGGATAACTTACTTCGTCGAAAGGCTATTTAACGGCCAAAAATCCCAGGACACAGGTCCCGGGACGCCTTTTCGAGGGGCCGGATCATCAGTGCATAATGATCATGTGCTAGATACACCTTAAATTAATCAGCGCCCGCAATCAAAAACTCGCGGGCGCCGAAATCCCTAGCTCATCCCTAGCTCTCGCCGAGAATCTCGGCCGCCCCTTGGGCAAAGAGCGAGTCGGAGACCTCGGTTCCCAGCTGCGCGGCGCGCTCGACCTCGCCGGTGGCCTCGGCCAGGATCTGGCGGGTCCCGTCCAGGGCGAAGACCCCGCCGCGGACGGTGATCTGCCCGTCGGCCAGGTGGGAGGTAGCCGCCACCGGGGCGGTGCAGCCGGCCTCCAGGCGGGCGAGCACGGTGCGCTCCCCGGCGGCCTGGGCCATGGCCTCGGCGTCCAGGAGCGTGTTGATAGCGGCGACGGCCTCCTCGTCGTCGACGCGGGCCTCCACGGCCAGGGCGCCCTGGGCCGGGGCCGGCATGATGGTCTCCGGGTCGAAGACCTCGGTGGCGCGCTCGCCGTAGCCGGCGCGCACCAGGCCGGCATACGCCAACATGACCGCGTCCAGCTCGCCGGAGGTCACCTTGCCCATGCGGGTTTCGATGTTGCCGCGCAGCGGGCGGATGTCCAGGTCCGGGCGCAGGGCCTTCAGCTGGGAGATGCGCCGCGGCGCGGAGGTGCCCACGCGCGCGCCTTCCGGCAGGTCGGCCAGGGCCAGGCCGTCGCGGGCGATGAGCGCCTCGCGGTGGTCCTCGCGCTGGGGCACGACCAGGCGGAAGCGCTCGTCCGGGGCGGTGGGCAGGTCCTTGAAGGAGTGCACGGCGATGTCGCACTCGCCGGCCTGCAGCGCCTCGCGCAGCGCCTGGGTGAACACGCCGACGCCGATGCGCTCAACCGGGGCCATGTTCACGTCGCCGGCGGTGGTCACGATGTGCAGCTCGGCCGGGTAGCCGTTCGCAGTTAACCAATCGCGCACGTGGCCGGCCTGGGTGGTGGCCAGCTGGGAGCCGCGGGTGCCAATCTTGAGGGTCACTTAAACGTCCTTTCGCGAGTTAACAATGGTCTCCGCCGCCGGCAGGTCGTCCACGTCGACGGAGACACCGGTGCCTTCCAGCTGCAGGCCGAACAGCTCCTGCAGCGCGGTCTCGTGGCTGACGGTACCGGACTGGGCGGCCAGCTTCTTGGCGCGCACGGTCGGCTCGTGCAGCAGCTTGTCCACCACGCGCTTGAGCGAATAGCGCACGTCTTTCATCTGGTCCTCGTTGAGGTCCGGGGATTTCTGCTCCAGCCGGGCCAGCTCGCATTCGACCAGGTTGGCGGCGCGGCGACGCAGGGCGGACACGGCCGGGACCACGTCGCGCACGCGCTGCGCCGAGGAGTACTCCGCCAGCTCCTGGTCCACGATCTGGCGGGCCTGCACGTGCGGGTCCCGGGCGGCGCCGACCTCGGTGCCGGCGGCCTGCAGCGACTTGCTCAGCCGCTCGATGTTGACCAGGTTGACGTTGTCATCCTCGGTCACTGCGTCGTCAATATCGCGCGGCAGGGACAGGTCCACGAGCATCATCTCGCGCCCGGCGGGCAGGTCGTCGGCCGTGATGGTGAAGTTGTCGGCGCCGGTGGCAGAGACCGCCAGATCGACGTGGTCCAGGGCCCCGGCCCGGTCGGCGAAGTCGACGACCTCGGCGTGGACGCCGGCCTGCTCCGCGTGCCCGGCCAGGCGCTCGGCGCGCTCCCGGGTGCGGTTGGCAATGATGAGCTTGTCGATACCCAGGCGGCCGGCGTGCGTGGCGGCCAGGGAGGCCATGGCGCCCGCGCCCAGCACGAGGGCGGTCTTGCCCTGGAGATCGCTGACCCCCATGGCCGTGAGCGCCTGGTCGAAGGCGAAGGAGACCATGGACGCGCCCGCGTCATCAATATCGGTCTCCGAGTGCACGCGCTTTCCGGCGTGCAGCGCCGACTGCGCCAGGGCGTGGATGCGCGGGCCCACGGTGCCTTGCTCGGCGGCGTGCTGGTAGGCGGTGCGCACCTGGCCGATGATCTGCTGCTCCCCCATCACCATGGAGTCGAGCCCGCAGGCCACCAGCATGAGGTGCTCCGCGGCGGCGTCGGCGTAGCGGACGTAGAGGTAGCTGCGCAGGCGCTCCACATCGACGCCGGAGACCGCGTGCAGCGTCCCGATGACGTCTTCGACCCCGGTGTGAAAGGAGTTGGTGACGGTGTAGACCTCCAGCCGGTTACAGGTGGAGATGATCATCGCCTCGGACAGCGAACTGGCCTCCACCAACTTCGCACACGCGCTGTGTTGCACCTGTTCATCCATGCTTAGCTGCTCCAGCAGCGCCACGGGCGCCGACTGGTGGGACATTCCCACGACGAGCACGCTCATGCAGCATTCCTCCACTCCACTAGACTTGCCAGCAGGCAGGCGACCTGCGCCTTAACCCCGCTCAGTGATGAATCCTCACCACGATCAACCAAATTATTGATTCAAATCAACCAAAAGGATACCTGTTGGGCGCGGAATTCACGAACCGCGCGTCCTGTTAGACGCCGCCCCACCGCGCACCACGGGCCCATCCGCTCGGTGCAACCCGCGAACTAGCGCGCCAATTCCTGGGCCAGCTCCGCGTTGTCGACTTCCCAGCAGGAAAACTCCTCCTCGTCGACCACGACCACGGGCACGCGGTCCCCGAATTCGACGGCCAGCTCCGGGGCGCTATCCACGTCCACCACGCGCAGCTCCGCGCCCGCGGCCGCAACCACCGGGGCGATCTGCTCGCGCACCCGCGCGCACGAACCGCAGGTGCTGCGCACCATCAGCTCCACCACGTGCCGGCCAGAGCCACCGGCCCCTTCCGTCTTTACAGCCACTGCCGCGCCCACTCCTTGCACCAATCCTTGACCTAAATTTTTTAGGGCAATCCCTGCCCGGGGGCGGTCGAAGGGTTAACTAAGACAAGCTCCGGGCTAGCGTTTACTATAGATACGTTACCCGCCCCATCCCCTACGCGATCACATCCCGTCTAGGAAGCTTGACCCTGCCCCAGTGAATCACCCGACCGACCCCGCCAACGGCTTGCCGTTGAACCCGCGCGACTTTCTGGCCAACTGGACGGCCAGCCGCGGAAACCTGCGTAACTTCCTGGAAAACTCCGCGCTTGCCCCGCTGGACGACGCCTCCCAGCGCGCCGCCGGCGAGGCCGCGGCTTCCCAGGCGGTCGAGATGTTCTTCGACATCGACCTGGATTCCTATCATTCCGGGGTCGACTCGGTCAGCGGCTCGCTCAACGCCGCGGGCGGGCTGCGTCTTACCACCCCAGACCCGGACATCCCCCAGGACGCCGGGGCGGCCGCCTTCTTCGACGTGGACAACACGCTCATCCAGGGCTCGTCCCTGGTGCTTTTCGCCCTCGGCCTGGCCCGCCGGCGCTTCTTCAAGTTCCGGGAGATCGCCCCTATCGCCTGGAAGCAGCTGAAGTTTCGGATTTCCGGGGCGGAAAACGCCGCCGATGTCGCCGCCGGCCGCAGCCAGGCCCTGGAGTTTATCAAGGGCCGCTCCGTCGACGAGCTAACCCAGCTCTGCGAGGAGATTGTCGACCACTCCCTGCTACGCAAGGCCTACCCGGGCACGACTGAGCTGGCCCAGATGCACATCAACGCCGGCCAGCAGGTCTGGCTGGTCACCGCCACCCCGGTCCAGCTGGCCCAGATCCTGGCCAAGCGCTACGGCTTCACCGGGGCACTGGGCACCGTCGCGGAGGTCGAGGACGGCAAGTTCACCGGCCGTCTGGTGGGCGATATCCTCCACGGGCCCGGCAAGAAGCACGCCGTGGCCGCCCTCGCCACGCTGGAGGGCCTAGAGCTCAAGCGCTGCACGGCCTACTCGGACTCGGCCAACGACGTGCCCATGCTGTCCATGGTGGGCACCGCGGTGGCCATCAACCCGGACAATAAGCTGCGCAACCTGGCCGTGGACCGCGGCTGGCTCATCCGCGACTACCGCTCCGTGCGCCGGGCCATCCGCACCTACGGCCTGCCCGCGCTGATCACCGCCGCCTTCTCCCTGGGCGGCTGGCGCGGGTGGCGCGGCTGGAAGGCCTCCCGCAGCTAGCCACCGGCGCGCAACGGCCCGCGGACACAGCACGACCTCAAGACACACCAAGACCCCGCGACCCGGGGAACCCGGGTGGCGGGGCCAAAGCGGCAAGAAGTTTTACTTGCCCAGCTTACGACGCTGGACGCGGGTGCGGCGCAGCATCTTGCGGTGCTTCTTCTTGGACATGCGCTTGCGGCGCTTCTTGATAACAGAACCCATTGCTGGTTTCCTCACTTTCGCGGATAGTACGTACTAAACCTGCCGGCGGTCTAACGCTCGCCTGCCATACCCCGCAGGTGCACTCTGCCCGGGCTGCCCTACCGAACCGACCGGGACGAGCCCGGGCAGCCGGCGCGGCGGCGGCGAGAATAAGCCGACACGAATGGTGCTTATATTACTGGTTGTGCGCCGGTGACCCAAAACCGCCCGCTCGTCCCCGCAGCCTGACCTCTAAAAATGACAGCGCCCTCCACCTCCTGCCCGCTGGCAGGAAGAGGAGGGTGCTGCGCTTGGTAGAAAGCAACCGGCCCGCCGGGTGGCGGGAGGAGCAACCTTTAGCCGACTCCGTAGGTGGAGGACTTCAGGTACTCGCTCACGGCGGTCTCGTGGACGCGGAAGGAGCGCCCGACGCGGACTGCCGGCAGGTCGCCAGCGTGAACCAGACGGTAAACGGTCATCTTGGAGACTCGCATGATCTCTGCGACCTCAGCGACCGTCAGAAAGGTTCCCTTTTCTTCATTAACCATATTTATCTAACCCTTCAGCCCGTGGCGCGCTGTAGGCTTCCCCTCCCACAGGACGAACACGCACGTGCTTGAACCAGCCTATCGTGAAACTTGTGACTAGTACGACTTGAGTGGAAAAGTTTTCCCAGAAATCTATTTCTCGCCCAGAAAAACTCCGGCACAACAGGGTTCACTACTGTCCCGACTAGTCACGAGCGTTACATATATACCCCCACATCGGGGGAGGTAAAGGGACGCCTGTAATTCCCTGGGAATAGTCGCAGAGATAGGAGCGGCCCTCTACCCGGGCCTTTACTCGGCCCGTGGCCCGCCGCCTTAGCCCAGCTCCTGGGAGCGGGTGGCACAGGCCTCGGCCGCGCGGAAGAAGGCGCCACGCAGGCCGGACTCCTCCAGCTCACGCAGGGCGGCCACCGTCGTGCCGCCCGGCGAGGAGACGTTGATGCGCAGCTGGGAGGCCGAGTCGCCGGACTCGGCGAGCATCGCCCCGGCGCCGGCAGCGGCCTGGCCCGCCAGCTTCTCCGCCACGTCGCGCTTGAGCCCCAGCTGCACGCCGGCGTCCACGAGCGCCTCCGTGACCAAGAAGTAGTAGGCCGGCGCGGAGCCGGCCAGGGCGGTCACCGCGTCCATGTCGGCCTCGCCCACCGTTACAACCTCGCCAACCGCGCTAAGGAGCTCCTGCACGCCCTCCAGCTGCTCCTCCGTGACGCTGCGGCCCGGCGCGCAGGCGCACATGCCCTTGCCCACCAGCATGGGCGTATTGGGCATCACGCGCACCACCGGGGTCTTAGACCCCGCGGCCGTCTCCATGGCCTCCAGGGTCACGCCGGCGGCCATGGAGGCCACCACGGCACCCTCCGGCAGGCTGTCTGCCACTTCCTCCAGCACCGAGACGATCCCGTAGGGCTTCAAGCACGCGAAGACGTAGTCCGCGTCCTTGACGGCCGCGGAGTTGTCCGCCGTGGTGGTGACCCCGTAGGTGGTTTCCAGGTACTCGCTGCGGTCCTTGCTGCGGTTGGTCGCGGTGATATCGGCGCCTTCGTAGCCCTTAGCTACCAGCCCCGCAATGAGGGCCTCGCCGATATTTCCGCCGCCTAAAACTGTAATTTTCGTCATGTCCCCAGCCTGCCACAGCCGCCGCGGCCGCGGCCACCTTCCCTACCCTGCCGCGAGCCCAATCCCGCCGCGGGACCAACCCTGCCGCGGGCCCGATCCTGCCGCGGGACCGCCCCTGTCCCGGATAGACCAACACCCCGGGGCCGCCGGAGAATCGAACCGGCGCCCCGGGGTGCGGGAGCGAAAAGCTAGAAGCGTGCTCTAGAGGACCAAGATGAGCAGCGGGCCGAAGGTGAGCAGCAGGCCCACCACGGCGGCCAGGCCCATGGAGAAGCCGTCACGGGCGGTGCGCAGGGCGTGGACCACGCCGACCATGATGACGGTGACCAGCACGGCCAGGATGGAGACCAGGACGCCGTTGAAGCGGTCCCAGAGGATCTCGAAGCCCTTGAAGACCACCGCGCCCAGCACGATGCCGATTACGGCCAGCAGCACCACGGCCACCGGGTTGAGCTTCTCGTCCTCGCCGTCGGCGTCCGCGGCCACCTCGTCGGAAGCGTCCTGGCGGGCCAGCTCCTTGTCGGCCGCGCTGTCCTGCGCGGAGGTCGCGCTAAAGGCGGTCGCCCCGCCGGTGGCCGCAGCCGTAGCGGCCGGCTTGGCCGGGTCCTCGACGACCGGGATCTCGCCGGTCTCGTCCGCGCTAGCGGCCGCGATCCGCGGGTCCTTCGGCTCCTTGGCCGCAGCGGGCTGGGACTTGTCGGCCTTGGCAGTCTTGGCGGCCGGCTTCTTCGCCGCCGGGGCCGGCTCGTCGGTCACCTTCTGGATGACGGCGGTCGCGTCATCGGAGGGCTGGTGGGCCGCCTCGGTGCCGGCCTTGGCTTCCGCCTTCTTCGCGTCAGCCTTGGTCTCGGACGTCTTAACGTCGGCCTTGGCAGCGGCCTTGGTCTGAGACTTCGCAGCCGGTGCGTCGGCAGCGGTGGAGGCCTTGGCGCTCTTGGCGTCCTTGTCGTCCTTCGGGGCGGGGATGACCGGTGCCGGGGTATCCATGGGCACGCTGGAGTGCTTGGACTCGTGCGGGGCGGAGTCCACCTTGCTCAGGTTGCCGGTCAGCTCGGCCACGGAGACGCCGCCCTCGTCGAGGCTGCGGCGCCGGCGGCGGCGCTTCGGTTCCTCGCCCGCGGCGGAGTCGGCACCCTTGCTCGCCTTGTTGCGGGCCAGGAGCTCCGCCACGGTCAACTGTTTATCGTCAGCCATGTCTGTGTTGTCTTCCTATCCTTGACCCTTGTCCAGCCGGCGCAAGATGACACCCTCGCGCAGGGCCCACGGACAAATTTCCATTTTCTCTAAGCCTAATGCCCGCATCGAGGCTTCGGCCACTAAGGCACCCGCCACGATCTGGTGGGACCGGTCTGAACTTACCCCTTCCAGGTCCGCCCTGTCAGCCGCAGTCATGCGGGAGATGAAGCTAATCAGCTGGCGCAGGCCCGGCGCGGTCAGCGTGCGCTTAACAAACGGGCCTTCCGAGGACGGGGCCGCGCCGGTCAGGCGGGCCAGGGTACGCAGGGTCTTCGAGGTGCCCACGGCCATGCCAGCTGGGCCCTGGTCGCGCATGCGCTTGGTGGCGTCGACCAGCTCGGCGTCGATGTAGTCGCGCAGCATGCTGACCTTCTTCTTGGCCGGCGGATCGGTATCAAACCAGTTGTGGGTCAGGCGGCCCGCGCCCAGGTCCAGGGAGAAGGCCAGGTCCGGGAATTCTTCGGTGCCGGTGGTGAGCTCCAGGGAGCCGCCGCCAATGTCCATATTGGTGATGCGGCCGGCGGACCAGCCGTACCAGCGGCGCACCGCCAGGTAGGTCAGGCGCGCCTCATCCTCGCCGGAGAGGATCTCCAGCCGGACGCCGGTCTCCTTCTCCACCTCCTTGAGGACCTGCTCGGAGTTCTTCGCCGAACGCACCGCAGAGGTCGCGATCGGAATGAACTCGTCGCAGTTGAGCTTGTTGCCCAACTCGGCAGCCTCCTTGACGGCAGCCACCAGCTTCTTCACGCCCTTGGAGTGGATGTTGCCGTCCTTGTCCAGCTGCTCCACCAACCGCAGGGGAGTTTTCCAGTCACTCATGGGAGTGGGCCGCCCGCCGGTCTGGGCATCGACCGCCACGAGATGGACCGTGTTGCTCCCCACGTCTAATACACCTAATCGCACACGTCTAGCGTAGTAGGTCTACGGTATTAAAGTGTGAATCGCCCGAAGTCTAGTGAAGTTTATCTTGGTTTTCCGGCCTCCTCACCAGCCGGTAAATCGATCGCAGCCGGGACCGAATTGGCTCCAGATTTCCCCCGGGAGTGGTTCGAATTTACCGACGTCGATGACCCCTACCACGTCTTTTCCATCGACTTGACCTGGGTGGAGTCCTTCTACTCCTGTCAGTTCGGCACCGCAGCCTGCCCCGGTATCGACAGCAACCAGCCAGACGTCGGCTGCTGCGTACACGGCGCCTACATGGCCGACGAACAGGACCGCGATCAGCTCTACGATGCCGTGGCGAACATGCCGGCCAAGTACTGGCAGCACCGCCCCGCGGACACCGACGCCTACTTGGAGCGCCAGGAGCGCGCGGCCGACGACGAGCTCGAGCCCTGGCTGGTCTGGGACGAACTCGACGGCGACGACGGCGAGCCGGAGCCGGCGCTGAAGACCCCGCTGGTGGGCGGGGCGTGCATCTTCGCCAACCGCGCCGGCTGGGCCACGGGCGCCGGCTGCGCGCTGCACCAGTGGGCTATCGATGCCGACCAGGAGCTCACCGTGGTCAAACCGGAGGTCTGCTGGCAGCTGCCCCTGCGCCGCTACGAGGACTTCGAGGACCGCCCCGACGGGCAGGAGATCCTGCGCACCACCATCGGCGAATACGACCGCCGCGGCTGGGGCGACGGCGGCGAGGACTTCGACTGGTACTGCTCGTCCAACCCGTCCTGCCACACCAGCGCGGAGCCGATGTGGCGCTCCCAGCGCACCGAGCTCATCGCGCTCATGGGCGCCGAAAACTACCAGGTCCTCGCCGAGCACTGCACCGCCCGCGAGCAGGCCGCCCGCGCCGGCGTGCCGCTGCTCCAGCACCCGGCCAGCGCCGCGCGCAAGCAGTAGGAACAACCCCCGCGCCCGGCCCCAAGCAAGGCGAAAGCCCCGCGGCACGCGGCCGCGGGGCGAGGCTGAGGGGGCCCTGGAGCGCTGGGCTAGAGGTCGAATTTGTAGCCCAGGCCGCGCACGGTCACCAGGTGCTTGGGCTGGGAGGGCTCGGCCTCAATCTTGGAGCGCAGGCGCTTGACGTGGACGTCCAGGGTCTTGGTGTCGCCGACGTAATCAGCACCCCAGATGCGGTCGATGAGCTGGCCGCGGGTCAGCACGCGGCCGGCGTTGCGCAGCAGGTATTCCAGCAGGTCGAATTCCTTCAGCGGCATGGGCACCGGATCGCCGTCCACGCAGACGGTGTGGCGCTCCACGTCCATGCGCACGCGGCCGCCTTCCAGGATCTGCTCGTCGAAGTCCTGCTCCTCGGCCGCCGGGGAGGTCTCGTGCCCGCGGCGCAGGACCGCGCGGATGCGGGCGATGAGCTCGCGGGAGGAATACGGCTTAGTCACGTAGTCGTCCGCACCCAGCTCCAGGCCGACGACCTTGTCGATCTCGGAGTCGCGGGCGGTGACCATGATGACGGGCACGGAGGAGATGGCGCGCAGTTGCTTGCAGACGTCGGTGCCGGACATGCCGGGCAGCATCAGGTCGAGCAGGACGATGTCGACGCTGTTGTTGGCGAACTTGTCCAGTGCGGTCTGGCCGTCGTGGGCCACGATCGGGCTAAAGCCCTCCTTCCGCAGCAGGAACGCCAGCGGATCAGCCAAGGACTCCTCGTCTTCCACGATGAGGATGGTCGTCATGATGCTTTATCCTTTCGCCTTGCTGCCACCCGGGCGACTGCGTTGTGCAGGCCCGACGTAGCTTTATTCTCACTTTTGTTGTCCGTATCCGGCGGACCTTCCGCCGGGGCAGGTTCGTGATAAATAGGAAGCTCGATGGTGAACGTGGACCCGGTGCCGGGCCGCGACCATAGCTTAATATTGCCACCATGGTTGGCCACCACGTGCTTCACTATGGCTAATCCTAAGCCAGTGCCGCCCGTTTGCCGGGATCGGGCCTTGTCTACCCGGTAAAAGCGCTCAAAGACGCGCTTTTGGTTCTCCGGGGCGATGCCGATGCCGCGGTCGGTGACCCGGATGTGCACGATGTCGGTGCCCACCACCTTCTGGGAGATGGACACCGGCAGCGCCTCCGGCGAGTAGTTGATGGCATTCGTAATCAGGTTGGACACGGCGGTGACCAGCAGCGGCTTGTCGCCCCAGATGAGCACCCCGCTGTTGCCGCCGCGGATGAGGTCGATGTTGTGGTTGTCGGCGGCCAGCTGGTTGCGCTGGATGGCCTCGTCGATGACGTCGTCGATGCGCAGCGGCTCCATCTCCGGCA
This sequence comes from Corynebacterium sp. LK2537, assembly GCF_040946485.1. Classification (NCBI taxonomy): domain Bacteria; kingdom Bacillati; phylum Actinomycetota; class Actinomycetes; order Mycobacteriales; family Corynebacteriaceae; genus Corynebacterium; species Corynebacterium sp. LK2537. Next base: position 41,584 of record NZ_JAYWLQ010000004.1, read on the forward strand.
GCGCCTCCGCGCCCTGCAGCTTGGACAGGGAAATCAGCTCGGTGACCATCTCCGCCATGCGGTTGGCCTCTTTGTGGGCCTTGGCGCCGAAGTACTTGACGTGCTCCGGGTCCTCCGGGTCCTCCAGCAGCGCCTCGGTGAGCAGGGCGATACCCCCGACCGGGGTCTTGAGCTCGTGGGAGACGTTGGCCACGAAGTCGCGGCGGGCGTTTTCCATGCGCACGTGCTCGGACTCGTCGGTGCCGAAGACGGTGATAAACCGGTTGTCGTTCAGGGTCAGCGGCTTAATCAGCGCGTGCACCTGGGTCACGCGGTTGCCGGTGCGCCGCTTCGGGATGGACAGGTCCAGGCCGCGCTCCTCGTGGTCCTCGTAGACCTCCTGGGCGACCTGCCACACGTCCGGGCGCACCGCGCGGTCGTGGACCAGGGACATGGTGTGCGCGGCGGGATTCGACAAGATGACCTCGCCGCCGCGGTCGACCACCACCACGCCGGTGTTCGCGCCCTGGATGGTCAGGTGCAGCACCTGGCTGACGGTGGTGACCTGGTTCGAGTCCGCGGTCGCCGTCGTGCGGAAACGCTGGATCCGCCCGCGCACCCAGCGCACCAAGGGCAGGACCAGTGCGCAGACCACTGCACCGGCCACAAATGCCAGAACGTTTCCCACGCTCGCGCCTTCCTCGGTTGTCAACGCGCCCGGGGACGGGGCAGATCACCGGATTCGACGATCCTTTGGTTCCCGCGGGCGCGGCTAGATAGTTGTCTTTCCTACCTAAATGCTACTTGCCGCCCTGGGCCGCCACGGCGGCAGCCCCGGCTGCGGCGGCTTCCGGATCCAGGTAGGTGCCGCCCGGGTTGACCACCTTGCCGGAGGCGTCCACCTCGTAGACCAGCGGGATGCCGGTCGGGATGTTCAGGCCGGCGATGTCCTCGTCCGAAATCTGATCCAGGTGCTTGACCAGCGCGCGCAGGGAGTTGCCGTGCGCGGCGACCAGGACCTTCTCGCCGTTTTTCACGCGCGGCAGGATCTCTTCCTCGAAGTAGGGCACCAGGCGGGCGACGACGTCCTTGAGGCACTCGGTGCGCGGGACCTGATCCAGGTCCGCGTAGCGCGGATCCTCCGACTGGGAGTACTCCGCGTCATCGGCCAGCTCGGGCGGCGGGGTGTCGTAGGAGCGGCGCCACGCCATGAACTGCTCTTCGCCGAACTTGTCCTTGGTCTCGGCCTTGTTCAGGCCCTGCAGGGCGCCGTAGTGGCGCTCGTTGAGGCGCCAGTCGCGGAGGACCGGGATCCAGTGGCGGTCGGCCGCGTTCAGGGCGATGTTCGCCGTGCGGATAGCGCGGCGCAGCAGGGAAGTGTACAGCACGTCAGGCAGGAGGTTTTCGGAAGCCAGCAGCTCGCCGCCGCGCTTGGCTTCGGCCTCCCCCTTCTCGGTCAGGTCGACATCCACCCAGCCGGTGAACTGGTTGGACTCGTTCCATTGGGATTGTCCGTGACGCAATAGGATGAGTTTTCCGTTAGTCATGCCTCCAGCATGCCACGAAACCGGCTGCACCGCCGCGAAATTCTAGCCCCCGGTGGCATGACGCGGATGACAGTTGGGGATCTCCGCGGTCAGCGCCCGCTGGTAGACCGCCACCAGCTCGGTGGCCGCGGCCTCCCAGCTGAAGCGCTCCGCGTGCGGCACGGCCGCCTCCCCCATCGCGATGCGCCGCTCGTCATCATCGAGCAGCTCCTCCAGCGCGTCGGCCCAGTCCTCCGGCTCGTGCGAGTCCACCAGCAGGCCGGTCACGCCGTCCTCGACGGCGATCGGCAGGCCGCCGACACGCGCGGCCACCACCGGGGTGCCGGAGGCCTGGGCCTCCACGGCCACCAGCCCGAAGGACTCGTTGTAGCTGGGCACGGCCACGATATCCGCGGCCTGGTAGAGCGCCACCAGCTCCTCCGGTGGGCGCGGGCTTAAGAAACGGACGCGGCGGTCCACGCCCAGCTCACGTGCCAGGTCCGCGTAGGCCTGCGGGCTAGCGCCCGCCCCAGACGGCCCGCCGCAGATGACCACGCGGAGATTGCGCAGCGGTTCGCGGCGGAAGATCTCCGCGGTGGCGCGGATGAGCACCTCCGGGCCCTTGAATTTCTGCAGGCGGCCCACGAAGGCGATGACCTTGCTGTGCAGCGGAAGGCCCAGCTCGCGGCGGGCGCGCTCGGTGTTGCGGTCGCTGCCCGGGGTAAACAACTTGGTGTCCGCGCCCGGCGCGACGGTGACGATCCGCTCGGCCGGGGCGTCGTAGTGCTCGGCCAGCTCGCGGGCCTCGTCGACGGTGTTGACCACCAGCAGGTCGGCGTTGTCCACCAGCTGCTGCTCGCAAATGCGCCGGGCCTCGGACTCGCGGGCGTCGTCGTCGCTGCGGTAGGCGTTTTTCACCGCGGCGAGGGTGTGCGCGGTGTGCACCAGCGGCACGCCCCACAGGTCCCGCAGCAACCAGCCCACCTGGCCGGAGAGCCAGTAGTGGGAGTGGATGATGTCGTAGTGCAGGCCGTGGCACTTGACGTATTCGACCATCCCGCCGGCAAAGGCCGCCAGCTGCGTGGGCAGGTCTTCCTTCTCCAGCCCCTCGTAGGGCCCGGCCACGACGTTGATGACCCGCAGGTGCTCGCTGACCTCGACGACCTCGCCCTGGCTGGGCCGGGTCGCCCGGGTATACACGTCTACTTCAACGCCCTGCAGCGCCAGTTCCTTGGCGGTGTTGAGCACGTAGACGTTCATCCCGCCGGCATCACCCGTCCCGGGCTGTTCGATGGGGGAAGTGTGCATTGAAATCATCGCCACGCGCATGGCGCCCCAGTCTAATACCGCCTGCCCCCTCCCCGCCGCGGTGTTGCCTGCGTCACCGCTTCCCAGGACGCCTCCTGATGCCGGGACCAATCCCGCGCCGTGCGGCCGCGCGTTGCCGCGTCGTTATACTAGGGGAAGCACAACCTACGCTTGCGAAAGTTTCCCCGATTCTTAGAGGTTAGAACCCATGTCAGCATTCGAGACCAAGGCTTGGCTCCAGCACTACCCCGAGTGGACCCCGCACTCCCTCGACTACGGCGAGACCACGCTGCTCGACATCTACGACAACAACCTGGCCATCAACGCCGAGAAGCCCGCCACCTGGTTCTTCGGCCGCACCCAGTCCTATGCGGACCTAGACCGCCAGGTCAACCGCGCCGCCGCGGGGCTTAAGGCCTTCGGCGTGCGCCCGGGCGACCGCGTCGCGCTGGTCATGCCCAACTGCCCGCAGCACGTCGCCGCCTTCTGGGCGGTGCTCAAGCTGGGCGCCATCGTGGTCGAGCACAACCCGCTGTATACCGCCCACGAGCTGGAGGGCCTGTTCCAGGACCACGGCGCGCGCATCGCCATCGCCTGGGACTCGGCGGCCGGCACGCTGGAGAAGCTGCGCGGCACCACGGACCTGGAAACGGTGGTCTCGGTCAACATGATCGAGGCCATGCCGACCCTCAAGCGCGCGGCCCTGCGCCTGCCCTTCCTCAAGTCGCAGCGCGAGCAGCTGTCCCAGCCCGCCCAGAACACCGTCCCGTGGGACACCCTGATCGGCAACGCCATCGGCGGCGACGGCCAGGACCTGAAGGAGCCGGAGGGGATTGAGCGCGACACCACCGCGCTCATCCTCTACACCTCCGGCACCACCGGCAAGCCCAAGGGCGCGGAGCTGACCCACGGCTCCCTGTTCGCCAACCTGCTCCAGGGCAAGGCCTGGGTGCCGGGCCTGGGCGAGCAGGAAGAGCGCATGCTGACCGCGCTGCCGATGTTCCACGCCTACGGCATGACCATGAACATCACGCTCTCCCAGCTCATCGGCGGCGAGCTGGTCATGCTGCCGGCGCCGAAGATCCCTCTGGTCATGGACGTGATGAAGAAGCACACGCCCACCTGGGTGCCGGGCGTGCCGACGCTCTACGAGAAGATCGTGGAAGCCGCCGAGGAGCAAAACATCCCGATCAAGGGCATCCGCGCCGCCTTCTCCGGTGCCGCCACCCTGCCGGTGGACACCGTGGAGAAGTGGGAGAAGTACACCGACGGCCTGCTGGTGGAAGGCTACGGCCTGACCGAGTGCTCGCCCATCATCGTGGGCAACCCGATGTCCACCGACCGCCGCCCGGGGTACGTGGGCATCCCCTTCCCGGACACCGAAATCCGGATCGCCAACCCGGAGAACCTGGACGAGACCATGCCGGACGGCCAGGAGGGCGAGATCCTGGCCCGCGGCCCGCAGGTCTTCAAGGGCTACCACAACAACCCGGAGGCCACCGCCGCCGCCTTCCACGACGGCTGGTTCCGCACTGGGGACCTCGGGGTCATGGAAGAAGACGGCTTCATCCGCCTGGTCAGCCGCATCAAGGAAGTCATCATCACCGGCGGCTTCAACGTCTACCCGGCGGAGGTCGAGGAGGCCCTGCGCGTGCACGACGCCATCAAGGACATCGCGGTCGTCGGCCGCCCGCGCCCGGACGGCTCCGAGGACGTCGTGGCCTGCGTGGAGCTCAACGACGGCGCCGCCCTGGATCCGGAAGGCCTGAAGGAATTCGCCCGCCAGCGCCTGACCCGCTACAAGGTCCCGCGCACCTTCTACCACTTCGAGGCCCTGGCCAAGGACCAGATGGGCAAGATCCGCCGCCGCGAGGTCCAGGACGACCTCCTGCAGCGCCTGGGCCAAGAGCGCAAGTAGCCCCCGCGGTGTACCTCGCCTCCTCCGCCCGGCCTAACGCCGGCGGGCGGAGGCGACAGCGATAGAATCACAGCTATGCCCGCTACCACTCCCGCCTCCCCTGGCCGCCCCCGCGGCCGGCGCCCGGTGCTCTCCCTGGAGCTCATCGTGGACGCCACGGTTGAGCTGCTGGACCAGGTTGGCGAGAGCAAGCTGACGTTCCGCCGGCTGGCCGAGCACGTCGGCACCGGCGTGGGCAGCTTGTACCACTACGTGGCGAGCAAGCAGGAGCTGCTCGACCACGCCACGAACCGCGTGCTCGGGGACGTGATCAGCGGCCTGTCGCTGCCCGCCGATCCCTACGCCGCGCTGCACGCGCTCTCGCTGGCCCTCTATGAGAGCATGCAGCTCCACCGTTGGACCGGCTCCTACCTGCTGCGGGATACGGGCACGCAGCCGAACTCCATGCGCATTTTCGACCTCTTCGGGCAGCAAACCCTGCGCCTGGAGTTGAGCAACCGGGCCCGCTTCAACGCGGTCAACGCGCTGGTGTCCTACGTCATCGGGGCGGGCGCGGAGATGCGCGAGGCCCCCGATTACCTGCGCAAGCAGGGCTACTCCGACCAGCAACTGCGCGAGCGCGTCGCCCAGTCCTGGCGGGACCTCGACTCCGAGCGCTACCCCTTCGCCCACCTCGTGGCCGAGGAATTCGCCACCCACGACGACACCGAACAGTTCTCCGCCGGCGTCTGGCTCTTCCTCGACGGGCTCAAAGCCCGCACCAGCGCCAACGACTCCGCCACCGGCACCGGCACCAGCACCAGCGCCGACACCAGCAGCGACGCCAGCCCCACTGCCAGCCCCGACACCGCCTAATCGATGGCATGCTCGTCGGCGGTGCGGGAGTCCGTGAGCGTCGAGCAGCCGTAGCCGGCCACTAGCCCCACGAGGACGGCCAGCACCACGAAGATGACCTGCTCGCCGCCGAAGAAGGTGTCGGTAAACTCCGCGCTCCACGCGCCCGCCGGCAAGGTCTGGGCCACCAGCACCGCCAGGAGCGTGCCCACCACGGCGGAGCCGAATGAGGTGCCCAGCTCTTGGGTGACGTCATTGATGGCCGTGCCCAGCGAGGTGCGGTCCTTGGGCACCGACTCGATCAGGGCCACGGCGCAGACCACCATGATGATGCGCAGGCCGAAGGACAGGGCCGCCATCCCCAGCGCGATGACCCAGTACCCGGCGCGGATGCCTAAGGCCTCGACCAGCAGGCCGACGACCAGGCTGGCGGCGGCGATACAGCACGTCACGCGGTGGCCGAAGCGGGTCACGAGGTTCTCCGCGACGGGTTGGGCGGCCAGCATCACCACGATGAACGGCAGGTTCGCCAGGCCCGCTACGACCGGGGACCAGCCCAGGGCGTACTGGAAGTGCATGATGAGCAGGAACATCGAGCCCATCTGCGCCAGCGAGCTGCCCACCTGCGCCAGGGCCGCGCCGCGGACCGTGGGGATCTGGAACAGGGCCAGGTCCACCATGGGGTGGCGGGCGGTCTTTTCCCGCCAGATAAAGCCGGCCAGGGAGGCCACCGCGATGACGGCCGCCAGCACCGTGGGGGTGGCGGTCCAGCCGTAGTCCGCACCGCTGGTCAGCAGGAAGCAGGTGCTGGCCATGGCCAGCACGGTCAGCACCGTCCCGGGCCAATCGATGGGCGCGGCGTGCAGCGAGTCCGCCTCGTCGCGCGGCACGCCCCAGAGCACGCCGGCCACGGCGACCAGCGCGATCGGGGTGTTGATGAAGACCAGCCACTTCCAGTTCACCGCGCCCAGCGCGCCGCCGGCCAGGATGGGCCCGGCCACCATGCTGGACATGCCGATGACGACCATGAGGGAGATGGCGCGCATGCGCACCTTTTCTTCCTTAAAGACCTGGAAGACCAAAGACATAGTCACCGGCGCCATGCACGCCGCGGCCATCCCGAGGACCGCGCGCAGCGCGATGAGCTGGTCGATGCCCGTGACCAGCCAGATAAGTGCCGAGAGGCCGCCAAAGGCCGCCAGCCCCGCTACGAGTACCCGGCGGCGGCCGAATTTGTCCGCTACGGTACCGGCGGTCAGGAGCAGGGCCCCGAAGACGAGGGAATACGCGCTCGTCACCCACTGCAGCTGCGTGGTGCTAGCACCCAGGTCCCGGCCCATGGTGGGCAGGGCGATGGTGAGGATCGAGTTGTCGACCATCTCCACGAAAAAGGCTAAACACAGCGCCAGCAGCGGGATCCAGCCCTGCCGCAGCGTCGCCGGGGCCGTGCGCTCAGGCGCACTACCCGCCGCGCGGGCGGTGCCCTCCCCGGAAAGTTGAGTAGTTGAGGTTGTCATAGTTTTCTTCGCTTTCTTCCTGGGCGTCAAAGCCCGCGTTGATAAACCGGCGCCGCCTAGAACCGCCCTCCCCTCGCGCCGCCCGCAGGGGGCAACCAGGGAGAGATTCTAGAACGCGGTTCGATATTAGAATGTCGTTCGAATATAGAACGCCGTTCGGAATTGCACAAGTCCGCCACGCCAAAAACTCTCCCCGCATAAACATGAGGAACACGTCACGTTTAAGGTAGACTGATCCCCCACATAGTTTTGTCCCCCTACGAAAGGTATTTGGAACGCGCATGAGTGCCTATGAGACCCGAGCCTGGACCCAGCACTACGGCGACTGGACCCCCGCGGAAGTGGAAATAGGCAGCGAGACCCTCGTGGACGTCTACCAGCGCAATCTCTCCGAAAACGGGGACCGCCCGGCCACCTATTTCTTCGGTCGCACCCTCACCTACACCGAGCTGGACCAGCAGGTCCGCGCTGCCGCGGCCGGACTCAAGGCCTTCGGCATCCGCCCCGGCGACCGGGTGGCCATCGTGCTGCCGAACTGCCCGCAGCACATCGTCGCCTTCCACGCCGTGCTGCATCTGGGCGCCACCGTGGTCGAGCACAACCCGCTCTACACCAGCTACGAGCTGGAGGGCCTGTTCAGCGACCACGGCGCCCGCGTGGCCATCGCCTGGGACAAGGCCGCCGCCACCCTGGAGCCGCTGCGCTCCACCACCGACCTGGAGACCATCATCGCCGTCGACATGACTGAGGCCATGCCGCGCCTGCAGCAGCTAGCCCTCAAGCTGCCGGTGCCGCCCATCAAGGCCAAGCGGGAACAACTCACCGCCCCGGCCCCGGGCTCGGTCCCCTGGTCCACGCTGCTCAGCTCCGCCATCGGTGGTGATGGGCGCAACCTCACCCCGGCGGACATCCGTCCGGCCGACCCGGCGCTCATCCTCTACACCTCCGGCACCACCGGCACGCCCAAGGGCGCGGTGCTCACCCACCGCAACCTGCAGTCCAACTGCCTGATGGCCATCGCCTGGGTACCCAACCTGGGCGAGGAACCCGAGCGCTTCCTGGCCGCCCTCCCGCTCTTCCACGCCTACGGCATGACCGCGGTCTGCACGATGTCCATCTTCGTCGGCGCCGAGATCATCCTGCTGCCCGCCCCGAAGATGGACCTCATCCTGAGTGTGGTCAAAAAGCACATGCCCACCTGGTTCCCGGGCGTGCCGACACTTTACGAGAAGCTCGCGGACGCCGCCAAGGATAAGGGCGTGAGCCTCAAGGGCATCAAGAAGTCCTTCTCTGGTGCGGCCACCCTGCCGGTCGCCACGGTGGAAAAGTGGGAGGCGACCACCGGCGGCATGTTGGTGGAAGGCTACGGCCTGACGGAGACCTCCCCGGTCATCTGCGGCAACCCGATGAACGAGCACCGCCGCCCCGGATACATCGGCCTCCCCTTCCCCAATACTGAGGCCCGCGTGGCCGACCCGGAGGACCCCTCGGTCACCCTGCCGGACGGCGAGGAAGGCGAGCTGCTCGTCCGCGGCCCGCAGGTCTTTTCCGGCTACCTCAACAACCCGGAGGCGACCGAGAAGTCCTTCTACAAGGACTGGTTCCGCACCGGCGATATGGCCGTCATGGAAGAAGACGGCTTCATCCGCCTGGTCGCTCGCATCAAGGAGGTCATCATCACCGGCGGCTTCAACGTCTACCCCGCGGAGGTCGAGGAAACCATCCTCTCCCACCCGGACGTCACCGACGTGGCCGTGGTCGGCCGCCCGCGCAAGGACGGCTCGGAGGACGTGGTCGCCTGCGTGACCCTCCGCGACGGCGCCGCCCTGGACCCGCAGGGCATGCAGGACTTCGCCCGCCAGCGCCTGACCCGCTACAAGGTCCCGCGCACCTTCTACCACTTCGAGGAACTCGCCCGCGACCAGATGGGCAAGATCCGCCGCCGCGAGGTCCAAGCCGACCTGCTCGAGCTCCTCCAGCGCTAAGCCAGCGCCCACCACTCCGACGGGAACAGCAATCCCATCGAACCCCGTTGGGATTTATCGACCCCTATCACTCAACGCAACCATCCCCGCAGGCCGCACCCGTACCCCACGCGCAGAAGCCGATATTTCCCCCAAAACATTCAAGAAATATCGACCTCTGTCGCCCCGAAAAACCGTTTCCCCAGTTCACCAACCGGCGAAACGGTCAAAGGCCGATAATTTCCCCGCAGTCCCGCACGCACGCGCGCGTACCCACACGCGCCTAGCGCACCGGCTGCGGCTGCCGGGCAGCGCGGGCCCGGCTCAGGTCCGCGAAGACCGCGGTGTTGAAGGCGAACGCCTCTTGGGCCTCCGCAATCAGCGCCTCCCGCTCGTCCGCGCCCAGCGGCAGCTCGTCCAGCTGGTGCCGGTAGGCCGCCCGGTACGGCGGGATCTTGCCGATGGCGGCGAAATCGTAGAAGCGCAGCGCATCCGCGTCGATGTCGTAGATGGTGCCCAGGCGCGCCGCGATGACCTGGCCGCCGGAGATATCCCCCAGGTAGCGCACGTAGTGGTGCGCGATAACCCGGGCCGCCTCATCTTCGCCCAGCGACTCCAGGCGGGCCACGTAGCGCGCGGTGGCCGGCAGAATCCGGACCTTCTCGCGCCAGTCGGAGCCCATCATGTTCGCCAGGTCGTTCTCCAGGGCCGGCCGGCGCTCCAGGCGCGGGTCCGCTACCGCAGATCCCAGCGCGGTGTGCGCTACCCGCCGCACGGCGGTCTCCAGCGCGTCGTAGATAAACCACAGCTGGCCGGTCAGGGCGTGTACCGCCTCCGCGTCCAGGTCGCCCCTCACCAGGGCGGTCATAAACTCCGAGCCTTCCGCCCCCTCGTGCGCCCGCGCCGTCTCGTCCCGCAACGTCTGGGACAGCGGCTGGACCACTTGAGTGCGTTCCGTCATCGTGGCAGTCGAGACCATTGTTGTTCTCCTTCCGAGTACGCAGTGCGCTAAGCGCGCCCGCCGCCAAGGCCTCCGTGGAACTGACCTCAGCTCGTTCATTTCCTACATATTAAGGTTTGCCTTACCTGAAAGTACAGGGGTGAAAGCGAAGATCAAACCAATGTATGACACCTCATACCCCACCCCCAGGCAGCGGGCAGGCCACAGCCAGCCCGGGGCCACCCCCGCCAGGGTCACAGCCATTACCCAGCCTTTCCCGCAGCGAATTTGGGAAAATGAATAGACTTCACCACCCCCATCAAGAGGAGACAGATAACCATGGAAATGTCGACAATTACCGAGTGGATGTTCGCCGCCGAAATCCCCATCCCCGACGACATCTACGGCCTGCTCATCGAGGGCGAACAGCCCTACGCCGCCTTCAAGACCTTCCGCGACTCCGCGGTATTTACCTCCAAGCGCCTGATCGTTCGCGACGCCCAGGGACTATCCGGCAAGAAGGTCGAAATCTATTCGCTGCCCTACAGCGCCATCAACATGTGGTCGAGCGAAAACGCCGGCAAGATGTTTGACTTCACCGCCGAGGTCGAGCTGTGGACGCGCGCCGGCCACATCAAGATCAAACTGGGCCGGGACGTGGACGTTCGCCGCATCGACTCCCTCATCGCCCACGCCGTGCTTGGCCACTAAAGCCCGCTAGGGCCCACCCCATCAGCCGAGCACCACAAGCTTCCGCCAAGCCCCTAGTTGCCCAGCCGGCGGGCCAGGTAACGGCCGGTCACCGACTGCGGGGAGTCCGCCACCTGGGCGGGCGTGCCGGTGGCGAGAATCTCCCCGCCGTCCTCACCGCCGCCGGGGCCTAAGTCGATGACGTAGTCGGCATCCGCGATGAGGTCGAGGTCGTGCTCGATGACGATGACCGTCGCGCCGCGCTTGGTCAGCGCGTCGAGCACGGACACCAGCGTGCGGACATCGAGCGGGTGCAGGCCCACGCTGGGCTCGTCGAGTACGAAGACCGCGTCGCTGTGGTCGCGGTTCATCTGGCTAACCAGCTTGAGGCGCTGGGCCTCCCCGCCGGACAGGGCCGGGGTGGCCTCCCCCAGCGTCAGGTAGCCCAGGCCAAGGTCATCGAGTTCCGCCAGCTTCTTGTGCACCCGCGGCAGGTCCTCCGTAAACTGCAGCGCCTCGTGGGCGGTGCGCCGGAGCAGCTCCGGCAGGCTTAGACCGTTGCGCTGGTAGCGGTTGGCCTCTGGGGCGTAGCGGCTGCCGTCGCACTCCGGGCAGACGATCTCCACGTCGGGCAGGAACTGCACGTCTAGGGTCACCTCCCCGGTCCCCTTGCACCGCGGGCACGCTAGCGAGCCGGTGTTGTAGGAAAAGTCCGAGGCACTCAGCCCATCCGCGCGCGCTGCATCCACCGCGGCGTAGGCCTTGCGCAGCTCGTCCAGGACGCCGGAGTAGGTGGCCACGGTTGAGCGGACGTTCTGGCCGATCGGGCTGGCGTCAATCAGCTGGACCCGCATGCCTTCCGGGGCTTTCAGGTCGCTGACGTGCGCGGGCAGCGCCGCCGACTGCGCCCGCGCCTGGAGGGCGGGCACTAAGGATTCCAGGAGCAGCGTGCTCTTGCCGGAGCCGGATACGCCGGTGATCGCGGTTAGCCGCCCCAGCGGGATATCCACGCTCAAAGGCTTGACCGTGTGGATGGCGTCGGCCTCGAGGTGGATCGCCCCGAGGCCGAAGACCTCGTTTGCCGCGGCGGCGCTTCGCGTCGGGGTGAAGTGATCGCCGGAGAGGAATTCCCCCAGCAAGGAATGGGAGTCCTGGGCGACCGCGTCGGGGTGCCCCTCGGCGATGACGGTGCCGCCCTTGCTTCCGGAGCCCGGGCCGATTTCCACCAGCCAGTCCGCCTTGTTGAGGATCTGCACGTCGTGGTCGACGAAGACCACCGAGTTGCCGTCGGTGAGCAGATCCCGCATCACGCCCAGTAGGCCGTCGACGTTGACCGGGTGCAGCCCGATGGAGGGCTCGTCCAGCACGTAGAGGACACCGGTGGTGCGGTTGCGCACCGCGCGGGCGAGCTGCACGCGCTGGCGCTCCCCCGTGGACAGCGTGGATCCGGCCCGGTCCAAGGAGAGATACCCCAGGCCGAGCTCAACCAGGCGGCGGGCCATGCCGGTGAGAGTATCGACCAGCGCGCTTGCCATGTCCTGCATCTCCTGCGGGACCTCGGCGGGCACGCCCTGGGCCCAGGACAGCACGTCGTCCAGGCTCATGGCGGTGACATCAGCCAGGTTGCGCTCGCCGATGCGCGGCTGCCGCGCCGCCGGGCTCAACCGGGTGCCCTGGCAGTCCGGGCAGATGTCTTCCTTCAGGAAGCGGTTGACCTTCGCCAGGCGCTTCTCGGTATCGGCGCGCTCCAGCTCCTTCGTCACGGTCAGCCGGGCATTGCGGAAGGTGAAATCTAGCTCGTGCACGCCCTTCTTCGTGGTGACCGTGATGTGCTTCTTTTCCTCGGGGCCGTCGAAGACAACCTGCCGTTCCCAGTCCTCGAGCTCGCTCCACGGAACGTCAGTGCGCACGCCAAACTCCCGCGCGATGTCCGGCTGCACGTTGAAGCCGAACATCTGCCACGGAACCACCGCGCCCTCGTCGATGGTTTTCGACGGGTCGGGCACGAGCGCCGCGTCATCGACCGCACGCACCAGGGCGGTGCCCTGGCACGTGGCGCACGCGCCCGTGGAGTTGAAGGACAGCTCCTCCGCACCCGGCGCCTTGACCTGCTCGCCGCAGGTGGGGCACGCAAAAGGCGTCTCCGCGGCGACGTCGATGGTGGGCGCTACCCGATGCCCGCGCGGGCAGACGTGGGAGCTCAGCCGGGAGAACATCAGGCGCACCACGTTGAGCAGCTCAGCCGAGGTGCCGAAGGTGGAGCGAATCCCCGGCATCGCGGGACGCTGGCGCAGTGCCAGGGCGGCCGGGATGTGCTCGACGGAGTCGACGGCCGCGCGCGGGCTCTGCGTCATCCGCCGCCGCGTATACGTCGACAGGGCTTCGATGTAGCGGCGAGAGCCCTCCGCGTACAGCACGCCCCGCGCCAAGGAGGACTTGCCCGAGCCGGACACGCCGGCGATGCCCACCAGCGAGTGCAGGGGAATATCAACGTCGATGGCGCGCAGGTTGTTCACCCGCGCGCCGCGGACTCGGATGCGGTCAGGGATGGTCATACCCTCACCGTACCCCGGCCAGGAAAGCCCCCTCGGCGTCTCTTTCCGTCCCAGTGCTTAACGATGCCCCACAGCCGGCTGTGGTCTCCACAAGGACGCGGTCTGGTCCGTCGAAACGTGAAGAGCAGAACGCGTACAATTTGCACTACCCTGCGCACCGACTGCGGAGGAGAAAGCTCTCTGCTGACGAGGTAAATCAGCATGGCTGGGCGCACAAGCAAGAAGACGATTCCCTGCTGGAGCAAGACAATCGTCAATTCCGTACCCGTGGAGGCCATCAAGCGAGCAGACAAGGTCCTCGGCCCCGCTTTATCACCAATTCAAGCCCAAAACCCAGCCATCCAGTCAGTCAGCCGGTTTCATGTCCCTCGCGTTAGTTAGCCGCCGAGTTAAACATCAGCCAGCAGAGATTGCGGGTTCACAGAATCGGCGTAGGTCTCCACAATCCGGTTCATGGCGGTGACCACGCGGTGCTTTTGGTTAACGCTTTCGTTCTTCTTGGCACCGAACCGACGCACCGGCGGCATCATGCTGCCCACCAGCAGGCCGGAGTAAGGAATCGCCAAGTCAACAAAGCCTTTGGCGAACACCTGTAAGGCTTTGTCCGCCTTGAGATTTTCAGTGACAATGAGCTTATCAATGGCCTGGCGGCACTCGCGTTCCATCAAGGAGTAAAACTCCTCAGTGTCCGTATCGCCGTCCTGCTGCTCGATGAACTTGTTAATCAGGTCCTTCTTAAGACGCAGCTTCTCCGATGAGTCAACCTCACGCTCGACACGCTTGCGGTCTTCTTCGTTTAGGTCGCCGTTCTCGTCACGCAGCTCGGCAATGAGCTTCAAGATGTAGTCCACATCAACCGACAAACGCGACACCAGCTCAATCTCAAACACGAGGTCATCGGTAATATCGACAGGCTTATTCTCATTCTTGCCGCGCTTTTCCTCGTAGATTTCCAGATACACGCTTTGGTAGTCCTGGAAATCGCGAGTTGACAGCGTGGTGTCCTCGCTGAACTCGTCGAACATATCCAAGAAACTAATCAGGCGGACAACCTCGGAGTAGGACTCGACATACTTCTTCTTGTCCTCGTTCGTACCCGGCATGTCCCCAGGCGCGCACACTGCACGCAGTCTCTCCACGGCTTCAACAAACAGCTTGTGGTAGTGATCGTACGACTTCAGCACCACGACGTTGTAGGCGTCAGAGTCACCAAAACGCTGGATAGCCTGTTCGGTGGCCTCCTTCAGGTTGCGGAAACAGACGATGTTGCCTGCTTGTTTCTGTGCGTTGAGAATACGGTTGGTGCGCGAAAACGCCTGAATCAGCCCGTGCTGGCGCAGATTTTTGTCCACGTACAACGTGTTCAACGTGGTTGCGTCGAAACCAGTCAGGAACATGTTGACCACGATGGTCAAGTCAATCTCGCGGTTCTTGATTCGCTGCGAGAGGTCACGGTAGTAGTTCTGGAACCCGTCTTGTTGGCTAATGTCGAACGAGGTACCAAACTGCTCGTTGTAGGTGTCTATGACACCAGACAGGTAGTCCCGGTCGTCGTCGGTCAGATTCTCCGCTGAGGTGTCCTCCTCCGGTAGTGGGCCGTCGAGGTCGATTTCTTGTTCGCCTTGGGTGGACGTGCTGAAAATCGTGGCAACAACAAGCCGGTCCTCCTCTTTCAGAGTCCCCTCGGCCACGCGTTGGTTTTGCTGTGCAACAAACTCGTCGTAGAAGGCTTGGGCTGCTTCGATGGAAGACACAGCGAACATGGCGTTGAAGCCGTTAACTGTTTTAGCAGTCTTAGCCGTCTCACGGCCTTCTCTGTGCGCCTTCGGGTCGTAGGACTGCACAGTGTGACGGAACTTAGAATCATGCAGCGTGTGTTGGCCGAAGTGGTCGAGGATGTAGCTGACAATCGCAGACGTACGCTCTTCCGATTCCAACGCCCCAGTGCGATCAATGTCTTCAACTAGGGTGTCGTCACTGTCAGCGACCTTTGAGTGCATGGTGGCATTGAAATCAATCTTGAACGGCAACACGTTCTCGTCCCGGATAGCGTCCACAATGGTGTACGTGTGCAGCTTCGCACCAAAAATAGACTCGGTGGTTTGCACCGGCTTCTTTGACCGCGTGTGTGCTGCGTCGTCCTTAGTGTAGAAAATCGGCGTACCAGTAAAACCAAACATCGAGGTTTTGGTAAAACGCTTGGTAATGGCCTTGTGCATTTTTCCAAACGTGGAACGGTGGCACTCGTCGAACACGAACACCACGTGCTTTTTGTAGATGTCGAGCTTGTCGTTCTTGAGGACAAGGTGGTTGAGCTTCTGGATTGTGGTCACCAGGATTGGCATGTTGTCGTCTGCCAGATTGTCCCGGAGAATCTTCGTACTCGCGTTGCCGTTAGCTGCACCCTTAGAGAACCGGTCGTATTCCTTGATGGTCTGGTAGTCGAGGTCTTGACGGTCAACAACGAATACCACCTTGTCCACCCCAGGCATCTTGGCAAGCAACTGGGCGGTCTTAAATGAGGTCAGAGTCTTTCCTGACCCAGTGGTGTGCCAGATGTAGCCGCGTGAGTCAAGGGTTCCGAGCAGCTTCGGGTAGTTCACGTTAGAGGCAACCTTGTTGATAATGCGCTCGGTCGCTGCGATCTGGTACGGACGCATAATCAGCAGATTGTCGCTGGTATCGAGCACGCAGTACTTGGTCAACAAATTCACCAGGGAGTGCTGTGCCAAGAAGGTGCGTGCGAAGTCGGTCAAGTCCCGGATGTGCTTGTTTTTCGCGTCAGCCCACCACATCGTGAACTTGTACGAGTTCGACGTGGTGGCCTTACTGGCAAGTCCCTTCACGTGGCGCTGGCGCGTGGTGTTGGAGTAGTACTTGGTCAACGTGCCGTTGGAGATGACAAAGATGTGCACGTAATCGAACAAACGACGCCCGGCGCTAAGGCTGTCCCGGCCATAGCGGCGAATCTGGTTGAACGCCTCCTTCAAGGCCACACCGCGGCGCTTGAGTTCGATATGTACCATGGGCAAGCCATTGACCAAGATGGTCACGTCATAGCGGTTGTTCTTCTTCGCCCCAGTTTCTTTGGTCACCTTGTACTGGTTGATGACTTGGAGCTTGTTGTTCGACCAGTTCTCCGCATCGATAAGCATGATGTTCTCACGCTCGCCGTTGTCGAACAGGAAGTCCGTCACGGCCCCCTCATGCTGGATACGGCGTGTCTTATCCAGGATCGAGTCGGTGGTCGGAGCGATGAACTCATTGAGCAGACGCTGCCACTCACCGTCGCTGAATCGGACGTTGTTGAGGCTTTCCACGCACACGCGCAGGTTATCCAGCAGCGCCTTCTCGTCATGAATAGGCGGGTACTCATAGCCCTGCGACTCGAGCGTGGCAATAAGCTGCTCTTCTAGCTGCGCTTCGGACTGGTAGCCCGATCCTGTATTCTTAGTTGGTTCGTACTCGCCCACCACGGTGGACTCTGACGTAGCCGCCAGCTTCTTAGCGTCCCGCGGCAGGTCAACATAGGGATTAGTCATGACGGATTAGACCTCGCTAGCTTCTTTCGGCGCGAACGTTAACAACTTCTCACGGTAGAAATCGAACTGTTGCTGGCGCTGGGCACGCTCAAGACGCAGGTTATCAATAAGTGCCTGCATAACGTCGAGTTTGGCAACAAGTTCGTCCTGCGCCTCACGGGGTGGGAGAGGGATTGATATTTGGTTCAGATTCTTCTGGTTAATCTTCGGCTGGGTACCTCCGGTTACAAAGTCTGAAACCTTGGCAATGTTAATCGCATGGTAGAGAAACCTTAAAGACAAGCTCTCGTCTTTGCACGCGAGGATATGGGCATGATTGTTCACCCAAATTTTTCCAGTGGCCCAGTGAACAAATGGAGTGCCGTCCTTTCTCATGACACTTCCGTCCTCGCCAACTAGGACAAATTCACCTTCAAGGATGAAATCGTCTACCCAATCTTGAACGCCATTTGCCCCGTAGTAAGGGAAATGTCCAGGTTTCCGGTCTTTCGCACTAACCGGTTTGCGCAACCGGTCGAAATTAACCGCCACGTCCCCCAGCCGTACGTAGTCCACGCCGTCGGGGGCATACCGTTTCGCCAGGTAGTCGGCAGACAGTAACTTTTCCCGGTACTCGGCAAACTGCTGCTCCCGCTGTTCAATCTCTGTGTCGAGGTTCTCGCACAGTGCGGCGAACGCGTCCAAGTACTCAACAATCTTGTCCTGCACTTCGCGCGGTGGGAGGGGAAACCGGAAATCACGCAGCGATGGCATAGATACAGACTTGAAATTTCCCTCATTCACGTTTTCTCGGCAGTACTCCCCAAGCACGTAACCAACGTAAAAGACGAACTTTGGGTTCAACTCGCTAACGTAATCTTCCTTTGGTTGGAGTACCGTGAAGCGCTGATTACACATGAACTCTGTGGTGACTAATGCATGTTCACCAATTGTTGCCGATGTGGCTAGAATGACAGAGTTCGCTGGAAACAGCCTGCCACCTTTTATGGCACTTTCGGTCACCCGCTCAATAGAGCTATCAAGCACACGGCCATTTTGCCGAATATCATCCATACGGAACCATGGGACTGTTCCCGACTGCCAAAAATCTGCTCGTTGTCTCGACGGTGTATAGCCATTCCTTAAACCGAATACGTCCCCCAACCGAACGTATTCCACGCCGTCGGGGCAGAGCTGATCAATGAGTTGTTTCAGTGTTGCCATTGTTTACACCAGTCCGTCCGCTTTGAGTTCGGCCACGATAGCGTCAACACGTGCCTTGAAGTCAGCTTGGGCGATGTTGGTTTCCGCGATGTCACTGTTGAGCTGTTCGATGTCGATTTCCTCGCGGGTGTCTTCCTTTTCGACATAGGTGTTGACCGACAGGTTGAAGTCCTTATCCTTGACTGTTTCCTGCGGCACCATCACGGCCTTGTACGGCACGTCCTTCTTGCCGAAGTACAGGTCAGTAATGGCCTTCTGGTCAGCCTCGGACAACGTGTTCTTTGCACCCTGCTTGGTGAAGCACTCCGCAGCGTCCACAAACAAGACGTCGGTGGTGTCACGGTTCTTCTTCAATACCAAGATCACGGTGCTGATTGACGTACCGAAGAACAGGTTGGGCGGTAGCTGAATCACCGCGTCCACAAAGTTGTTATTAATCAGATACTTGCGAATCTTCTGCTCGTCGCCACCACGGTACAAAATACCCGGAAACTCGACGATGGCTGCCACGCCGTCCTCTTCCAAGTGGTGCAGCATGTGCATGGTAAACGCAAGGTCAGACTTCGACTTCGGTGCCAGCACACCTGCCGGTGAGTAGCGCTCGTCGTTAATCAGGGTTACATCTTCCTTGCCCGGCCACTTCTGCGAATACGGCGGGTTAGACACGATAGCGTCAAACGGCTGCACGTCGAGGTGCTGCGGGTCCATGAGGGTGTCGCCTATGCGGATGTCGAACTTCTCAAACGGAACACCGTGCAGCAACATATTCATGCGTGACAGTGCGTGGTTGGTCGGGTTAATTTCCTGGCCGTACAGGCCATCCTCGATATTGTCGATACCGAGGTGCTTAGCAAACCGGAATAGCAAAGACCCGGAACCGGTACATGGGTCGTAAGCGCGGCGAATCTTCGTGCGTTTATTCACCGCAATGTCAGCCAGAACTTCAGAGACTTCCTGTGGGGTGAAGTGCTCGCCACCGCTCCGACCAGCATTGGAGGCATACATGCGCAGCAGGTACTCATACGCGTCACCGAACACGTCGATGGTGGTATCACTAAAGCCGCCCAGTTCCAGTTTCTTGACTGCACGCATAATTGCACCAAGCCGCTCACTGCGTTCCTTCACGGAACCGCCCAGACGGTTGGAGGAAATATCGAAGTCTTGGAACAAACCAGCAAAGTCATCAGCCGAGTCAGCCGAAACGGTTGATTCCTCTACCGCCCTAAACGCCTTGTCGAGGTCGATGTTGAGGTTCTGGTTCGTCTTTGAGCCCTTCTCCAACGCGTCAAACAATTGTGACGGGAGAATGTAGTAGCCCAGCATTTCCGTGTAGTGCTCGCGTGCGTCCTCGGCAGTTTCATCGTCGAGTTCTGCGTAGTTGAAGCCCTCGTCACCGGCTTCAATCTGCTCGGTGTTGATGACGTAGACAAGGTGCTCGCACAGGTAGCGGTAGAACAGCGTGCCCAGCACGTACGCTTTGAAGTCCCAGCCATCAACCTTGCCGCGCAGGTCATTAGCGATTTCATTGAGGGTTTTATGGAGCTTGTCGCGCTCGGATTGCTTGGACTTAGGGGACACTGATGTTCCTTCAATGGTTGGGGGACGTACTGGCAGTATTCCCTTTAACTTTAGCCGCCGACACCGACTTTCATGCCAGATGCGACACGGGAACACGAACAAGCTTTTGGGTGGTTTAGGCTGTTCCAGCTACAGCTTGGACACAACTTGGCCGCACGCGCTGTGGCGTAGCTTTGAAGTGCCCACTACACAGCTCCGTCAGATTGCGCCGTGTCGAACAAACACGACCAAGGCGGGCACCTTGAAACTCACAAAACTAAGCGCGCCAGGCCGGCTCGCAGGTGCTACTCGTGTCTGTACGACCTGCCCGCTGTTTGGTAGACAGCACTCGAATCTGTGCCCAATTATCCACGGAAATCATCCATCCGACTCTTTTAAGCTGGGCTACTCTTCGACCGTTGCTACTGCGCTATTTTCCAACGCCGTTAACATGAACTCCGCGATCGGCATCTGAGAAAACGAAGACCGGCCCTGGACTCCCACCGGGGTGGGTAGCGGAACCGGTCATGTTCCCATCAAACTTACTTCGCCAGCCTGATTCACTCAACCTCAGTTTCGGGGTACAGGAATAAACCTGAAGCGCTTCATGTTATAACGCAATCCCACGGCGAAGCCTAGCTACAACGTCCGAGAGCGGTGACCTAGAAGCTGCCGGCACATGCTGATAATTACTGACTACTGCTCAGAGGCGGGATTACTCGAAGTAGTCCTCGTCAATTTCAACGATGCTTACCGTTCGTTTGTTTTGGACGCCGACGCCATATTTGATCATTAACCCAGCGAGGCGTACTCCATCAATGAGAACCACTCGAGTGTTAATTCCGGTGGCGTACTCTCGCGCCGATTTCGAGAAGGTCCCCGTCGTGAAGAAGACGCCACGGTCTGCTTGTGCGCCCTGCAAAGCACCGACAAAGGCTTGGATTAGCGGTCGCCCGACTGAACTCGACGGATCGAAGCGCTTGGCCTGGACGTAGATCCGCGATAGGCCTAAGGCGTCTTGGTCGATGACCCCGTCAATTCCGCCATCGTTAGTGAGTTGGGTTCGGCTTGCTTTACCCTGCGTGCCTCCGTAGCCCATGGCGATCAGAACGTCGAGAACTGCTTGCTCAAAGAACGCTGGATCATTTCCATGGAGCCGCAGGAGAAGCTCCGCACTTACGTTTTCGTGAATCCGGTCCACACCTTCATCAATCTGCTCCTCGGGTCCAAGAATACTCTCCTCCTTGGAGGTAGGAGCTTCCTCGGTCACCCGAGCAGCGGCGATCTGATCCCATGTGGAAGTACCAGGATTACCACTAAATTCTTCCCGAAGTTCAGCCTCACCGATGCGTTCTGGGTACCGAGATAATAAGTCCCGACCGTAATCACTAATTTCATAGACAGCGCGGCGCGGACGTGTCACGGCCTGGGCATTGCGCAGATAAGAGATCGCCCAGCCAATTCGGTTCTCGAACACCGGCGAACCACTGGAGATCGTTGCTTGCCGTTGTTCCTCGGAGACTTCGGCAGCATCGGCAACCTTCTGAATCAACTCACGCCGCTGAAGCTGACTCCCGTCGCTTAAGACCTTCAGGACGTACACCATGTAATAGTGCCACGGATAGTGCGACAACTAATCCTCCTAGCAAATAAAACAGAATTTCGAGCTAGCCCAAACGACAGGGAGCGGTATTTACCTGCGCTTTGAGCTAAACAAACGGTCTAATCATCAGTAAGCAGTCCCCACTCGCCCACGAAGTCCAGGAAGCTGGACACGATCTTCTCGTTTCGTGCGATGATGTCTTCCTGCTTGAAGTCGTCGTGGTTCTCCGCGAGCTTCTTGAGCTCGACGTTGTGGGTGCCTGGTCGGACTTGGCCGCGGGACGTGGTGAAACCGTTGTAGTAGTTCTTCTTGTCGGAGAAGCGGTAGTCCGATGCGCGGATGTTAATGGACTTTTCCAGGAACGCCTTGTTGCCCAGTGACTCGAGCAGGCTACGTGGGTCGAGGGAGTTTTCCACGTCGGCGCGTTTCTTGGCGTAGATGTGCTCGAGCTCGAGTTTTACGTCCGGATCGAACGGCTGCTGATCGGGGTCCTGGAAGGCCCACCACACCAGCATGGAACGGGTAATCGGCCGCCCGTTGTTGAACCGGAAGGACTTCATCCGCTCTTCCAGGCCGGCGCGGTCGAAACGGTGTTGCTCGAAAGTGACTGGCTCGTCGTTAACCAGGCGGACCATCGCCGGGAAGATCGGGGTACGCAGCGCGTTTACACCGGGCCGCTCAATCGAATATGCCCAGATGAATGCATTGATACGTGAGAGGAAGTCCAGGAATTTCTTGTCATCCAGTTCACCGTTCTCATCATGGTTATGCATGTAGTACACGGACACGAAGTAGGTCCACATGCTGTTCGGCGCGTGTGACATGACGAAGAGGCGGCGGATTACTTCCTCGCTGAAGCCTTCCCGGTCGTTGACCCTTACCCAGAACGAGAGGAGGGTTTCCAGGTCGGCGAGGGTCTGCTCTGATTTCAGCAGCTCGTAGTTGCCGCGTTCGTAGAAGTCACGCAGGGACACCGTCGTCGTCTTGCGAATGCCCAGCTTCGCGCGTCGGTAGTACATGTAACGCGTGAACAGCTCATCCATCGCACTGGAACTGGACCTGTCGAAGATCCGGCTACTGGTCTCTTCCAGCACCCGCCAGCGATCAATGAACTCGTCCTTCTTGTCTTTATCCGCGAAGTACTTGTAGAACTGCGATTTAAAGATGTCCGCGTCCGCCAACGGGAGCCCGCGGTCGTTGAGCGTGGAGAAGATCCGAAGGGCTGTTCGCTGGGATTCTGCCTCAATCGGAAGCAGGATGAGGTTCTTTAGGATGCGCATGGCCAGCGAAGGCGTATAGGTCGGGAATTTGTCGACAAACTCGTCGATGCTGCGTTGGAAGAACGCGAAGTTCTCCGCGTATCGGCTCCGCCGGCCAGGAACTACCTCCCCTTTTCGCAGGATTTCGAGGAACTCACCCTTGTCGTCGTCGGAGGCTACCTCAGAGTCGATCTTCAGCTGTTCATAGTCGGGGTCGCCGAACTCATCGGTCTTCCACAGACACGACGCGATAAGGTCGCGGGTTTTCACCGATCGAGCATCTTTCATGTGCTCGAACTTCGCGTAGAAGGCGCGCAGGAGCAGCATCAAGGTCGTCAATCGCTGCTGCCCGTCGATGATTTCGAGCTGGCCTTCCGTGTTCCGGAAGGTCACGATGGGGCCCAGGAAGTACTCGTCGTTGTCGTCGAACTGGTCCACGTCGCCTTCCGGGATGGCGAAAGCGAAAATGTCTTCCCATAGGGTCAGGCACTGATCCTCGGTCCAGGCGTAGGGGCGCTGGTAGTCGGGGATGAGGAAATCGGCCCGCTTATCGCTGAACAGCGATAAGACAGTCTTTTGGTCGATGCTGAGCTTCGACATTCACGCTCCTTAGGGGGATGTAGACAAATCACTTTAAATTGTATGTGAACGACCAGACCCAGCGTGGTGTTTGTCCGAATGGATTGTCTAAAACTGCGAGCGTCGGCGGTGCTTGGGGAGCAGACTCCGTCATCTACGCGGGGCAGGACGTAGTGCTTTACCTGATGTTCACGTTATCTACATAACTATTTAGTAGTTTCGAAACCTAAGCACTCTAGTATTCTCGCCGTGTTTAAGAGAAGTATCGGAGCTGCCTGCGGCATGCTCATGGCGGTTGCGATGGCGGCCCCCGGCGGGGCTGGCGAGGCGTCTGCTGCTGCGGTTGCTAAGCCGGACTACCAGGTGAAGTTGCTCCTTAAAGGTGACGCTGTGGATGCCGAGGGGCAGCCCAGCCAGGCGCTGACGTCCCGGTTTGAGCTCGGGGAGTTCGAAGGCACGGAGCGCTCCGTTTATGTAGACACCCCGGACCGCTTCTACGGCTCCCGCGGTTGGAGTATCCGCCTGCGCCATAAGGAGGGCGCGGACTCTTACGACGTCACCTTCAAGCGCCGGGCAGAACTCGCCGACAATTCCTTGTCGGAGGACTCGGTTGATCGCGCCCTGGAGGAAGCCCGTGACGCGGGCTTTGACTCCTCGGACGATAACTACGCCGCGCAGGTAAACGCCAGCTACGCCAGCACCACCCTTGATTTCAGTAACAAGAAGGAGGCGGGGTGCATCGATAAGCAGTGCAGCCTGCCCGAGGGCGACCGGGCGGTGGATATCGCTGCGGAGCTAGAGCCGGGCAAGCTCAGCAAGGCTACGGGCACCTCAATTGCCGAGGTCGGCCCTGTGGCCAGCACGACGGTCGAGCAGAAGACGTGGCGGGTGACCATCGATGGCATCGCTACGGACTTGGAGGTCTCGACCTTCGCGGGCCGTCACTGGGTGGAGATCTCCGAGGAAGAAGACTCCCGCAAGGACGCCACCGACAAGCGCGAGCGGCTTATCAAGGCGCTCGATGACGCGGGCCTGCTCGAGCACCGCGACGCCTTCAAGACCGCCGAAGTTATCGCAGCTTCTTAAAGACCCGGGACGACCACCATGACTGCTTCACCACTATCTGCCCAGACTGAACCCCAGCCGTATATCCGGCTAGCCGGGGTGCGCCGCGAGTTCG
This sequence comes from Corynebacterium sp. LK2537, assembly GCF_040946485.1. Taxonomy (NCBI): domain Bacteria; kingdom Bacillati; phylum Actinomycetota; class Actinomycetes; order Mycobacteriales; family Corynebacteriaceae; genus Corynebacterium; species Corynebacterium sp. LK2537. The sequence continues at coordinate 65,738 of NZ_JAYWLQ010000004.1, forward strand.
CGGACGGGACGGGGCTGCACGCTACTGATTTGTCGATTGGGCGCGGGGAGTTTGTCTCCGTGCTGGGGCCGTCGGGCTGCGGCAAGTCGACGCTGCTGCGGTGCATCGCGGGGCTGGAAACGCCGGATGCGGGCACGATTTCCTTCGGGAACCGCGAGGTCTTTTCCGGCTCGGTGAACGTGCCGGTCAACAAGCGCAACCTGTCCATGGTCTTCCAGGACTTGGCGCTGTGGCCGCACATGAGCGTGGCCGGGAACGTGGAATTCCCGCTGACCACGGCCGGGGCGGCTAAAAAGCTGGGCGCGGCGGAGCGAAAGGCCGCGGTGGACAAGGCGCTGGAGATGGTCGGCATCCAGTCCAAGGCGCAGGCCCGGCCCCAGCAGCTGTCCGGCGGGCAGCAGCAGCGCGTGGCGATTGCGCGGGCGCTGGTCTCCAGCCCGGATGTGCTGCTGATGGACGAGCCGCTCTCCGCGCTGGATGCCGCGCTGCGGGTGCAGATCCGCAACGAGCTGACCCAACTGGCCTACGAGCTGGGCCTGACGGTCATCTACGTCACCCATGACCAGGCGGAGGCGCTGGCCATGTCGGACCGGGTGGTCGTGATGAACGCCGGCAACGTCGAGCAATTCGATGACCCGGTGACCATCTATGACGCCCCGGCCACGGAGTTCGTCGCCGGCTTCGTGGGCGTGATGAACCGGCACGAGTCGCTGCCGGATACGCGCCCGGAGGACGTGCAGGTATCAACCAGCCAGGACGCTGACGTCGGGGCGGGGAGGCTACCCGCCACGGTGCTCAGCGCCCACTACGTCGGCGGCCGCTACGAGGTGCGCTGCGCCCTCGACGGCGCGGAGGAGCCCTGGCTGGTCTACGCGCGCGAGCGCTGCCGCCGCGGCGACACCATCTACCTGGCCCTCCCGGGCCGCTAAGTTACCCCGAACCACCAATTCACGACCCATGGAGTTTCCCATCATGTTCAAGCCCAAATTCGTTTCTGCCCTCGCCGCGCTGACCGGCGGCGCCCTGCTGCTGACCGGCTGCGGCTCGGTCGAGTCCGCCAACGAGAACACCGAGTCCGAGAACAACGCCGCCTCCAGCGCCGAGGAATGGCAGGCCCCCGAGGGCCTGTCCGGCGAGCTGGACTACTACTCCGCCAACCCGCAGGGGCTGACCGATGCCCTGGTCGAGGCCTTCGAGGAAAAGACCGACGTGAAGGTCAACGTCTTCGCGGACACTACCGGCAAGATCACCGCCAAGCTGAAGGCGGAGGAGGCCAACCCGCAGGCCGACGTGGTCTACCTGGCGTCCTGGTCCGCGGCCGCCAAGCAGGACGAGTCCGGGGCGCTGGAAGAGTACGCGCCGGAGGGCATCGACAAGGCAAACCCGAAGTGGAACTCGGAAAACGACACCTTCCACGGCCGCGACGGCTCCGCGCTGGCGCTGGTGGTCAACAACAACGTCGTGGATGAGGCCCCGGCGGACTGGGAGGACCTCACCGACGAAAAGTACAAGGACCAGGTCATCATGCCGGACCCGCGCGAGTCCGGCACCGCCGCGGACCTCATCACCGCCATGGTCAATGAGAAAGGCAAGGACGCCACCTGGGAGCTGTTCGAGAAGCTCTTCGACAACGGCATGATCATCCAGGGCGCCAACGGCGAGGCCCTGGACCAGGTCACGGGCGGGTCCCGCGGCATCGTCATGGGTGGGGTGGACTACTCCGCCTACTCCGCCCAGGACAAGGGCGAGGCCCTGGACGTCATCATCCCGTCCTCGGGCACCACGGTCACCCCGCGCCCGGTGATGATCCTCAACTCCACGGACAACAAGGAAGCCGCCGAGGCCTTCGTCGACTTCATGTTCTCCGAGGAGGCACAGGAGATCTCCGCATCCAAGAACATGATCCCGGCCCACCAGGACGTCGAGCCGAAGAACGGCCCGGCCCTGGACGACATCAAGCAGCTGGACGATGACTGGTCCTCCATCGCGGATTCCTCCGGCGACATCAAGGACGAATTCGTCGAGCGCTTCCTCTAATTGGGTAATTGGGCCGCCGTTTTCGGTAGCACGCACTCCCACCTCCACCGCATCCACGCACTCACCTCACTAAGCGAGCAGAGCACATGACACCCACCACTGACACGCCACACCAGCCGGCAGGCCGCCGGCCGGGTCGGGCTAGCGCGGACCGTTCTGGTCGCGCGGGCAGCTCTGGTCGCGCGGGCGGTTGGTCGCGTGCGGGCGGCTGGGGCATCTACCCGGTGCTGCTTATCCTGTTGGTGCTGGTGGCCGCGCCGCTGGTGGCGGTGTTGAGCGGCGCGGTCTTCGGCTACCGGGACGAGCCCTCCGCCCTGGGCGACCTGGCGAAGGCGGACATGCTGCGCGTGCTGTTCAACACCGTGCAGCTGTCCGTGCTGGTGGTGGTCTTCGCCACGGTCTTCGCCGCGCCCCTGGCGCTGCTGCGGGCGTGGACGCCGCTGAAAAAGCACGAGTGGATGGAGGTCTTCATCCTCATCCCGTTTATGACCCCGCCTTTTGCCTCCGCCCTGGCGTGGATGGACTTCACCCGCCTGGGCGGGGTGGCGGACCTGCTCTTCGGCAAGACCGTGGGCAAGTTGGCTCACGATGCCATCTACTCCGTCGGCGGCATGGCCTTCATCATGGCCGCGGAGCTCTTCCCCTTCCTCTACCTCATCCTGCGCAACTGCTTTAGCGCCATTTCCGCCTCCAGCCTGGAGGCCGCCCAGGTCGCCGGCGCGAGCACCTGGCAGCAGTTCACGCGCGTGGTCGCTCCCCTGGTAGTCGGGCCCTATTCGCTGGGCGCGCTCATCGTCTTCATCAAGGCCGCCGGCGAGTTCGGCACCCCGGTCACGCTGGGCAACGCCATCGGCTACCCGGTGCTGGTCTCCTCCATCTACCAGGACGTGACCATCGACCCGCTGAATTTCTCCTCCGCCGCGGCGTCCTCCTCCGTGCTCTTCGCCCTGGGCGTTACCGCCTGGGCCTTCCAGCAGTGGATCGCGCGCAAGGATCTCACCGGCGGCGGGCGCGTGGCCCGGCAGGTGCACCTGCGCCTGTCCGGCCCCGGCAAGGCGGTTGCTTGGCTCTACTGCGCCCTGGTCTTTTTGGGCTCGGTCATCATCCCGTACATCGCCATCATCCTGTCCGCGATGACTATCCTACGCTCCCAGCCGCCCACGCCGGACAACCTGACCTTCGACTACTTCGGAATCGTGCTGTCCACGCCCTCGGCCCAGGAGGCGCTGCTGCGCAGCATCACCCTCGGCGCCATCGGCGCGTGCACGGCGGTGCTGCTGGCGCTGCTGGTCACGCTGGTGGGCCGGGCGGCGGCGCGCTCGCGGCATCGCCTGCCGGCGCGGGTGACGGACTTCTTCGCCGTCGCGCCGGATACCGTGCCGGGCATCGTCTTGGCCATCGGCTTTATCCTGCTGTGGAACTCGCCGCGGCTGCCGTGGTCGCCGTACGGCACCCAGGTCATCCTGGTCATGGCCTTTAGCGTGCTCTTTTTGCCCATGGCCGTGCAAAACATCAAGACCTCGGCCGGGGCGATTTCCCCGACGGTCTACGAGGCCGCGCAGGTGGCCGGCGCCAGCGGCGGGCAGACGCTGTGGCGCATTACCCTGCCGCTGCTGGCCCCCGGGCTCTTCGCCGGCTGGATCCTGGCGTTTTTCGTGGGCATCCGCGAGCTGGTGATGTCCTCGCTGATTAGGCCGTCCAATATCAACCTGCTGGCGCCGTGGATCATGAACCAGTTCGACCAGGGCCACCGGGCCGAGGCCATGGCCATGACGCTCATCGGCGTGGGCACCTCCACCGTCGTGCTGGTGCTGACCAACCTCTGGCAGGCCCGCCGGGCGAAGCGGGTGGCGGCATGAGTGTGCTGGTCCTCGGCGATATCCACCTCGGGCTACCCGCCGCCCCGGGCCTGGACTGGGCGGTGGGCATGCTGGAGGCCGGCGCGCGGGCGGGCGCGGCAGGCTTCATCTGCGCCGGCGACATCATCGACCGCGCGCGCTACACCGCGGACACCTACGGCGAGGTCACGGCCTTCTTCGAGCGCGCGGTGGAGCTTTTCGGGCCGGTGCATTTCATCGCCGGAAACCACGACACCCACCACCAGCTCACCCTGCCGCGCGGCGTGGTGGTCCACGAGTCAGCCCCGCACTCCTTCCGCTACCACGGCATGACCATCCACACCGCCGCGGTGGCCCAGGATCCGGATCCGCGCAGCGTGATCACCGCCTTCCCCGCCCGCGGCCGCGTGCCCGGCCCGCACCTGGGCGTGCTGCACACCAGCCTGACCGGCGACTACAGCCGCAAGCCCTGCCTGCCGGCCACCGTGGAGGACCTGACCCAGCTGGGCTACGACGCCTGGGTGCTGGCCCACGTCCACCGCCCCATCGAGCTGCACCAGGACCCGTTCATCGGCTGGGTCGGCATGGGCAGCGCGCTGCTGGTCGCAGCCGCTGGGGACGGCGTGGAGGTCACCCGCCTGGGCGCTGCCGCTGAGCAGTAGCTGGAGCAGCTAGGCCCGGCGGATCCGGGGGCGGGTGTGCGAGGGAGTCACCCTACCCCAAAATGTGAGTAATTACTCACATTTCGCGCGTGGCGGTACGTCTGCGACTGTGGGATGGGTTACTGTGTCTAGACCGCATTGATTTCCTATTGCTAACAACACAGTTTCCAGCAACAGGAGAAGTTGGTGCCGCACAAGTTGTTGCCAAATCCAGAAAAATCGAGGTAGACACCTATATGTCTTTGACTCCCTTGTTGACGTTAAACGCCGCTGAGACCTCACCGGCCCTCCTTTTCGCCGGCCAAGGCTCCCCCTGGCAAGAGACAGTGGCCGCCGCCGGAACGAGCCCGCAGGCGGAGCAGTTGACCGGGTTGCTCGCCCAGGTGCGCGTGTCCGCCGGTCCGGTGGCCCGGGCGATCGCCTCCACCTGCCCGGGCGTGTTCGAGCGCCTGGAGTCCCTGCTGAACAGCCCGGAGGCCACCAGCGCGGAGGCCGCGGCCGCGGACAAGCCCGGCGCGCCGGCGGCCGAAGCCGTCGACGCGGACGCCTTCCCGGCCTACTCGGTACCGGGCATCGTCCTAGGCCAGATCGCCGCCGTGGGCCAGCTGCGGGACCTCGGCCTGAACGTAGACAAGGCGCAGACCGCCGGCCACTCGCAGGGCTTACTCGGCGAGGCCGCGGTGGACAACCCGCAGGACGCCCTACTGCTGGCCGTGCTCATGGGCACCGCCGCGGCCCAGGTCCACGGCGCCCACGACACCCGCAGCCACATGCTCTCCATCCGGGGCCTGGACCGCGCGCAGGTGGAACAGCACCTGGCAGGCTCAGCCGCCGTGGCGGTGGTCAACGGCCGCCGCCACTTCGTCATCGCGGGCGCGCCGGAGGACCTGGCCGCCACGGAGACGGCCATCGCCACCGCGGCCGCCGCCTTCAACGAGCGCCTGGAGTCCCGCGAATTCGGCGGCGACGAGCTCGCCCCCGTCTTCGACTACCTGCCGGTGGCTCTGCCCTTCCACCACGCCAGCCTGGCCGGCGCCGTCGAGCGCACCGTCGAGTTCGCGGGCCTGTGCGGGATCGACGAAGACTTCGCCCGCACGCTCGCCCAGCAGATCCTGGTCGACGAGCACGACTGGCCGGCCACCGTCGCCGCCCTGGACGCCGACTACCTGCTGAGCCTGGACAAGGGCCTGACCAAGCTGACCCAGCCGCTGGTGGCCGGCACCGGGGTGGCCATCGTGGACGCCAACACCACGGCGGCGCGCAACGCGCTGGCCACTCCGGGCACCGCGCTGCCGGAGGGCACGGATTACTCCGAGTTCGCCCCGCGCCTGGTGCGCCTGCCGGACGGCGGCATCTACACCCAGACGCGCTTTTCCGCCGCCACGGGCCTGTCGCCCATCATGCTGGGCGGGATGACGCCGACCTCGGCGGACGCGGACATCGTCGCCGCGGCCGCCAACGCCGGCCACTGGACCGAGCTGGCCGGCGGCGGCATGTACTCGGACGAGGTCTTCACCGAGCACCGCAAGAACCTGGAGGCGCAGCTCAAGCCGGGCCGCACCGCCCAGTTCAACACCATGTTCTTCGACCGCTTCCTGTGGAACCTGCAGTTCGGCCAGGCGCGCATCGTGCCGAAGGCCCGCGCGGCCGGCGCCCCGTTTAACGGCGTGTGCGTTTCCGCCGGCATCCCGGAGGTCGACGAGGCCACGGCCCTGCTCGACCAGCTGCACGCGGACGGCTTCCCCTTCGTCTCCTTCAAGCCGGGCACGGCCCGCCAGATCCAGGACACCTTGAAGATCGCCGCCGCCAACCCGGACTCGGTCATCCTCATGCAGGTCGAGGACGGCCACGCCGGCGGCCACCACTCCTGGGTCAACCTGGACGACATGCTGCTGGCCACCTACGCCGATATCCGCGCCCACCGCAACGTGCTGCTGGCCGTCGGCGGCGGCATCTCCTCCCCGGAGCGCGCCGCGACCTACCTGACCGGTTCTTGGTCCACCGACTACGACCTGCCGGCCATGCCCGTCGATGCCGTCTTCATCGGCACCGTCGCCATGGCCACTAAGGAGGCCAAGGCCACCGACTCCGTCAAGCAGCTGCTAGTCGACACTCCGGGTGTCACCCCGAACGACAACGGCGGCTGGGTCGGCCGCGGCCAGGGCACCGGCGGCGTGGCCTCCTCCCAGTCCCACCTGCTGGCCGACATCCACGACCTGGACAACTCCTTCGCCAAGGCCTCCCGCCTTATCACCTCCCTGCCCATCGAGGACTACGGCGCCTGGCGCGAGGACATCATCGCCGCGCTCGCCAAGACCTCGAAGCCCTACTTCGGCGACGTGGAGACCATGACTTATGCCGAGTGGGTCAACCGCTTCGTCGAGCTGGCCCACCCCTTCGCCGATCCCAGCTGGGACGACCGCTTCCTCGACCTGCTCCACCGCATCGAGGCGCGCCTCAACGCCGCCGATCACGGCGAGATCGACACCCTTTTTGCCACCGTCGACGACGTCGCCGACGCCCCGGCCGCCGCCGCCCGGCTGCTGGAGGCCTACCCGGAGGCAAACGAGGTCCAGGTCTCGCCGCGCGATGCCGCCTGGTGGATCTCCCTGCACTACAAGCACGTCAAGCCCATGCCGTGGGTGCCCGCCATCGATGGCGATCTCAAGACTTGGTTCGGCAAGGACACCCTCTGGCAGGCCCAGGACGCCCGCTACACCGCCGACCAGGTCCGCATCATCCCCGGCCCGGTGGCCGTTGCTGGTATCACCAAACTCAACGAGCCCGTCGCCGAGCTGCTCGCCCGCTTCGAGCAGGGCACCACGCAGTCCCTGGAGACCGCGGGCCAGCAGCCGGTCGAGGCTTTCTCCCGCCTGGCCGACGCCCGCGATGCCGCCGCCTTCCTGCGCGCCGCTCCCACCCTGGTCTGGCACGGCCACCTGATGGCCAACCCCGCCTACGAGATGGACCCGGACGCCTACGACCTCATCCAGGACGAGGACGGCAACTGGTCCATCCGCATTACCGCGGACTCCTACTGGGACAACCTGCCGGAATACGAGCGCCCCTTCTACGTCCGCGAGGTCACCGTCCCGGTGGACCTGCCGGCAGACGTGGCCACCGGCGGCTCCCCGGTCGTCTCCGACGAGCGCCTGCCCGACTCCGTCTTCGCCCTCCTGTCCGGCCTGGCCGGCGTCGGCTCCACCGCCGAGCAGGGCGACGAAATCACCGAGATGCCCCAGATCGTGCCGGGCTCTATCACCGAGTCCACCCCCTTCGGCGTCGCCCACTATTCCTTCCACCTGCCGGCCTCCCTCCTGTCCGCCCACACCGCCGTGACCGGCGCGGCCCTGCCGGCGAGCACCCCGGCCGAGGAGGCATCGGCCAGCCCCGCCGCCGGCACCCCGGACGTGCTGGTCGGGCCCTGCTGGCCGGCCATCTACACCGCCCTGGGCTCCGGGCAGCTGGAGGATGGCTACCCGGTCATCGAGGGCCTGCTCAACGCCGTCCACCTCAACCACGTCATCGACGTGCGCGTCCCGCTCGAGGAGCTGGCCGACCGCCGGCGCATTGACGTGACCTCCTGGTGCTCGGCCATTGAGGAGTCCAGCTCCGGGCGGATCGTCACCGTCGAGTTGGAGCTGCGCGACCACGCCAGCGGCGAGGTCGTGGCCACCCAGATGCAGCGCTTTGCCATCCGCGGCCGCGCCCACGGCCACAACCAGCCCAGCCCCGCCCCGGAGTGGGGCGGCGGCAAGTCCGCCGCCAAGGTGGAATCCACCCCGCGCTCCTTCCTGGACCGCGCCGTGGTCACCGCCCCGGCTGACATGACCCCCTTCGCGCTGGTCTCCGGCGACTACAACCCGATCCACACCTCCGCCAACGCCGCCGGCCTGGTCGGCCTGTCCGCCCCGCTGGTGCACGGCATGTGGCTGTCTGCCACCGCCCAGCACCTGGCCGGGCGCCAGGGCCGAGTGGTGGGCTGGACCTACTCCATGTTCGGGATGGTCCAGCTCAACGATGCCGTAGAGATCACCGTCGAGCGCGTCGGCCGCAAGGGCATCCACGCCGCCCTGGAGGTCACCTGCCGCATCGACGGCGAGGTCGTCTCCGTCGGCCAGGCCCTGCTGGCCCAGCCGCGCACCGCCTACGTCTACCCGGGCCAGGGCATCCAGGCCCCCGGCATGGGCCGCAGCGACCGCGACGCCTCCCCGGCCGCCCGCGAGATCTGGCGCCGCGCTGACCGGCACACCCGCGACCACCTCGGCTTCTCCATCCAGCAGATCATCGATGAGAACCCGACCGAGCTGGCCGTACGCGGCGAGGTCTTCCGCCACCCGCAGGGCGTGCTGCACCTGACCCAGTTCACCCAGGTCGCCCTGGCCGTGGTCGCCTACGCCCAGACCGAGCGCCTCCGCGAGGCCGACGCCCTGGCGTCCGGCTCCTACTACGCCGGCCACTCCCTGGGCGAGTACACCGCCCTGGCCTCGCTGGCCAACATCTTCGACCTCGAGGGCGTTATCGACATCGTCTACTCCCGCGGCTCCGCCATGGGCTCGCTGGTCCCGCGCGATGCAGAGGGCAACTCCAACTACGCCATGGCCGCGCTGCGCCCGAACATGGTGGGCATCCCGGCCGAGGACGTCGCCGACTACGTCGCCGGCGTGGCCGAAGCCACCGGCGAGTTCCTGGAGATCGTCAACTACAACATCGCCGGCCAGCAGTACTCCGTGGCCGGCACCAAGGCCGGCCTGGCCGCGCTGCTGGAAAAGACCAACGCCATCAAGGACCGTGCCGTGGTGATGGTGCCGGGCATCGACGTGCCCTTCCACTCCCGCGTGCTGCGCGACGGCGTGCCGGCGTTTGCCGACAAGCTGGACGAGCTCCTGCCGGAGCAGCTCGACCTGGACGCCCTGGTCGGCCGCTACGTGCCGAACCTGGTGGCCCGCCCGTTCGAGCTGACCCAGGACTTCGTCGACGCCGTCGCCCCGCTGGCGCCCTCCGGCCGCCTGGACGGCCTGCGCGTGGACGACATGGACGACAACCAGCTGGCCCGCCTGCTCATGATCGAGCTGCTGTCCTGGCAGTTCGCCTCCCCGGTGCGCTGGATCGAGACCCAGGAGCTGCTCTTCGGCCGCGTCGACCAGATCATCGAGGTCGGCCTGGCCAGCTCCCCGACGCTGACCAACCTGGCGCAGCGCTCCCTCGCCGTGGCCGGCCTCGAGCTGCCCGTCTACAACGTCGAGCGCGACCAGGACCAGGTCATGCTCTCCGACGTGCGCTCCGCCCCAGCCACCCCGGCGCCGGAGGAGGCCGCGGCCGCAGACTCGGACTCCACTGCTGAGCCGGCCACCGCCAAGCCGGCCGCGGCCCCCGCGCCTGCCCCGGCTCCGTCTACGCCTGCTGCCCCGGCTGCCCCGGCTGCAGGCGCCCCGGCGTCTGCCGCTCCGGAGCTTAACTTCGACGCGGCGCAGGCCATCATGGTGCTCTTTGCCTTCCAGAACAAGATCCGCCTGTCCCAGATCAATGACACGGACACCGTCGAGGAGCTGACCAACGGCGTGTCCTCGCGCCGCAACCAGCTGCTGATGGACATGTCGGCCGAGATCGGCGTGCCCGCCATCGACGGCGCCGCCGATGCCGACGTCGCCACCCTGCGCGAACGCGTCAACACCGCCGCGCCCGGCTACGCCGCCTTCGGCTCCGTGCTCACCGAGGCCATCGGCTCCCGCCTGCGCCAGCTCTTCGGCGCCGCCGGCCTGAAGCCGGCCTTCGTGGGCGAGTACGTCACCGGCACCTGGGGCCTGCCCGAGTCCTGGACCGCCTTCGTGGAGGCCGAGGTACTCCTGGGCACCCGCGCGGAGGACTCCGTGCGCGGCGGCAGCCTGGCCACCCTGCCGGATTCGGCCAGCTCCAAGTCCGCGGTCACCGACCTTCTGGACCAGGCCATCGAGGCCGTCGCAGCGGATCACTCCGTCACCGTCAGCAAGGGCGCGGCCAGCTCCGCGGCCGGCGGCGGCGTGGTGGACTCCGCCGCGCTGGAGGCCTACGCCGAGACCGTCACCGGCGAAAACGGCGTGCTGGCCACCGCCGCGCGCCAGGTGCTCGACCAGCTGGGACTTGCCCCGCAGGAGACCACGCCCGAGGCCCCGGACACCACGCTCATCGAGGCCGTCGAGGCCGAGCTCGGCTCCGGCTGGCTCAAGCTGGTCACCCCGTCCTTCGACGCCAACCGCGCCGTCCTCTTCGACGACCGCTGGGCCAGCGCCCGCGAGGATCTTGCCCGCATCGCCCTGGGCGAGACGGACGCGGCCGACACGGCGGACCAGGACACCGTCCGCTTTAGCGGGGCGGGCCAGACCGTCGCAGAGCAGGCCACCTGGTGGGCCGAGCACGGCGACCTGCCGGAGGCTGCCGAGCGGCGCCTGCGCGGCATCGCCAAGCTGGCGGGCCAGGACCCGGCCGGCGACTTTGCCGGCGAGGTCGCGCTGGTCACCGGCGCGGCGCCAGGCTCGATTGCCTCCGCCCTGGTGGAGGGCCTGCTGGCCGGGGGTGCCACGGTCATCATGACCGCCTCCCGGGTCAGCCAGTCCCGCAAGGAATTCGCCCGCAAGCTCTACGCCCGCCACGCCGCCCCAGGCGCGGCCCTGTGGCTGGTGCCGGCCAACCTGTCCAGCTTCCGCGACGTGGATTCGCTCATCGAGTGGATCGGCACCGAGCAGCGCGAGTCCGTGGGCAACGAGGTCAAGATCCTAAAGCCCGCGCTGACCCCGACGCTGGCCTTCCCCTTCGCCGCGCCTTCGGTTACCGGCTCGCTGGCCGATGCCGGCTCCGCCACCGAGAACCAAGCCCGCCTGCTGCTGTGGTCGCTGGAGCGCACCATCGCGGGCCTGAGCTCCCTGGCGCAGCAGGCCGTGGACACCCGCTGCCACGTCGTGCTGCCCGGCTCGCCGAACCGCGGCGTGTTCGGCGGCGACGGCGCCTACGGCGAGGTCAAGGCCGCCCTCGATGCCATCCTGGCCAAGTGGAGCGCCGAGGCCGGCTGGCCGGCCGGCGTCACCCTGGCGCAGGCGAAGATCGGCTGGGTGGCCGGCACCCACCTGATGGGCGGTAACGACGGCCTGGTGCCCGCCGCCGAGGCCGCCGGCATCCACGTCTGGTCCCCGCAGGAGATCTCCGCGCAGCTGCTGGACCTGGCCTCCGCCGACAACCGCGAGCGCGCCGCCCAGACCCCGGTCGAGCTCGACCTGACCGGCGGGCTGGAGGGCGTGTCCCTGCGCGAGCTGGCCGAAAACGCCGCCGCCCAGCCGGCGGCGACGGAGGAGGTAGCCGAAGCCCCCGCCACGATCACCGCCCTGCCCACCCCGGCGCGCCCGCAGCAGCCGGTGCTGGGCGCCACCCCGGACGAAGGCGTTGGCACCGTCACGACGGACCTGGATGACCTGGTGGTCATCGCCGGCGTGGGCGAGGTCAGCTCCTGGGGCTCGGGCCGCACCCGCTTCGAGGCCGAATACGGCCTGGACCGCGACGGCGGCGCCGAGCTGACCGCCGCGGGCGTGCTCGAGCTGGCCTGGATGACCGGGCTGATTTCCTGGTCGGAGGATCCGCACCCGGGCTGGTTCGACGCCGAGGGCAACGAGGTCGCCGAGGAGGAGATCTACTCCCGCTTCCGCGACGAGGTCGTCGCGCGCGCCGGCGTGCGCACGCTCAGCGACAAGTACCACCTGGTCGACCAGGGCTCCATCGATCTCACCGAGGTCTTCCTGGACCGCGACATCACCTTCACCGTGCCCGACGAGCAGTCCGCCCGCGACATCGCCACCGCCGACCCGGACTTCGTCCGCATTCAGCCGGCCGACGACGAGTGGGAGGTCACCCGCCTCAAGGGCGCCCGCGTGCAGGTGCCGCGCAAGGCCACGCTGACGCGCACCATCGCGGCCCAGATGCCGGACAACTTCGACGCCTCCCGCTGGGGCATTCCGGACCACATGCTGGACTCGCTGGACCGCATGGCGGTCTGGAACCTGGTCACGGCCGTCGATGCCTTCACCCAGGCCGGATTCAGCCCCACCGAGCTGCTCCAGGCCGTGCACCCGGGCCAGGTGGCCACGACGCAGGGCACCGGCATCGGCGGCATGGAGAGCCTGCACAAGGTCTTCGTCACCCGCTTCCTGGGAGGCGACCGGCCCAGCGACATCCTGCAGGAGGCGCTGCCGAACGTCATCGCGGCGCACACCATGCAGTCGCTGGTGGGCGGCTACGGCTCGATGATTCACCCCATCGGCGCCTGCGCCACCGCGGCCGTGTCCATCGAGGAGGGCGTGGACAAGATTGCCCTGGGTAAGGCCGACGTGGTCATCGCCGGCGGCATCGATGACGTGCAGGTCGAGTCCCTGACCGGCTTCGGCGACATGAACGCTACGGCGGAGACCGCGGCGATGCTGGACAAGGGCATCGACGGCCGGTTCATCTCCCGCGCCAACGACCGGCGCCGCGGCGGCTTCCTCGAGGGCGAGGGCGGCGGCACCGTCATCCTGGCCCGCGGCAGCCTGGCCGCCGAGCTCGGCCTGCCGGTCCACGCCGTGGTCGCGCACGCGGCCTCCTACGGCGACGGCGCGCACACCTCCATCCCGGCCCCGGGCCTGGGTGCGCTGGGTGCCGGCCGCGGCCGGGAGAACTCCCGCCTGGCCAAGTCGCTGCGCGGGCTGGGGCTTTCCCCCAACGACGTGAGCGTGCTGTCCAAGCACGACACCTCCACCAACGCCAACGACCCGAACGAGTCGGAGCTGCACTCCCTGCTCTGGCCGGCCATCGGCCGCGATGCCGACCAGCCGCTGTTCGTCATCTCGCAGAAGACCCTGACCGGCCACTCCAAGGCGGGCGCGGCCCTGTTCCAGACGGGCGGGCTCATCGACGTCTTCCGCACCGGCGTCCTGCCGGCGAACGTGTCGCTGGACTGCGTGGATCCGCTGATTGCGCCCAAGGCGAAGAACCTGGTCTGGCTGCGCAGCCCGCTGGATCTTGCCGGCGGCGGCCAGCCCGTCCGCGCGGCGGCGCTGACCTCCCTGGGCTTCGGCCACGTCGGCGCCCTGCTGGTCTACGCCCACCCCGGCGTCTTCTACGCCGCGGTGCGCCAACAGCGCGGCCAAGACGCCGCCGATGCCTGGCTAGCCCACGCCAACCAGCGCCTAGCCCGCGGGCACGCCCACTTCGAGGCCGGCATGCTGGGCCGCGCCCCGCTGTTCGAGATCATCGAGTCCCGCCGCCTGCCCGGCGAGTCCAAGCAGGCCGAGGCCGCCATGCTCCTGGACGAGAACGCCCGCCTCGGCGCGGACGGCTTCTACCCGGAGGCCTAGCGCTCTAGGCACTCCAGCCGCTCTAGGCGCCACCACGAGAGTTCCGGACAAGTTTTGCCCTCCGGGGCAGGGTTCCAGCCCTAAACTTGCCCGGAACTCTCTTTTCTTGCCGGGAAGCCCTGGGCAGCCTTAAACCGCCCTGAGGTGTCCCGGCCGCGGCCCAGCGACGGCAGTGCCCAAGCCTGCCGGCGCATCCAACGCACTCCCGGCGACCCCAATGCGAGTTCCGGACAAGTTTTGCGTTCCAGGACGGGCTCCCAGCCCCAAACTTGCCCGGAACTCTCGCTTTGACTTTTATAACGATTCTCATTTCTATTCCCATTTCGGGAGTGACCGGCCTGCGATGGTGATATCCTAAAACAGCAGTGGTTATAACAAGTCCTGTCTCTCTCCATCAGCGAAAGGGCTCCTTATGCTCTACCTGTTCATCTCCCTGCTTTCCATCGCCGCGGTGGCTTACCTCATTTACAAGAAGGTTCACGCAGCTTCTGCCATTTTCTTTACTGGCGTCATCCTCTTAATGCTCGCCGCTGCCACCGGCCGCGCCGAGTTCCGAGCCACCGAAATCGACCCCACCGGTAATTCCTTCTACGACCAGTTGCTCGTCGTGGAATCCCTGTTCAAGGAGCGCTTCTCCGGCATCGGTATGGCGATCATGGTGCTCTTCGGCTTCGTGTCTTATATGCGCCATATCGGCGCGGACGCGAAGACAGTCGTCGCGCTCTCCAGCCCGCTGCGCCGTTTTAAGGGCTCCTACTGGCTCGTGCCAGTCGGTTTCCTGATAGGTAACCTGCTCTCCCTGGTTATTCCCTCGGCCGCCTCCCTCTCGCTGCTCCTGGTAGCCACCCTGTTGCCGGCCCTCATCGCCGCGGGGCTGACTCCGCTCACCGTGGGCGCCATTGTGGTCACGTCTTCGACCATCATCCCTACCCCGCTAGAGGCCGGCCTCATCCAGGGCGCCGATCTCACCGACATGTCCGTCACTGAATTCGTTTACGGTTCGGTCGCCTGGGCCACCGTTCCGACGCTGGTCATTACAGCATTCATCCACGTGTGGTGGCAGCGCCGCTGTGACCTGAAGGAGGCCGCCGCGGATAAAGCCGCTACTGCCGACGATGCCGTCCCTACCGACGCCTCAGACCAGACCGCACGGGACGCCATCGAGCGCGCCGCAGGCCTACCGCGCTACTACGCCCTGCTGCCCCTGCTTCCGCTAGTGCTCATTCTTATTTCGGCTGCTCTAAACCGGCTGGGAGCCCTTCCTTTCGAGGCTGGCATTCTCCCTGTCACGGTGGTTTCCCTCCTCATCGCCATGCTGATTGAGTCGGTCCGGCACCGCTCTATCAATGGCGCGCTCGACTCCGGCAAGTCTTTCTTCAAGGGGATGGGCGAAGGTGCGGCTGGCGTCGTGGCCCTGTTGGTCGCGGCCGCGGTGCTCATCGAGGGCATCACGCAAATGGGCGTCATCGACATGCTCATTAGCGCCACTGAAGGTTCGCGCGGCGCCGCCGTGGTCATCGTCCTCATCTTCGTGCTAGCCACCGCAGCGATGGCCGCGCTCACTGGGTCTGGTACTGCTCCCTACTTCGCCTTTTCTGAGGTCGTTCCCTCGCTGGCCGCCGACACGTCCATCCACGCCCCACAGATGCTCACTGCAATCTGGGGCACCTCGAATCTGATGCGGCAGGCCTCCCCCGTCAACGCCGCGGTCATCATCGTCTCCGGCGCCATCAACGTCAACCCCGTCCGCTTGGTCAAGCGCACCGCCGTGCCGATGGTCGCCGCAACGGTGCTCAACACCTTGTTCGCGTTCCTGCTGATCGGCTAGCAAACGCTAGCCCTGCGCCCGCCGGCTGACAGCCGCCTAGGACTCGTCCGGGGTTTCGGGGCTGTCGGCCTCGGCGGCATCGCGGATGTCTCCGGAGCGGGCCCAGAGGTCTTCCTGGGCGGCGAGTTGGGCGCGGGCGGCGGTGTCGTCGCGCGGGGCGGCCTGGATGTGCTGCTCCGAATGCAGGCCCAGCTGCAGTTCCTTGGCGCGCAGGATCTCGGCGTCGATCTTGATGCCCACGATGAGCACCGTATTCATGATCCAGATCGCAGCGAACAGGGCCATGACGGTACTGATGGCGCCGTAGGCGCTCATGCTGGCCACGTACTGCACGAACAAGCCGAAAGCGAACCAGACCAGGCCGTTGACCCCGACAGCGACGATGGAGCCCAGGGTCAGCCAGCGGAAGCGCTCGGGACGCACGTTGGGCGCGTAGTGGTAGAGCACCGCCACGAGGGTCAGGACCACCAGCAGCGTGATGGGGAATCGCAGCCAGTTCCACACCGGCAGGAAGATGCTGATGAGGAATTCGGCGGCCTCTTGGAGCCCGAGCTGGTCGGCGACGGGCTGGATGGCGCCGGTGACGATGGTATCGCGCAGCAGGTTGGCAAAGAGCACGATGACCGCGCCGATGACCAGCACCAGCGTCAGGCCCCACATCAGCGACCAGGTGCGGATGAGGCTGCGGCCCTCCATCCGGCCGTAGACCAGGTTCGCGGTCCGCGAAAAGGCCCGCACGTAGGCGGAGGCGGAAAACAGGGAGATGAGCACCGAGATCACCAGCGCCAGGGTGCCTTCGGCCGTCGAGCCGATGATGGAGCCGACGATGGAATTGGCCTGCTCCTCGAAGGTATGCGGCAGGTATTGGTCGATAAATTCCGAGGTCACCCGCAGGACTTCTTCTTTGCGGCTGGCGAACAGCAGCGTGGCGATGGAATAGGCCGCCAGCACCGTCGGGGCAAAGGCCATGAGGGTGAAGTAGGTCATCGCGGCGGCGCGGTCCAAGAAGCCGTCGTGGAAGAAGTCGCGCCAGGTACGCCGGAAGACCAGCGCCCAGCTGTCCTTGCGCAGCCGGTTGCTGCGGGCTAAGGGATCGGCGTCCCCCGAGTGGCCGGCCACGCGCAAGACGTCGGAGCCGTCCATGGGGACGACGGTCTCCACGGGTACAGCGTCCGCCGGTTCGTGCTTAGTCACAGCTATAGACCTTAAAGCACCCGCTGGGTGCGCAAGAAATGGACACCCACCCCGGCGGGGTGTCGTTAGACTGGGAGGCATGACTGAAAAGAACAATGCTTCCGAAAAGACCCCGTCGAACGTCGAATCCTTCGAGCTGGACCACCGCCTGGTGGCCGCGCCGTACGTGCGCGTGGCCGGCAAGACGGATCTGGGCGATGGCAAGGAGGTCATCAAGTACGACCTGCGCTTCTGCCAGCCCAACAAGGAGCACCTGGACCCGAAGGCCATGCACTCCATCGAGCACATGATGGCCCAGTTCATGCGCAATTACACCGACAAGCTCATCGGCTTTGCCCCGATGGGCTGCCTGACCGGCTTTTACGCCATCACCAACGGCATGGGCCGCGAGGAGCTGCTGCGCGCGCTCGAGGGCGGGCTGAACGACATCCTGAACGCCACCGAGGTCCCCGCCGCCAACGAGGTCCAGTGCGGCTGGGGTGCCAACCACTCCCTCGAGGGCGCGCAGGAAGCCGCCCGCGCCTTCCTGGACAAGAAGGACGAGTGGGACCAGGTCATGGCCGAGGATAAGTAGCTAGAGGACAAGCAGCCCGAGGACAAGTAGCTAAATACTCACGCCCAGCCAGACCGGCTCGGGCACCAGCTCCACGCCGAAGGCCTTCTTTACCCCGGCGCGGATGTCGCGGGCGAGCCGAACGATGTCGTCCGCGCTGGCCCCGCCCCGGTTGGTCAGCGCCAGCGTGTGCTTGGTAGACAGGGTGGCGGCCCCGTGGCCGGGGTAGCCCTTGTCGAAGCCGGCGCGCTGGATGAGCCACGCGGCGCTCAGTTTCTCCTGGGTGCCGCTCTCGCCGTTTCCAACAGAAGCACCACCAGAAACAACATGGCGCGGCATGGAGTCCTCGCCGGTGGCGGCCTGGATGGAATCGGCGACGGCGCTGGGCACGATGGGGTTGGTGAAAAAGGAGCCGGCGGACCAGGTGTCGTGGTCGCTGGCGTCTAGGACCATGCCCTTGCCGCGGCGCAGGCTGAGGACCTGCTCGCGCACGTCGGCGACGGGGCGCTGCTCGCCCGGGGTGTCGGTGAGCTGGCCGAAGCGCAGGGGCCGGGAGAGCCCGTCGGTGGTCAGCTGCAGCTCGATTTCCAGCACGACGGCGCGGCCGGTGAACTTCAGGTTGGAGTAGCGGTAGGCCAGTTCCAGGTCACTGGCCGGCACCCACTCGGTCTGTCCACTGTCACGGTGGTAGAGCTTGACCTGGGTGAGCACGTCGGAAATTTCCGCCCCGTAGGCGCCGACGTTTTGGACGGGTACGGCGCCCGCGTTGCCCGGGATGCCGGACAGGCACTCGATGCCGCCCAGGCCCGCCTCGACGGTGGCAGCTACCACGGCGTCCCAGTTGGCGCCGGCTTGGGCGCGGACGATGCCGGACTCGGCATCGATGGCCACGGCGTCGAAGTCGAGCAGCACGGCGACGTAGTCGAGCTGGCCGTCGGCGACGACCAGGTTGGAGCCGCCGCCGACGATGACTAGGGGCGCGCGGGAGGCATCGATAGCAGCGATGGCTTGGGCAGCTGCTTCGGGGGTCGCGGCGCGCACACAGGCCCGCGGGGAGCCGCCGATGCGCAAGGTGGTCAGATCCGCGAACGTCACCTGTGGATCGAGCTCCACCCCGTCAATTTCATTCAGCTGCTGGGTCAATAATTCTTTCGGCACGTTATCCACGGTAGTCTGTATACCATGTCAACTCGTAGCGAAAACACCGTGACTATCAATCAGCCCATCGAGAAGGTGCACGAAGCTCTGCGTACCGAGGCTTACTGGGAGTACGTGGTAGCCAACCTGTCGCCGGATCCGGGCCAGGTGCACGACTTCACCAACGACACCGCGATCCTGTACGAGATCCTGCCGACCACCCTGCTGCCGGAGGCCGTGCGCGCCATGGTTTCCCAGGACCTGAAGGTCAAGCGCGTGTTCACCACCTCCGATCTGGACGGCAACGCGGCCGATGCCAACTACACCGCCGACGTCAAGGGCACCCCGGTGGACTTCAAGGGCGAGATCAAGCTGACCGGCGAGGGCGAGACCACCACCCTGGCCTACACCAACGAGATCTCCGTCAACATCCCGATGATGGGTGCTGCCATCGAGCCCAAGGTGGGCGAGGCTCTCGAGGAGCTGTTCAACAACGAGGGCGCCCTGACCGACAAGTGGATCACCGACAACCTCTAAACGCTTGCTCCTTAAATGGCCGACCACGCGCATAACCTGAAGGCTAACCCCAGCGCGGGTCGGCCTTATGGCGTCATTACCCGCGGCACCACCGCGGTCAACCGGCTGCGGCGCTGCGACCGGTGGATGCACGCCCACCCGGACATCGCCTCGCTGCTGCGCAGCCACCCGGTCCCGCACGCCATCGACGTCGGCTACGGTGCCTCCCACACCACCACCGTGGAATGGGCGCGCTGGCTGCGCCGGATCAACCCGCACACGCGGGTCACGGGGCTGGAGGTCAACCCGGAGCGGGTCCTGCCGCCGCGCGACGGCGTGGAATTCGAGCTCGGCGGCTTCGAGCTGGCCGGCTACCGCCCGCACCTGGTGCGCGCCTTCAACGTGCTGCGCCAGTACGACGTCGACCAGGTTCCGGAGGCCTGGGAGACGGTCTGCGCGCGGCTGGCCCCGGGCGGGGTCTTCGTGGAGGGCACCTGCGACGAGCTGGGCCGCCGCGCCACCTGGATCCTGCTGGACGCTGCCGGCCCGCAGACGCTGACCCTGGCGTGGGATCCCTTCGACGTGGAGCGGCCCTCCCAGCTCGCCGAGCGCCTGCCGAAGGCGCTCATCCACCGCAACGTGCCGGGCGAGGGCATCTACGAGCTGCTTTCGGCCGCGGATCGCGCCTGGGATCACTGCGCCGGCTGGGCGCCGCACGGCCCGCGCGTGCGCTGGCGGATGGCCCAGGCCCTGCTTCGCGATGCCGGCCTGCCCATCGCGCCCTCCCGCCGCCGGCTGCGCGACAACCAGCTGACCGTTGACTGGGAATTCGTCGCCCCCTAGGGCGATTTTTGCGCCCCGCATTGCCGAAGCCCACCGTTATGGGCGAAACTGGTGTGCATGGCTCAAAAGAAATCTGCCGCATCGACGGCTTGGAAGATCATCGTCGGGGTGCTCGTCGCCCTCCTGGTTCTCGTCCTCGTCGCCGAGTTCGGCCTGCGCTGGTTCGTCGGAGACAGGATGAAAACACAGCTGCGCGAGAACGCCGAGGCAGACGGCGTGGTGATGCAGGAAGATCCTTCCGTGAACTTCGGCGCCAGCCCGCTGGTCATCGGCGTGCTCAGCGGCACCATCGGGCAGATCAACATGGACGTGCCCTCCACGCTGGACATCTCGGACGCGGGCATCAAGGGCCAGCCCGCCGCGCAGCTCGAGGTCACCGACCTGGAGATGAACACCGAGACCGCCGGGCACCTGGTGGCCACCACCACCCTGCCCGACGAGTTCCTGCTCAAGACCTTCCAGGACAGCCTGCGCGAACAGTCCGGCCTGGACATGCTGGGCGATATCGTGGTCACCGACATCACCTCCAAGGACGCCGAAAACGTCCTCGAGGTGCAGCTGGGCGGCGGGCTGGCCACCCTGTCGCTGACCCCGCACGCCGCCGACGGCAACCTGAAGATCGAGGCCACCAAGTCCACCCTCTTCGGCATGGAGCTGCCCGCGGAGGTCACCCAGCAAATCACCCAGTCGCTGTCCGACGGCCTGTCCGATCAGATGGCCGGCAACGCGCTGGCCATCGAGGACGTGCAGGTCCAGGAGGGCACGCTGAAGATCACCGTGGCTGGGGATAACGTCAAGCTCTCCGAGGCGCAGAACGCCGCCGGCGGGGCCGCCAACGAGCAGGAACAGCAGCCGGCCTAAGGCGTGGCGACGGCCACGCGGCCGGCGGCCAGCGCGTCCACCTGCTGCGCGGTATCCAAGGGGGAATCCGCCCAGTAGACCTGCTCGAGGCGGGTCGTCTCTGGCCCCTCCTGGTCGCCGCGGCTGATGGCGCGCTGGTAGCCGGCCTTTTCGGCCGTGTCGAGCACCGTGTCGACCACGGTAGCGTCGGCGGCGGCATCGGCAGCCGGCAGAATGACGCCCAGCACGACCGGGTCGGGGCAGGCCTCGCGGACCGTGACCAGATCGGTGAGCAGGGCGTTGGGGTCGTTCAAGGTGGCATCGACAGCCACCCAGATTTCGGCGGCGCCGTTCTGGACCGCCAGGCGGGCCTCCGTCGCCTTAATCAGGCTGTGGTGCCTACCGGTGGGAAAACCGGCGACGGCCGCTACGTGGCCGGCGGCGGCCTGCGGCAGGTGGTGCGGGCTGAGCAGTACGGGGCCGGCGGATTCCTGCAGGGCGCGCTCCACCTGCGGCCGGGACGCGCGGGTCAGGTCGCGGAAGACCCGCTGGGCGAGCCACTCGGCATCATTGAGCGACATTGTGGCGCTGGGTCTAGTAGCGGTAGTCGCCGTTGATGAGGGCGCGCAGCTGCGGGCGCACGTCGAACCAGTAGACGCCCACGCAGACCGCCGCGATCCACTTCAGGAAGGGCAGGTTCAGCAGCAGTGCCAGGGCCGAGCCGGCCATGATCGCAACCCACGTCATCTTGGACTGGCGGTCCCCGGCGGTAAACGCGTCCTCCCGGGTGTTGGCGGCCATCACGGCGCCCACGATGGCGGCGATGGCCACGCCCCAGAACAGCACCGTCTCGATCGCGGTCAGTACGAAAATAACGGGATTATCGAGAAAGAACACTAGCTGTTAAACCTACTTCTCTTGGTTGTCCTCAGTGGAGATTACCTCTCCATCGATGATATCTTGCGTCGGATCCGCCACCGAATCCGCGCCCTTGGCGTGCTTGCCGGCGCCTTCCTGCTCGGTGGTCGCACCGTTGGCGCGGCGGCGCTCCTGGGCGGTGTTGACGGCCTCATTCACGCCGTCCTTAGTGGCGTTGTAGGCTTGGCCGAAGTTGTCCTTGGCGGCGTTGAAGGACTCGGAGTCCTTGGTGCCCTCCACCGCGCGGCGCAGGGATCCGCCGTAGTCCTTCGCGGCGGCCTTCGCCTTGTCCACCAGGGAGGCGTCCTCGCCGACCTCCGGCTTATCGGTTGCGTGGCTGCTGCGGTCCTCGCGGAAGCGGTCCGTGAAGTCCTTCGCCACGCCCAGGGCGGAGGCGCCGGCCTCCTTGATCGGGCCCCAGGATTCCTTCAGCGAATCCGCGATGGACTTGTCATTGTTTCCGTTGTCCGGCTGCTGCGTGTGCTCGGCCATGGTTTTCTCCTCGGGGAAATACTTTCGTTCGGTTCTTTAGGTCGTGCCGGTATGGGATTTTTAAAAACTGGTCGTGCAGGCGGATTCGGCGCCGCGGAGAGAGCCCAGTGGGAAGTCCCAGAACGCCGTCCCTAAACGCCAAATATGAGGTGATTAACAGTGTAGATGACCAAGCCGGCCAGCGCACCGACAATGGTGCCGTTCAGGCGGATGAACTGTAGATCCTTGCCGACCATGAGCTCGATCTTTTCGGAGGCTTCCTCCGCGTCCCAGCGCTCGATGGTCTCGGAAATGATCGAGGTGACCTCGCCGGAGTAGTTGTCCGCTAGGAAGGCCGCGGTGCCGTTGATGCGGCGGTCCAGGCTGGCGCGCAGCTGCGGGTCCTCGCAGATATTGGTGCCCCACTGCAGGCACAGGTCCCGGATCTTCTCGCGCAGCATCGAGTCCGGGTCTTCGGCCTGCGCGATGATGGCGGCCGCCGACTGGCGCCAGATGGCCTGCGGGGCGCGCTGCATGCGCTCCGAGCCCATCAGGTCGACCTTGAGCTCCTCCACGCGGCGGATGATGCCCGGGTCGTGCTGCAGGTCGTCGGCAAACTTGTCGAGGCTGCGGCGAATGGACTGGCGGGCTGGGTGGTTCTTGTCCGCCTTGACCTCGTCGGCGAACTGGACCAGCTCCCGGTAAACCTTCTCGCCCACCAGCGAGCGCGCAAAGCGCGGCGCCCACTGCGGCATGCGCTCGTCGATGAGCCGCACGACGGGCTCTTCCATCTGGCCGACCTTGGCGTGGGCGTAATCGATGAGCTCGTCGACGACGGGCTCGACCTTGCCGTCGGCGATAAGCCCTTCCAGCAGCCGCCCGGCCGGCGGGCCCCACTCGGGCTCGGCCAGCCGGTCCAGGATCTGGGACTGGATGAGCGCCTCGGCGTCCTTCGGGTCCAGCGCCCGGATGGCGTTGGCCGTCAACTTGCCCGCCTCCCGGGAGGCCTTCGCGGCGTTTTCCTCCTGGGACAGCCAGCGGCCCAGCTTGTCCGGCAGCTGCGCCTGGGAGACCTTGTCCGTGATCAGCTCGGCGTTGAGGAAGTTCTCCCCGACGAACTCCGACAGGGCCTCGCCCACCTGGTCCTTCTTGCGCGGGATGAGCGCCGTGTGCGGGATGGGGATGCCCATCGGGTGCCTAAACAGCGCCGTGACGGCGAACCAGTCCGCCAGGCCGCCGACCATGCCGGCCTCCGCGGCCGCGCGCACGTAGCCGACCCACACCGGCGCGCCCCCGGGCTGGTTCTGCCACCAGGAGCACGCGAAGAAGATGACGGCCGCCAGGCCCAGCAGCGCGGTGACGAAAATCTTGTGGTTCCGCAGCGTGCGGCGCCGCTCCTGCTCCACCTCCGGCGACGGCCCCGGCACGGGGCGGCTAGCGATGCCACCGGCGCTGGCCTCCAGTGCCTGGCCCTCGAGGCTAGCCCCCTCGTAGCTAGCAACAGTGCTGTGCTTGCCCAACGTGAATACTCCTTAACCGCCGCGCAGTGTCTTTTTACTTAACCATTCTGCCTCATGTGGGGCCCGGCGCCGGGGTGCTGGGCCGGGCGAGGTGGCATCGTTAAGCCCTTTAGGGCAAGAAAAAACCGCACCCGCCAGCAACGGGTACGGCTTGTGTCCTTGGCGTTTGGCCTAGTTAACGCGACCAGTTTCCTTGCGGTACTGGTGGTAGTAGCGGCGCCCGAACTTCACGGAGACGATGGCCGCGATGGAGATGATGACGGCCAGGACCACACCGATGATGATGGTGGTGTCCACGTGCGCCTCGGAGGCGGTGCCGTTCGGGAACAGGTAAATGCCAAGGCCCCAGGTGATGATGCCGATGGCCGGCAGGATGCCCATGATGAGGCCCATGCCCACCCAGGTGGAGGTGCGCAGCAGCGAAGAGTGCGGCGCGGCGAACGACATGGGCTCGTAGCCCTCGATGTAGTTGTCCTGGATCTTGCCGGAAAACTCCGGGTAGGTCTCGCTCGCGTGATCCGCGATTGCCTGGGAATGAGTGCTCATAGGGATGAACTTTCTGCCGGAATCGGTTGTTACTGGTGTTTCTCTACTGACTATAGTCTAGTCGTCCTTGCCGCGGAAAGCAGCACGGGCACGTTCGCGGGTGACCGCGGAGACCGCGGTCAGCGGAACGCCGGCCGGGCAAACGTCGGCGCACTCGCCGTACAGCGAGCAGTGGCCGAAGTTCTGCTCCAGGTCGTCGACCATGTTGCGGGCGCGACGACCGCGCTCTTCCTTGCCCAGCGGCATCAGCGACAGGTGCACCAGCTTGGCGCCGGTAAACAGGTGGGCTGCGCCGTTCGGGCAGGCCGCCACGCAGGCACCGCAGCCGATGCAGGCCGCGTGGTCCAGCGAGTGCTCGGCGGTCTCGTGGTTGATGTGCATGGTGTCGGCGTCCGGGGCGGTGCCGGCGTCCATGGAGACGTAGCCACCCTGCTCCATCACGTGATCGAGGGCGCTGCGGTCGACCACCATGTCCTTGATGACCGGGTAGGC
Source organism: Corynebacterium sp. LK2537 (assembly GCF_040946485.1). NCBI lineage: Bacteria > Bacillati > Actinomycetota > Actinomycetes > Mycobacteriales > Corynebacteriaceae > Corynebacterium > Corynebacterium sp. LK2537. The sequence continues at coordinate 90,489 of NZ_JAYWLQ010000004.1, forward strand.
CGCGGAGCGGAAGGGCTCGATCTTGACGGTGTCACCGTCGTTGAACTGGAACAGGCGCTGCTGGCAGGCCGGGGTGTTCTGGCCCGGGCCGTGCGGGCGGCCGTTAACAGTCAGACCACAGGTGCCGCAGATGCCCTCGCGGCAGTCGGAAGCGAACGCGAACGGCTCTTCGCCACGCTCGATGATTCCGTCGTTGACGTGGTCCAGCAGCTCCAGGATGGACATCTGCTCTTCAGCGTCGTCGACCTGGACCGTCTCAAACTTGCCTTCTTGGGTCGGTCCGGCCTGACGCCAGATCTCAAGTGTCAGTTTCATTACTTGTAGTTCCTTGTCATCAGCGGGATCGAATCAAAGTACAGGGGCTCGGCGTGGCGGATGAACTCGTGCTCACCTTCGCCCGCCTCCCAAGCGGAGACGAAGCACCAGTGCTCGTCGTCTCGCTCGGCCTCGCCGTCCTCGGACAGGTGATCGTCGCGGAAGTGCGCGCCACAGGACTCGTCGCGGTCCAGGGCGTCGATGCACATCAGCTCACCCAGGTCCAAGTAGTCGGCCACGCGGGCGCCGTACTCGAGCACCTGGTTCATGTCCTCGGCGGAGCCCGGGATCCGGACGTTGGCCCAGAACTCGGCGCGCAGCTCGCGGATCTTGCCGATGGTGGTCTTCAGATCCTCGACGTTGCGGGACACGCCGCAGCCCCAGTAGAGGAGCTCGCCCAGCTTGCGGTGGTAGTAGGCCGGGCCGTGCGGGTCGTTGCCGCGGACGTTCATCAGGCGGTCGATGCGGCCCTTAGCGCGCTCCAGGGCGCGCTGTGCGGCCTCGGAGTCCTCGGCCAGCTTGTCCTCACCGAGGTGGTTAGCCAGGTAGTTCGGGATGGTGAACGGCAGGGTGAACCAGCCATCCACGGAAGCCGACAGCAGCGAGTTCGCGCCCAGGCGGTTAGCGCCGTGGTAGGTCCAGGAGCACTCACCGGCGGCGAACAGGCCGTCGATGGAGGTCATCTCGTTGAAGTCGCTCCACAGGCCACCCATGGTGAAGTGGCAGGTCGGGGCGATGCGCATCGGGGTCTCGTAGGCGTCCTCGCCGATGGCTTCCTTGTACATCTCGATCAGGTTCGAGTAGCGCTCGCGGATCTTGTCCTTGCCGAGGCGCTCGATGGCGTCGCGGAAGTCCAGGTAGACCGAGTTCTTCAGCGGGCCCACGCCGAGGCCGGCGTTGATCTGCTGGGAGATGGCGCGGGAGGCGACGTCACGCGGGACCAGGTTGCCGAAGGCCGGGTAGCGGCGCTCCAGGAAGTAGTCGCGCTCCTCCTCCGGGATGGAGTTGGGGTCGCGGTCATCGCCCTCGGTCTTCGGGGACCAGATGCGGCCGTCGTTACGCAGCGACTCGGACATCAGGATGGTCTTCGACTGCCACTCGGAGTTGACCGGCAGGCCCGTCGGGTGGAACTGGATGAACGACGGGGAGGCCAGGTAGGCGCCCTGCTCGTAGGCGCGCATCATGGCGCCGGCGTTCGAGTTCTTCGCCAGGGTGGACATGTGGAAGACGTTGCCGTAGCCACCGGTACCCAGGATGACGGCGTGGCCGGTGAAGGCCTTGAGCTCGCCGGTAATCAGGTTACGGGTGACGATGCCGCCGGCGCGCTTGGTGCCGTTGTCATCGTAGGTGATGATGTCCTGCAGATCGTGGTGGGAGAACAGCTCCACGTTGCCCAGGCCGATCTGGCGGTACAGCGCCGAGGTGGTCGACAGCTGCAGCTGCTGACCCGTTTGGCCACGGGTGTAGTAGGTACGGGAGACCTGCACACCACCGAAGGAACGGGTGGCCAGGGTGCCGCCGTACTCACGGGCGAACGGGGCGCCGATGGCGTTCATGTGGTCGATGACACGGCCGGACTCGGAGGCCAGGCGCCAGCAGTCGGACTCGCGGCAGCGGTAGTCGCCGCCCTTGACGGTGTCCTTGGTGTGGCGGTAAGCCGAGTCGTTGTCGACCTTCTTGGAGCGCGAAGAGTTCACGCCGCCCTGGGCCGCGATGGAGTGCGCACGGCGCGGGGAGTCGTGGTAGGTGAAGACCTTCACGTTGTAGCCGAGCTCGCCGAGGGAGGCCGCGGCGGCGCCGGCGGACAGGCCGGTGCCAACCACGAGGACCTCGAATTTGCGGCGGTTCAGCGGGGAGACCAGCTGCATGTGGTCCTTCTGGTAGCTCCACATGTCCTTCATCGGGACGCCGTGGGGCTCGTTCGACTCCAGGATCTTGCCGGGGCGCACGCCCTCGACGATGGACTCTGGGTGCGAGAAGTCCGGGTGCTCTCGCTTCAGTTCGGTATTAGTCATGGGTTCAAATATTCCTATCAGTCCTAGTTACTAACTGACGAAGCCAAAGGCGACGGACAGGGGCATAACGATGTTGCCAATGCAGACGATGGCCGGAATCAGGTAGGCCAGCACCAGGAAGGTCTGACGCCACTTGTATCCGGTGATACCCAGGTCAGACGCAGCCAGCTTGATGCCGTGGGTCAGGTGCAGGAACAGGCAGCACATGGCCAGCACGTAGAAGATGGTCACGGGCCAGCGGCTGAAGGTAGCAATCATGTTGGCCTTGACGGCGCCGTGGACGAAGGCGTCCGGAGCGGCCGGGGCCACGCCCATGGTCAGGTCCAGCAGGTGGAAGATGAGGAACAGCAGCAGCACGATGCCGGTGACCAGCATGGACTTGGTAGCGAAAGAGTCCAGGCCGCCCATCAGGTTGGAGCGGCGGAAGCTGCCGCGCGAAGCCTTGGAGCGCGAGTGCAGCGCGATAGCACCGTAGATGTGGCCGACCAGGGCAACCAGGAGCACGATGCGGATGATCCACAGGGCCGTGCCGTGCGGCAGCAGCGGCTCACCCAGGGAGCGCAGGAACTCGCCGTAGACGTCCAGGGCTTCCTCCCCGCCATGGGCGGGCATGTACAGCTTCAGGTTGCCGGCCATGTGGCCGACGACGAACAAAGCGAACAAGAGACCGCTGACCGCCATGATGAGCTTGAGAGCCCACGACGGGACGCCGGGGGTCTGGCGGATCGGTTCTTCACTGATACGACCGTGAGCGATTGCCTCACGGTCAGGTTTCTTCAAAGTCATGACACCTCCATAGTCAACCTAGACTTTACGCAGGATATGGGCCTTTCTCCTAGTTATGAGCTGGCCTAAAGGACCGGAGGCAAATTTTGCCTTGGCCGAAATTACCCAGCTTTAGGTAAGGGTGTCCAAATCTGCGTTTTAGGAAACGGGGCGCCACCTTGGCAACTCGCAATTAGAAAACACGTGTGTTGTGTAATTATTTTGACATTTGTGAGGTTGGTCACCCGGCGCGTTAATGGTGAATGACTTACCCCAATTGGTGTCATACTTTCGCAGGTATCGCCCCCGGATCGGGCGTTTTTCAAAACCGGACGTTCGTACCTTTTATCCCCTAAGCACTACTTTCACACCACCGCTAAGAACCTTCACACAAAATTTGCTAAAACACTGTTATAGGGGCATTAGGGAGGTAATCTAACCGTCATGACGAAGACTTACGTGGGCTCCCGGCTGCGGCAGCTGCGACGCGAAAGAGACCTCAGCCAGGCCTCCCTGGCGTCCACCCTGGGCCTGTCTGCTAGCTACGTGAACCAGATCGAGCACGACGTGCGCCCCCTGACGGTGCCCGTCCTGCTGCGCATCACCGAGGTCTTCGGCGTGGACGCCACGTTCTTCTCCCGCGACGACGACTCCCGGCTGCTCGCCGAAATCCAGGACGTCATCCAGGACAAGGAGCTCTGCCCCTCCCCCGTGGAGCTGCAGGAGCTGTCCGAGCTGGTCTACAACCACCCCACCGTCGCCCGCACGCTCGTGGACATGCACCGGCGCTACCGCAACGTCCGTGACAAGCTCTCCCTGGCCACGGACTCGCGCCGCGTCACGGACTCGGCGCAGGCGCTATCGATGCCCCACGACGAGGTCCGTGACTTCTTCTACGCCCGCCAGAACTACCTCGACGGCCTCGACCACCACGCCGAGGACCTGGCCGGCGAGTTGGGCGTCGAGCCCTTCCACATCCGCGACACCGAGCAGGCCCTGGCCGACCGGCTGCGCACCAAGCACAACCTGGAGATCAAGACCGTCGGCCAGCTCGACGGCACCCTCCACCGGCTCGACCGGGAGGCCGGCACCCTGCTGCTGGCCAGCCGGCTGACCGAGGGCCAGCGCGCCTTCCGCATGGCCACGGAGCTGGGATTCCTGGAGGCCGGCGATCTCATCAACGACGCCGCCGACGAGGAGCCGTTTACCTCCCAGGCCTCGCGCCGGTTGGCGCTGCGCGGCATCGCTAGCTATTTCGCGGCCGCGACCGTGCTGCCCTACGGCTTAATCCACGCGGAGGCCGAAAAGTCCGGCTACGATGTGGAGTTTTTGTGCCAGTCCTTCGGCGTGGGCTACGAGACGGTCGCCTCCCGGCTGTCCACCCTGCAGCGCGACAACCAGCGCGGCATTCCTTTTACCTTCGTGCGCGTGGACCGCGCGGGCAACATGTCCAAGCGGCAGTCCGCCACCGGCGTGCACTTTTCCAATTCCGGCGGCACCTGCCCGCTGTGGAATATCTACGAGACCTTCTCCCGGCCCGGCACCATCTCCCGGCAGCTGGCGCAGATGCCGGACGGCCGCAACTACCTGTGGGTGGCCCGGACCGTCCAGTACCTGCAGGGCCGCTACGGCGACACCAACAAGATGTTCGCCATCGGGCTCGGCTGCGAGGCCCGGCACGCCGACCGCACCGTCTACGCCGCCGGCCTCGATTTATCCGACATGTCCAGCGCCACCCCGATCGGCGCCGGCTGCCGCATCTGCCCCCGCAGCAACTGCGCCCAACGGGCGTTCCCGCCCATCCACGAGGCGCTGGACATCGACACGCACCGCTCGGCGGTGGCGCCGTACTAAGCGGGTGGGTGCGGCTATTCCGCCTCGAGCTCGTCCATGACGCGCTGCAGGACCTCGTCCATCTCCTCCGAGGAGCGCTGGACCTGGACGGAGGTACCCTGGGAGTCCTCGTCGACGGCGGCCTGGACCTTCGGGTCGTGCCACAGCTGCGCCAGCTCGCGGTAGACCTCGTTGTCCTTGTCCTCGGCGCGCACAACGAAGGCGTTGATGTACGGCGCGGCCTCGTCGGAAGCCGGATCGTCCTGGGCCACGGCGGTGGTCGGGTCGATGCCGGCGCGCTCCAGGAAGGAGTTGTTGATGACGGCCGGGGTGCCCTCGCCCCACGCGGAGGTGGTCTGGGCGGCATCGACGGTGGTGACCTTGACCTTGGACTTGGCCTCGTCGACGTCGGCCGGCGTCGGCGAGAGGCTACCCTCGACGGTCAGCTCGACCAGGCCCGCGGCGGCCAGCACGTTGAGCGCACGGCCCTGGTTGGACGGGTCGTTCGGGATGGCCACCGTCTCGCCCTCGATGCCATCCAGGGAGTCGTGGTCCTTCCAGAACAGCGCGAGCGGCACGATCTCCGTGGAGACAATCGGCACGAGATCCTCGGCGTTGCCCACGTTGTACTCCGCCAGGAAGCGCAGGGTCTGGAAGTTGTTGATGTCGTTCTGGCTCTGCGCCAGCGCGACGTTCGGGGTGGCATAGTCCTCGAAGTTCTCGACCTCGATGTTGAAGCCGTTCTCCTCGGCCACCTCCTCGAAGGCGGTCCAGGCCTTCTTCGCAGCATCGGTGGTGCCGACGACGATCTTCTGGTCCTTGCCCTCCCCGTCGGAGCTAGAGCAGGCCGCCAGCCCGGTGCTGGCGACGGCCACGGCGGTGGCGGTAGCGATAATGCGGCGAAGCTTCATGCGTTTGTCCTTTGCGTTATTCGGCGCGCCCGGCCTGGGCACGCCCATGAACTAAGCGGTCTAGTGAAGCCTAGCAAAATTCGAACCGCTCGGTCTATAAAACGCAAAAATTCCCTCCCCCAACGGGTGGGGCAGGGAATCCGGATAGGTGCCTAAGAAAGGCTCCTTAGAGCTTGAGCATCTTAGAGGTTGATCATGTGGCCGCCGATGCCCTCGGCAGCTTCCTTCATCGCCTCCGACAGGGTCGGGTGCGTGTGGATGTTGCGGCCGATTTCCTCAGTGGTCAGGTCGAAGCGCTGAGCCAGGGTCAGCTCCGGCAGGAGCTCCGAGACGTTGGCGCCGACCATGTGGCCGCCCAGCAGCTCGCCGAACTCGGCGTCAGCAACCAGCTTGACGAAGCCGGCGGTCTCGTTCAGGCCCGCGGCCTTGCCGTTCGCGGAGAACGGGAAGCTGGCGACCTTGATCTCGCGGTCCGGGAACTTCTCCTTCGCGGCCTCCTCGGTGTAGCCGAAGGAAGCAACCTGCGGGTTGCAGAAGGTCGCGCGCGGCATCATCTGGTAGTCGCCCAGCTCCTGGGTCTCGGCGCCGGCGATGGTCTCGGCGGCCACCACGCCCTGCGCCTCGGCCACGTGGGCCAGCTGCAGCTTGGCGGTGACGTCGCCGATGGCGTAGATGCCGTCGACGTTGGTGCGCATGCGCTCATCGATGGCGATGGCGCCGCGGTCGGTGAGCTCGACACCGGTGTTTTCCAGGCCGTAGCCCTCGGTGCGCGGGGCAAAGCCGATGGAGACCATGCAGCGGTCGACGGTCAGGGTCTCGGTCTTCTCGCCGTCCTTGGACTCGATCTCGACGGTCACGTCGTCGCCGTTGTCCTTGATGGAGGTGGTCTTGTAACCGGTCTTCAGGGTCACGCCCAGCTTCTTGTACTGCTTGGCGATCTCCTTGGAGGCGTCCTTGTCCTCGTTCGGCAGGACGCGGTCCATGAATTCCACGATGGTCACGTCCACGCCGTAGTTGGCCAGGACGTAAGCGAACTCCATGCCGATGGCGCCGGCGCCCACGATGACCATGGACTCGGGAGCGTCTTCCTTGAGGATCTGCTCCTCGAAGGAGACGATGTTGCCCCCGATCTCAACGCCCGGCAGGGACTTAACAACGGAGCCGGTGGCGATGATGCAGTCATCGAAGGTGAGGGTCTTGCCCTTGTCGTCACCCTCGGTGATCTCAATCGTCTTGGCGTCCTTAAAGGAACCCAGGCCGTTGACCTCGGTGATCTTGTTCTTCTTCATCAGGTAGTGCACGCCCTTGACGATGCCCGAAGAAACCTTGCGGGAACGCTTGTGGGCTGCCCCATAATCGAAGGAGACCTCACCGGAGATGCCAAAGTCCTTGGCCTCGTGGTTGAAGGTGTGGGCCACCTCGGCGTTCTTCAGCAGCGCCTTGGAGGGGATGCAGCCGACATTGAGGCAGATACCGCCCCAGTACTGCTTCTCCACCACGGCTACCTTCTTGCCGAGCTGGGCTGCGCGGATGGCGGCGACGTAGCCGCCAGGGCCCGCGCCGAGTACTACAACGTCATAATGTTCATTAGTCACGTCCTACAGGATACGTAACTTTGGCCACGCTGTCTGCCAAAGGGGCAAACAAAGCGCGACAACTGGGGGTCTGGCCAGCCAATCGGCCGGGGATCTTGTCTTTAGAACATCCCCAGGGCCAGAGCGATGGTCGACGAGGTGGAGGAACCAGCGTGGACGAGGCCGCCCAGGAATTCGTTGATCTGGACCAAGATGGTGTCGAAAGCGTTCATTTTTAAAACCCTTCTGTAAACGGTGGAGAGACAGCGCGAACGCGGTTAAGCGGTGCGGTTGTTTTAACGAAAAATTCCCAGCCCGCGTTACGCCGGCGGGGAACTTCCGGGCGGCTAGCCGGCATCGGAAGCCGGAAACCCCCTAGATTATGACACACCTTTCACTTGCACACCACCTGTTTCATGTCCGGCTGCTAAGCTATATTCGCACTGTGAGCGACAGTTGTTTGTTTTAGGCTGGGATTTGCTGAAAAATTTCAGCTAACGGACAGCTGCTAACAACTTTGTTTGCGCCTACGATAACCAGTCAGGAAACTCTCTCTACCCTTTGCGAAAAGGGCCCCTCTCTCAGGAAGCGTTAACCTTATGAAGATTATTCGCCCGCTGGTTGGCACCACCGCCGCCACCGCCCTTGCCCTTGGCCTTTGCGTCTCCCCGGCCCTGGCTGACGAGCCGGCCGCCGAAAGCCCGGCCATCGATAGCCCGGCCGCTGCTCCGGAGGCTGATGACTCGGAGGCTGTTGCCGACCTGGAAGAGCCGGCCGAGGATCCGGCAATTGACGACGCCATCCTGGGCGATGAAAACGCTCCCGAGTCCGCGCAGTCCGACGCCGCTGCCGAGGAAGCAGAGACCGCGGCCGGCGAGTCCGTCATCACGGAAATCGACCTGGCGCAGGAGACCGCCCCGGCATGGTCCACCAACGCCGAGGGCAAGCGCGTCATCAGCCCGTCCAAGATGGCCAGCGGTAAGCAGTGGATGGCCTATGCCCAGGCCAGCTCCTTCAACCGCGAGCACGTCAAGGCCTTCAACGCCACCTCGCCGGCTATGGGCGGGCGCGAAATCCCGCTGGCGGTCATCACCCCGGACGGCAACTTCGACCAGGCCCGCCCGACCCTGTACCTGCTCAACGGCGCCGGCGGCGCGGACCAGGACATGGAGTGGATCAAGCAGACCTACCGCAAGGATGTCGACCCGACCAAGGAAGGCACCCAGGACATGGTGGACTTCTACGTCGACAAGGGCATCAACGTGGTCATCCCGCAGGCCGGCGCCTTCTCCTACTACTTCGACTGGCAGAAGGACCCCAACAGCAAGTACCTGAAGGGCCCGCAGAAGTGGGAGACCTTCCTGACCCAGGAGCTGCCGGGCGCACTGGAGCAGACCATCAACGGTAACGGCAAGCGCGGCATCGCCGGCATGTCCATGTCCGCGACCTCCGCGCTGGTGCTCGCCCAGCAGCACCCGGACCTCTACGACGCGGTCGGTTCCTTCTCCGGCTGCGCCGCCACCTCGACGGTGCTGCCGCACCAGTTCGTCGGCCTGACCGTCAACCGCGGCGGCGCCACCCCGGAGCAGATCTGGGGCGCCCGCGGCTCCGCCGAGAACCGCCGCTACGACGGCCTCGCCAACGCTGAGAAGCTCCGCGGCCACGAGATCTACGTGTCCGCCAACTCCGGCCTGGTGGGCAAGGAAGACACCGTCTCCCACCTGATGAACCAGGGCGCTGACCTGTCGACCGCGCTGGCCGGGTCCTCCACCCTCACCATCGAGGGCGGCGTCATCGAGGCGGCCATGAACGCCTGCACCCACGACCTGAAGGCCAAGATGGACTCCCTGTCCATCCCGGCGGACTGGAACTTCCGCAACACCGGTACCCACTCCTGGCCGGGCTGGATCAAGGACATCAGCGAGTCCTGGCCGACCTTCGAGCGGGCCTTCGGCGAGAATTAAAGAACTAAGAACATAACCAGAAAGAGAGCGCTAGCATGAAGCGACTGAGTACCCTCCTGGCCACCGCAGCCCTGGCTGCCACGGCCACCGCCGTCCCGGCGGCCACCGCTGCCACCCTGACCCCGGCTGACGTCAACGGCGGCGCCCCAGTCTCAGAGGTTAGCAACCTGCAGGTCACCGACGCCGTCGCGAACTCCAAGTGGTACAAGCAGTACAAGGACGACGACCGGGTACTCAAGCTGCAGGCTAGCTCTCCGGCCATGAATGGCCGCCAGATTCCGCTGGCCGTCATCCCGGCGGGCGAGCCCAACCGCCCCACCATCTACCTGCTCAACGGTGCCGGCAGCGCCGAGCAGGACGCGGACTGGCTGTCCAAGGCCCAGACCGTCGACTTCTACGCCGACAAGAAGGTCAACGTGGTCATCCCGCAGGCCGGCGCCTTCTCCTACTACACCGACTGGGAGCAGACCCCGAACGGCAAGTACCTGCAGGGCCCGCAGAAGTGGGAGACCTTCCTGACCAAGGAGCTGCCGGGCTCGATCGAGTCCCGCCTGCAGGCCAACAACAAGCGCGCCATCGCCGGCATGTCCATGTCCGCGACCTCCTCGCTGCTGCTGGCCCAGCACAACCAGGGTTTCTACGACGCCGTCGGCTCCTTCGCCGGCTGCGCCGCCACCGCTTACCCGATGGAATACGAGTTCCTGCGCCTGACCGTCAACCGGGGCGGCGGCCAGCCGGAGCAGATGTGGGGCCGCCAGGGCTCCGCGAACAACCGCTACAACGACGCCCTGATGAACTCGGAGAAGCTGCGCGGCACCAAGCTCTACATCTCCTCCGGTTCCGGCCTAGCCGATGAGACCGCCATGCCGAGCTACCTGCAGTCCAAGGGCGCCAGCCAGGCTGAGGCCGCCGTCGGCTCCGCCATCAACCAGGTCGAGGGCGGCGTCATCGAGGCCGGCGTCAACCACTGCACCCACAACCTCAAGGCCAAGCTGGACTCCCAGAAGATCCCGGCTACCTACAACTTCCGCAACGCCGGCGTCCACAACTGGACCGGCTGGCGCGAGGACCTGGAGAAGTCCTGGGCCACCTTCTGGCAGGCCTTCTACAACTAACGCTGCGTTCTAAGCGCGGGCCTTAACGCCGGTTCTCGGACTGGCTCCTGGGGCTTTCTGCAAGGGCGGTAGACTTAGCATCTATCATGATGCTTTCTTCTACCGCCCTTTCTGCTGTTGCTGGTTCTAGTGCCGGGGTTGCCTCTAACGCCACCCGGGACCCGTACACCAAGGTTGACTACAACCTGGGCTTTCGGGTGCGCCACTACCAGCTGGAGCTGGACTACAAGGTCGAGCCCAACCTGCTGTCTGCGCAGGCCACGCTGACCATCGAGGTGGGCGAGGAAGACCTGAACGCCCTGCAGCTCGACCTAGGCCCCGCGATGGCGGTGCGCCGCGTTAGCTGCCCCGGGGGCCCGCGGGTGGCCCGCTTTAAGACCTCGGGCGGCAAGCTGCGAATTTCGTTCGCGGAGCCGGTGGCATCGGGGGCAGAAATCACGCTGGCCATCCGCTACGGCGGCAACCCGCGGCCCATCGCCAGCCCCTGGGGTGAAATCGGTTGGGAGGAAACCGAATCCGGTTCCCTGGTCGCCAGCCAGCCCAACGGGGCGCCGAGCTGGTTCCCGTGCGACGATCACCCGAGCCAGAAGGCCACCTTCGACCTCGCCATCACGGCCGACGATCCCTTCACCATCGTCGCCAACGGCACGCTGGTCGACAAGGCCACGGCGGGGTCGTCGCGGACGGCGTGGCACTACCGCATCGATAAGCCTATGGCGACCTACCTGGCGACGGTGCAGGTGGGCGAGTTCAGCGAGTTCCGCCTAGGCCCCAACACCGTGGCGTACGCGCCCGCCGACCTGCGTGAACAGGTGACCGAGGAATTCGGCCGCCAGCAGGAGATGCTCGATTTCCTGGCCGAGACCTTCGGGCCGTACCCCTTCCCCGACTACCGCGTGGTCGTGACCGAAGACGAGCTGGAAATCCCGCTGGAGGCGCAGGGCATTTCCATCTTTGGCTCCAACCACGTGCGCGGCGACCACGCCTTCGAGCGGCTCATCTTCCACGAGCTTTCCCACCAGTGGTTCGGCAACGCCGTGGGCCTTAGCCGCTGGCAGGACATCTGGCTCAACGAGGGTTTCGCCTGCTACTGCGAATGGCTCTGGGGCGAGCACACCGGCCAGGCCAGGGCCCACGATGCCGCCCACTCCCACTACTCGGTCCTCTCCCGCAAGCCCCACGACCTCCTGCTGGGCGACCCCGGCACCCGCGACATGTTCGATGACCGCGTCTACAAGCGCGGCGCCCTGTTCGTCCACTCCCTGCGGCGCCTGCTTGGCGATGCCACCTTCTTCCCCCTCGTCCGCTCCTACCTCGCCGATAACCAGCACGGAAACGTGGTTGCGCAGGACTTCTGGGAGGCTCTGACGGGGGCTGTAGAAGACGCAGAAGAGGGCGCTTCCGGTGTTTCTGTTGCGGACGTGGAGGGCCTCTGGAACCAATGGCTGAACGAGCGGGAGTTGCCGCGGTTCCCGGAGTAGTTGGTGCTGGGTTGGCTTGGTTGGCTTGGTTGGCTTGGTTGGCTTGGTTGGCTGGGTTGGCTTGGTTCGCGGCCTAGTTTAGTTTCGGCTTAAACTAAGCCAGCTCTGGCGAACAGGGACTTTAGAAAATTCGAACATATTTTCTTTTTTGCTGTTGACACGGGCTTTTTCGTCGGTATACTAGAACACGTAAGCGAACAAAGGTTCTATACGACGGTTCCTTAGGGGGTGACCGCCATGACTGACCAGCACGACGAAATCCTAGCAACGCTCAAAGAAATCTCTGGCTCCATGGAGCGGTTACGCTCCCTGATGAAGAAACCCGAAGACCTGTCCTTTGGACGCCTTCACCGCGGCTTCGAGGCCTTCGAATACGCCTTCAACAACAAGACCGTCATCGATGCCGCCTTCGCCTTCCTCGCCGAGCGCGACGACGCCGGCCGCCAGGTCGGCTCATCCAAGGCCATCGACTACCTCATGGCACGCCTCGGCCTGGATTTTGCCACCGCCCGGGAGCGTCTCGAGACCGGCCGCGATCTGTTCAGCCCTCTCGAGGAGGCCGCGCCCGCCCCGGAACCGACTCCCCTGCCCGACGACGCCCAGGCTGTCAGCGATGAGGAGCGCGCCCGCCAGCAGGCCGCCGACGCGGAAGCGCAGCGCCGCGCACAGGCGGAAAAGGAAGCTGAGGAGCGTCGCCGCAAGCGCCTCCTGGAGGACGGCCAAACCACCAGCGCCAAGGTGCTGGCGATGATTGAGTCGGAGCTCAAGCACCTCAATCAGCACGCCACCCCGGGCCGCAAGCAGCTGCGCGAGCAGGCCCTGGAAAAGGCAAAAGATACCTCGCTGCACACGCTGCGGGACTGGCTGCGCAAGCAGATTAAGAACTCCAACCTGGCCGCCCGCACCCCGGAAGGCACCAAGGACAAGGACGCAGCCTACAAGAAGCGCCGGCTATCCCTGTCCAACCCGGACGCCGACGGCGGCGTGCACGTCCGCGGCTACCTGGACCCCGCCACCGCCGCGCTCGTCAAGAGCGCCCTGGCGAACGCCCGCAACGCGGATAACGCCGCTTTGAAGGAAAGCGGGCTGGACCAGGAAGACAAGCGCAGCTTCCAAGAACGCAACGTGGACCACCTGCGCTATATCTGCCGGCGGTACCTATCCTCCAAGGACCAGTCCACCGGTGGTGCGGCGGGCCTTCTGGTCACCCTCACCATGGACGACCTCGAGAACATGACCGGCGACAGCCGCTTCCCCACCACCGCGGGAATCTCGGTCAGCCCGCTCGACCTTCTCCGGATGGGGCTGGCTGAGCACGACTTCCTCTGCGTCCTCGACCCCCACGGCTTCCCGCTCGAGCTAGCGCGCAATAAGCGCACGGCGAGCCTCTGGCAAAAGATTGCCCTGGCCGCCTCCGAGCTGGTGTGCACCCACCCGGACTGCAACCGGGCCTGGATTGACTGCGACGTCCACCACGTCATCGCCTGGGCTTTGGGAGGAGATACCGATATTTCCAACCTCACGCTCCGGTGCCGGCGCCATCACGTGGATAACAACGACTTCCGGGATGGTGCCAACAACATGGGCCACGCCGACAGGTCCCCCGATACCGGGCGCACCGGCCACCGGGCCGGGCCGGGACAACCGCTGCGGTTCAACGAATCGCCCGCGGCCCAGCAATCGTGCGGCCATAAGGTCCGCCACCGCGGGGCACCAACCGCAGGGGCTAGCCCCGGCGCCGAGGATCCCCCGCCAAAGTCGCACAGCCAGGCTCCTTTGTTTAGTTAAGATGTTGTCCCTGTTCACCCTCCCCTGCCAAGGGCACGCCCGTGTGTCCTGGCGGGGATTCACGCGTGCCTGGGCTCTTGAGGCTCCTCGGGGCTGTTCGGAGCTGCCCGGGGCTGCTGAGGACTGTTCGGGGCAGCTTGGGTCCACTGGGCTGCTCGGGGTGGGAGATGGTCGCCGGGGATCTTGGCGGGGATCTAACGGTAAGTGCTGGCAGCGGGAGTTGCCAGCGGGGGGTTGGCTGCGGGAGTTGGCTGCAGAACTTTGGAGCGGGAGATGGCGGTGGCAGGCTCCGCGGGATCCGCTGAAGTAGGATGGTGACCATTATGTCTACGTTGCTCGTGACCGGCGGGGCCGGCTTCATCGGTTCCAATTTCGTCCGGCTGACCCTAGCGGAAACCGACTACTCGGTGGTCGTCCTCGACAAGCTGACCTACGCGGGGAACCGCGCCAGCATCGCCGATCTGGAGGGGGACCGCTGCTCCTTCGTCCAGGGCGACATCGCGGACGTAGAACTGGTTAACCAGGTCATGCGGGACGTTGACGCCGTGGTCCACTTCGCAGCCGAGTCCCACAACGACAACTCCCTGCGCGACCCGTCGCCGTTCATCCAGACCAACCTGGTGGGCACGTTTACCCTGCTTGAAGCCGCCCGCGCCCGCGGGACCCGCTTCCACCACGTTTCTACCGACGAGGTCTTCGGCGATCTGGAGATTGGGGCCGACACGCGCTTTACGGAATCGACGGCGTATCAGCCGTCGTCGCCGTACTCGTCATCGAAGGCGGGATCCGATCACCTGGTGCGCGCCTGGGCGCGGTCCTTCGGCCTGCCCGTGACGGTGTCGAACTGCTCGAACAATTACGGCCCGTACCAGCACATCGAGAAGTTCATCCCCCGCCAGATCACGAATATCCTGTCCGGCCTGCGCCCGAAGCTGTACGGCACCGGGGAGCAGGTGCGCGACTGGATCCACGTCGACGACCACAACCGGGCCGTGATCGACATCCTGGAACGCGGCCGGCTGGGCGAGACCTACAACATCGGCGCCGACCAACCCGACACCAGCAACCTGCAGGTCATGGAAATCATCTGCGACCTCATGGGGGCCGACGGCTTCGACCACGTGGCGGACCGGCCCGGGCACGACCAGCGCTACGCCATGGACGCGACCAAGCTGCGCACCGAACTCGGCTGGACCCCGCGGTTCACGGATCTGCGGGCCGGCCTGGAAGACACCATCGCGTGGTACGCCAACAACCGCGACTGGTGGGAGGCCAGCAAGCAGGACGTCGAGGCCGGCTACGCGCGGCAGGGACAGTAGGATCGGCCAAGGTTTAACAACCAGGTCTAACAACCAGACCCACTACCAGACTCAAAACCAGACCTAGCAGCTAAGAACCACGGAAGGACAGAATGGACATTCGCACCACGGGCATCGAGGGGCTCCTCATTGTGGACTTGGACGTCCACGGGGATGACCGAGGCTGGTTCAAGGAGAACTGGCAGCGGGAGAAGATGGTCGCGGCCGGCCTCCCCGACTTCGCGCCGGTCCAAAACAACGTGTCCTTCAACGCGACCGCCGGGGTGACCCGGGGCCTGCACGCCGAGCCCTGGGACAAGCTGGTCTCCGTCGCCTACGGCAAGGTCTTCGGGGCCTGGTGCGATCTGCGGGAAGGATCCGAGACCTACGGGGAGTTGGTCACCACCGCGATCGGCCCCGACACGGCCGTCTTCGTCCCCCGCGGGGTGGCCAACGGCTTCCAGGCCCTGGAGCCGACCGCCTATTCCTACCTGGTCAACGATCACTGGTCCCCGGAGGCCACCTACCCGGCCGTCAACCTCGACCTGGTGGACTGGCCGCTGGATCCGACCGAGATCTCCGACAAGGACGCGGCCCACCCGCAGCTTTCCGAGGCGACCCCGATGCCCCCGCGCAAGGTCCTGGTCACCGGCGCCGACGGGCAGCTGGGGCGCGCCCTCCGGCGGATCCTGCCCCACGCCGAGTTCGCCACCCGCGCCGATCTCGACATCACCGACCCCCGCCTCGCCGAGGCCCGCCGCTGGCGCGAGTATTCCGCGATCATCAACTGCGCCGCCTACAACAACGTCGACGGGGCCGAGCGCGATCGCGCAGGCGCCTGGGCCGTCAACGCGGAGGCGGTGGCGCGGCTGGCCGGCATCGCTAGCGCCCACAACCTGACCTTGGTGCACGTCAGCAGCGACTACATCTTCGACGGCACCGAGAAGCTCCACACCGAGCAAGAACCGGTGAGCCCGCTGAGCGTGTATGGGGCATCGAAGGCGGCTGGCGATGCCGCCGCCCAGGCCACCGCCCGCCACTACGTGGTGCGCACCAGCTGGGTCTTCGGCGACGGCAACAACTTCGTCGAGGCCATGCGCGGCCTCGCCCTGCGCGGGGTGGAGCCCGAGGTCGTCGCCGATCAGCGCGGCCGCCCCACCTTCGCCGAGGACCTGGCCAAGGCCATCGCCCACCTGCTGGACTCCGGGGCCGAGTACGGCGTCTACAACGTCACCAACTCCGGTGACACCGTCGGGCGGGACGAGCTGGCGATGGCCGCCTTCATCGGCATCGGGCACGATCCGGCCGAGGTCCACCCGACCACCACCGATCACTTCGCCCAGCCCGGCGCGGCCCCGCGCCCGGCCGAGTCGACCCTCGATCTGAGCAAGCTGGAGGCCACCGGCTTCCGGCCCCAGAACTGGCGGGCCGCCCTGGCCCTCTACCTGGCGTTGTACCCGGCCGCCGGGGAAGCGGAAAGCTAGACTTTTAAAGCATGAAAGGCATCATCCTGGCCGGCGGTTCCGGCACGCGGCTCTACCCCATCACCCAGGGGATCTCTAAGCAGCTCATGCCGATCTACGACAAGCCGATGGTCTACTACCCGCTGTCCACCCTGATCCAGGCGGGCATCCGGGAGATCCTCATCATCACCACCCCGGAGGATTCCGCCTCCTTCCAGCGCCTGCTCGGCGACGGATCCCAGCTGGGCCTCATGCTCTCCTACGCGGTCCAGCCCCGTCCCGAGGGCCTGGCGCAGGCCTTCATCATCGGCGAGGAGTTCATCGGCGGCGACGACGTCGCCCTCGTTTTGGGCGACAACATCTTCGACGGCCACGGCTTCAGCAGCGCCCTGCCCGAGTGCCGATCCCCGCACGGGGGCGTCATCTTCGCCTACGAGGTCTCCGATCCCCAGCGCTACGGCGTGGTGGAGTTCGCCCCCGACGGGCGGGCCATCAGCATCGAGGAGAAGCCGGAACACCCGAAGTCCAGCCACGCCGTCGTCGGCCTGTACTTCTACGACAACCAGGTCTGCGAGATCGCCCGGTCCATTCAGCCCTCGGCCCGCGGGGAGCTGGAAATCACCGCCGTCAACGAGGAATACCTGCGCCGCGGGGAACTCTCGGTCAAGCGCATGCGCCGCGGCGACGTGTGGCTGGACACCGGCACCGTGGATTCGATGAGCGAGGCCTCCGCCTACGTCGAGGTCATCCAGAAGCGCACCGGCACCGTTCTGGGATCGCCCGAGGTGGCTGCCTACCGCGAGGGCTTCATCGACCGCGAACAGCTGCTGCGCCTGGCCGCCGGCCTCGACAAATCGGGCTACGGCGCCTATCTGCGCGCCGCGGCCGAGGACTAGCCGCGACCCCGCCCGGGCTAGACTGTCCGGTACGCAGGTTTATTCACGCCGCACCTTTAGAGTTCTTTACGGAGGAGGCCCCGTGCCCGATAGCTCAATGTACGACCAACCCCTGGTGGGCCAGAAGCGCCCCTCCGCCCTCCGCGACGTCCCCGCCCTGGTGTGGGTGCTCACCGCCGTCATCGTGGTGTTGGCCATCGTCATCGGCTTCCTGGTCGCCGACCGCAACGACGCCGACGATGCCGCCAGCAACGGCGGCAACAGCAGCAGCAGCGGGGCGGCCAGCCACAGCCAACCGGCAGACGGCCAATCAGACGAGGCATCCCAGGCCGCCCCGGGCACCAACTTCGAAGAGCCCAACGGCGATCCCAAGCTGTACGGCCCCGCCGGCACCATCTCCTCCAACGAGGACATCGACAAGGTCCACCGCCGGGCCGATAACGATCCCTTCGCCCTCGGCACCCTCGATGCCCCCGTCGTGATCTCCGAGTTCTCCGACTTCGAGTGCCCCTTCTGCTCCCGCTTCCATAACCAGACCGCGCCCGCCCTCATCGCGGATTACGTCGACAAGGGCCTGGTACGCATCGAGTGGAATGACTTCCCGGTCAACGGCCCCCTCGCCATCGATGGGGCGAAGGCCGGCCGGGCCGCGGCCGCCCAGGGCAAGTTCACGGAGTTCCAGAAGGCCGCCTTCGCCGCCAGCGCCGACATGGACGGCCACCCCAACTTCGGCATGGACGACTACGTGCGCTTCGCCGAGGAGGCCGGCGTCGAGGACATCGAACGCTTCCGCCAGGAGGCCGGCGACGACACCTACACCCAGGTCGTCGAGGACGCCCGCGATTACGCGGCCAGCCTGGGCATCACCGGCACCCCGTCCTTCGTGGTGGGCAACCAATTCGTCTCCGGCGCCCAGCCCGAGGATGTCTTCCGCCAGGTCATCGAGGAGGAGCTGTCCCGGGGTGCGTAAGGCCCACTGGCTCGTCTGGCTGTTCATCGCCCTGCTGGCCTGCACCGGGTTCTTCTTTGGGCTCGGCCTCGGCAGCGCGCTGGGAGCTTAAAGGGAAGACTTCAAGAGCTTAAAGAGACTTCAGGAGAAAGGAGACGCACCGCATGGTGGAAATCGGCTTGCTGGGTTCCTTCCTGACCGGGGTCTTGTCGCTGCCAGCCCCTGCTCCGCGCTGCTGCTACCGGCCTTTTTCGCCTACGCCTTCCGGTCGGTGACCCAGCTGGTGGCCCGGACCAGGGTGTTTTTCTGCGGGCTGGCGGCCGTGCTGGTGCCGGTGGGCACGGGGCTGGGAGGAATCGGCGGCCTGTTTAACCAGCACCGCGAGGCCGTCATCACCGCCGGCGGGGCCGCCATGGTGGCCCTCGGGATCTTTATCGCCCTCGGCGGCGGCTTCACCCTCCCGGGGCTGGGCCGGCTCAGCCAGCAGGTCCGCGGCGACGGCTACGTGAGCGTCTTCTTGCTGGGCTGCGTCTACGGCTTCGCCGGGTTCTGCGCCGGCCCCCTGCTGGGTGCGGTCCTCACCACGGCCGCCGTCAGCGGTTCCTTGGGCTACGGGGCGCTAACGATGCTCTCTTACGCCCTCGGCATGACCATCCCCCTGTTCGTTCTGGCCGCCGCCTGGGATCGCTTCGATCTGGGTCGCCGGCCCTGGCTGCGCGGGCGTCCCCTGCAGCTGGGGCCCATCCGCACCAATTCGCTGTCGGTGCTGGCCGGGGCCCTGTTCGTGGGCATCGGGGTGCTGTTTATCTTCTCCCACGGCACGAGCCTGCTGCCCAGCCCGGTGGGCACCGAGGAGGCCTTTGCCGTGCAGGAATGGGTGGCACGCCTGGCCAGCTGCGTCCCCGACGCTTGGGTGGCCTGCGGGATCAGCGGGGTGGCGGCCGCAGCGGTGGGCCTCAAGGCCGCCCGCACCCCGGCCCCAGCCGGGTAATGTCCAGCCCGGCCCTCCCAGTAATCGCTAGCGGCGCTTAGTAGCCGCGGCGCACGTACTCGTCGATGCGGTCGGCCTCAGCCCCGACCGTGGTGGCATCGCCGTGCCCGGGCAGCACCCGGGTCTCGGCCGGCAGGAAGAAGACGACGTCGCGCAGGGACTCGACGATGACATCGAAGTCGGAGTACTTGCGCCCCGTAGCCCCCGGGCCACCCGAGAAGAGGGTGTCGCCGGAGAGCAGGGTCTCCTCGCCCGGCAGGTAGAGCACCACGCAGCCCGGGGAGTGACCCGGCGTGTGCAGCACGCGGATCTCCTCGCCCTTGAGCAGGAAGCGCTGCCCGTCGTAAAGGTGGAGGTAGGGCTCGTTGCCGTTCGACTCCTGCCACAGGACGTCGTCGTCCGGGTGCAGGTAGACCGGGGCGTTGAAGCGGCGGGCCGCCCGCGGGGCCAGCTCGCAGTGGTCGTTGTGGGCGTGGGTGAGCAGGATGGCGCGTACCTCGCGGTCGCCCACCTGGTCGGCAATCGCGTCCAGATCGTGGGAGGGGTCAACCACCACGACGGAGTCGCCGACCGACAGCACGTAGACGTTGTTGTCGACGTCCCAGCAGCCGCCGTCGAGGCAGAACTTGCCGGAAGTCACCAGGTTTTCAATCCGCATGTGGTTAGTCTCCTTATCGTGCGGTTACTCAGACAGAGGAATCAGGGATCTAGGGGCGTGGAGGCGCGGCCTCAATCTCCGGCCTAGATCTCGACGACCGAACGCAGGACCTTGCCCTCCTGCATGGTGCCGAAGGCGCGCTCGACGTCGTCCAGGGCGATCCGCTCGGAGACGAACTTGTCCAGCGGGAACTGGCCGGTGCGGTGCAGCGAGACGTAGGCAGGGAAGTCGCGCTCCGGCAGGCAGTCGCCGTACCAGGCCGGACGGATGGATCCGCCGCGGCCGTAAAGGTCGATGGCCGGCACGTCGACGTGGTCGGTCAGGTTGGGCACGCCCACCATGACCAGGCGGCCGGCGTGGTCGCGGGAGTAGAAGGCCTGGCGCCAGGTGGGCTGGATGCCCACGGCATCGATAGCCACGTCGACGCCGAAGCCCTCGGTGAGCTCGCGGACGGCGTCGATGACCTCCTGCTCCTCCATGCCGGCGGAGCAGATGGTGTCGGTGGCGCCGAATTCGCGGGCCACGTCCAGCTTGGACTGATCCAGGTCGACCGCGATGATCTTGGCGGCCCCGGCCAGCTTGGCGCCGGCCACCGCCGCGGTGCCCACGCCGCCGCAGCCGAAGACGGCGACCGACTCGCCCAGCTGGACCTCGCCGGTGTTGACGGCCGCGCCGAGGCCGGCCATGATGCCGCAGCCCAGCAAGCCGGCGGCGGCCGGATCCTCGTCCGGATCCACCTTGGTGCACTGGCCCTCGTGGACCAGGGTCTTCTCGGCAAAGGCGCCGATGCCCAGGGCCGGGGTCAGCTCGGTGCCGTCCTCCAGGGTCATGGCCTGGGAGGCGTTGAAGGTGTCGAAGCAGTACTTCGGCTCACCCTTCTTGCAGGCCCGGCACTCGCCGCACACGGCGCGCCAGTTCAGCACCACGAAGTCGCCCTCGGCGACGTGGGTGACGTCCTCGCCGACCGTCTCGACGATGCCGGCCGCCTCGTGGCCGAGCAGGAAGGGGTAGGCGTCTTCGATGTCGCCGTTGCGGTAGGCCAGGTCCGTGTGGCAGACGCCGCAGGCCTGGATCTTGACGACAACGTCATTCGGGCCCGGGGCCGGGATGACAATGTTGACCTTCTCGACTTCCGCGCCCTTCGAACGGGCGATTACACCAGATACAATCTGTTCATTCTTCTCGCTCATACCCGCGAGCCTACCCATGTTTTCACTACCCGGCAGCTAATGAAAACAACCCCCAATTGCCGGGGCAACCAGGGGTTTAGGCGCCCGCTCCTCCCCGCAGAACGGGCGCGGAAGAACGGGCGAGACTACGACGCCGCCAACACGTTCGCGATGTGCTCGTGGCCGCGGGCATTGACGTGCAGCGGCAGGTTACCGCCGCCCGCGTTGAAGTCCACCAGGCCGGCCCACTTGCGGTTGCCGTCCGGGCCGCACATGCCGGCGTTGCGGGTCGAGGGCTTCAGGTCGACGAACTCGGTGCCGGTCGCGCGGGCCAGGTCGACCTGCATCCACTGGGCCTTGTTCTCAAAGTCGGCGACCTGCGGCAGCGGGGTGCGGTCCCAGGAGGAACCGGCGTGGATCAGGCAGTAGTGGATCCCATCGCCGATGGTCGGGTAGCCCACGATCTGGATGCGGGCGTTGGGGGCGGCCGCGCGGATGCGGTCGATGAGCGGGCGGTTGAAGCGGACGAACTTGTCCCGGATCTGGGCCTGGTTCAGGTTCGCGTTGTTGTAGGTGTCGTTAAAGCCGGTGGCGTAGATGACGCGCGCCGTCGACGGGTTCAGCGCCCCGCGGGCGATGGCGGTGTCGATCTGCGCGGAAATCTGCGGCCCCGGGGACATGGAGGCCGCCCCGGAACAGGAGAAGTCGCGCACCGGCAGACCCAGCTTGGCGCCGGTGCGGGCCGCGTAGTTGTTGCCCTTCGGGCAGTTGACCCCCAGCGGGCGCTGGTCGAAGGCGCCACCGATGCGGTCGCGCAGGTAGGTCCCCATGTCCGGGTCCGCCAGCACCGAGTCCCCGAAGGCGACCAGGTTGCGCTCGGCGGCCTGGGCCTGCGGGGCGGGGGCGGCCAGCAGCGCCGCCAGCAAAGTAAAGACAGAAACAAAGACGGCTAGAACAGGCTTTTTCAGTAGATCGACAGACACGAGCTTCCTTTCTCCGCTACATTCCCCTACAAAAGTACACTATATTCACAGCCACAACGACCGGTACTTATCAATCGCTGCACACACCCCCGGCATTACCGGCGGGTAGCGCCGGGCCACCCCCGCGGCGATATACCGGATGTCAACCCCGTAGCTTTTAGATTGGTATTTATGTCTTTTTCCTCGGCGGCCCACTCACTGTCCTTCCACTCCCGGGCGCTCGCGCGGCTGGCTGCCAGCCTGGTGCGCACCGGCATCGTTAGCCCCGCCGGAGGGGTGCGTGCCGCCGCGGCCACCCCGGCCATCCTGGCCCGCTACCGCTTCACCACGGCCCGCGAGCTCGAGCAGGGCGCCCGCGCCTGCCCCGACCGGCTGGCGCTCATCGACGACGACGGCACCCTGACCTACCGCCAGCTGCGCGATCAGGCCCGCACCTTCGCCCGCCACCTGCTCTCGCTCAACCTGGACGAGATCCGCCTGGGCGTGATGGCCCGAAACGGGCGCGGCATCATCATCCCGCTGGGCGCGAAGGGCCTGGCCGGCGGCAGCATCTTCCTGCTCAACATCGGCTCCTCGGCCGAGCAGCTAGCCGGCGTCATCGCCGAGAACAAGATCAACGTCCTGGTCATGGACGACGAATTCGTCGACCGCCTGCCCGCCGGCGTCAACGAGACCACCCACGTCATCATCGCCCACGAGTCGGGGCAGGCGCACAAGGCGGGGCGCTGGCCGCGCCTGGCCGACATCGTCCGCCACCCGGAGCGCGTCGATCACCTGCGCCTGCCCGTCCTGCCGCGCCACGGCCACATCGTGCTGATGTCCTCGGGCACCACGGGCATCCCGAAGGGCATCATCCGCAACGAGCCCACCCTGCCGGTGGTGGTCGCCTCCATCATGTCGACCATGCCCTGGCGCGCCGATCAGCGCATCCAGCTGACCGCGTCGATCTTCCACACCTGGGGCTGGGCCTGCCTGAACATCGCGCTGGCGGCCCGCAACACCATCGTCACCCGCCGCGTCTTCGATCCGGTCGCCTGCCTGCGCGACATCCAGCGCTACCGCCTCGACGGGCTGCTGTCCTCCCCCGTGTTCTACCTGCGCATGGTCGAGGCCGATCCCGACGGCGCTTACGATGCCTCCTCGCTGCGCTTCATCGCCTCCTCCGGGCACGCCCTGAGCCCGTCCATCGTGCAGCGGACCATCGACCGGTTCGGCCCCATCCTGTGCAACATCTACGGTTCCACCGAGCTGGCCCTGGCCGCCACCGCCACCGCCGAGCAGATCGCCGCCGATCCCACCATCGGCGGGCAGGTGGCCTCCGGCACCCGCCTGCGCATCCTCGACCGCGAGGGCCACGAGGTCCCCCGCGGCGAGGTGGGAGAAATCTACCTGACCAACTCGACCGCCCTGATCGGCTACACCAACCCCACCATCCAGTCCAAGCAGGCCCAGGGGCTTATCTCCATCGGGGATCTGGGGCGCATCGATGCCGACGGCAACCTGCACGTGGTCGGCCGCGCCGACGACATGATCATCGTGGGCGGCGAGAACGTCCACCCCCAGTCCGTCACCGAGGTCCTCGAGACCATGGACGGCATCCGCGAGCTGCATTCCGCCGGCGTCGAGGATCCGGAGACCTTCGCCCGCGTGGCCGTCTGGGTGGTGCCGGAGGACTCCCCCGCCGGCAAGGAACTGACCGCCGACAAGATCCGCGAGTTCGTGCGCGCCAACCTAGCCGATCACTCCGTGCCCCGCGACGTCCACTTCCTGGACCTGCTGCCGCGCAACGCCACCGGCAAGGTCGTGCCCCGCCAGCTGCCGCGCTAGGCCGGGCCGGGCCGGACTGGGTCGGGCTGGATCGGGCCCGCCGCATGCGAAAACCCGCCGGCCTCCTGGGAAAACCTAGGGAGACGGCGGGTTATTTCACGAGAGCCGCTTGCGAGAATCGAACTCGCGACCTTTTCATTACGAGTGAAACGCTCTACCGACTGAGCTAAAGCGGCCTGCTGGTACCACAGCAGTACTGTGCAGCACCGCAAAGTTTAACCTAGCCGGTCCCCAATCGAGAAATCAGGTCGAGCATCAGGCCCCGCAGGCGCGCCGCAGGCGGCCGACCAGCCCGTCGAAGGCGGTGCCGGGGGCGACGTTGACGGCGATGTGGTTGCGGCAGGTCACGATCGCCTCCTGGCAGGCGACCAGCCCTTCCTCCCCGACGCGCTGGGCCAGCTCCTGGGCCAGGCCGGAAAAGTCCGGGTGGGTCATCTCCACGTCGGCGCCCACCCGCAGCATGAGCGCGTCACGGTAGATGCCGGCCAGATCCACCAGCGCCAGGTCCAGCAGGTCCCGCACCCGGCGGGTGGCCCGCTTCTTCTGGATCTTTTCCAGATCCTTGACCGCCGATCGCACGTCGCGCTGGGCCTTGGCCGCGCCCTTGCCCTTGCCGCCGGCCCCGTAGGCCTTTTCCAAGTCGGCCTTTTCCTTTTCGTCGGCCTCCACGCCGGCCTCCTTGGACTCCTTCTCAATGGCCTTGATTAGGGCGCCGGCCGCCTGGAAGCCCTGCGATCCCTGGAAGATTTCCTCGGCCAGGTTGATGGACTGGGCGCGGCGCCGCTGGACCGCGGGATCGGTGACCAAGCGCCGGGCCCGGCCCACGTGCCGCAGGGAGGTCACGGCGGCCAGCCGGGCATCGGACTCGCCG
Source organism: Corynebacterium sp. LK2537 (assembly GCF_040946485.1). Taxonomy (NCBI): domain Bacteria; kingdom Bacillati; phylum Actinomycetota; class Actinomycetes; order Mycobacteriales; family Corynebacteriaceae; genus Corynebacterium; species Corynebacterium sp. LK2537. The sequence continues at coordinate 115,355 of NZ_JAYWLQ010000004.1, forward strand.
GCGCCCTCGGCCACCAGCTGGCTCACGATGGCCTCCGTCGACGGCGCCGGGATGTACAGGTGCCGGCAGCGCGATCGCAGGGTCTGCGAGAAATCCTCCGGGTCCGCCGAAGGCGCCAGCATGACGATGACCGTGCTGGCAGTGGGCTCCTCGACCGTCTTGAGCAGGGCGTTGGCCGCCCCGTCGGTGAGCCGATCGGCGTTTTCGAAGATGATAACCCGCCAGCGCGCCACCGTCGGGCGCGAGGCCGCCTGGCCGATGATGTCGCGGACCGTATCCACCGCGATCGACAGCTCCTGGGGGCGCAGGTAGACCAGGTCGGTGTGCCGGCCCTCCTCGAGGATGCCCCGGCAGGACGCGCATTCGCCGCAGCCCAGTTTTTCGCCCCGCTCGCACATCAGCGCCGCGGCGAAGGCGAGCGCCGCCTGGGAGCGACCGGCCCCGGGAGGCCCGGTGAACAGCCAGGAATGACTCATCGCGCGGGGGTCTGCCCCGGGCAGGCCGCGGGCCCCGGCCGCCGCCCGGAGGATGGTGTCCCGGACCGCGGGGGTGTCGGCCAACCGCTGTGCCACATCTGGAGTACTCACCCGCCCCATCCTACTAACCCACAGTGCGGCGGCGAGCGGTTAGAGTATTAAGACATGAGCTCTACTGTGCGGAGACTGCGATGGCTACTGGAGACCCAGTGGCCGATCTATGCCGCCGTCGTCCTCGGGGCCAACATCATCGGGGCCGTGGCCATCATGATGTTCGTCGCGGTATTCCTGCCCATGCCGGAGATCGCCGAATTCAAGGAGAGCGTGCCGGGCCTGGCCTGGATCGGCGTGCTCTACGTGCTCTTCGCCGTCATCGTCGGCATCGCCGTGACCCTGCTGCTGTTTAGGCCGGTGCTGGACTGGCAGCGCAACCCGGACGCGCACGATCCGAACATGGTGCGCAACCTGGTGCTGCGCATCCCCGTCTACCAGGCCGGGGTGGCGGCCGTGGTCTGGGCCATCGGCATCGTCATTTCGGTGATTCTGACCAGTTCCGTCGACGGCCGCCTGGGCCTAGTCGTGGGGCTGTCCACCATCCTGGCCGGCATGGTCGTGGTCCTGCTGACCTACCTGCAGGCCGAGCGCCTGGTCCGCCCCGTCGCCGCCAACGCCCTGGCCCGCCGCTTCGAGGACTCCTCCCTGGAGCCGCCCATCAAGACCCGCCTGACCGCCTCCTGGGCGATGACGGCGGGCGTGCCCATGCTGGGCATCGTCCTGCTCCTGCTGGGGCAGCGCTCCGGCTTTTTTACTTCCGATGCCGACGACCTCATCCCCGCCATCCTGGTCCTGGCGATCACGGCGATGGGCACCGGCTTCATCGGCACCTCCTTCGCCATCATGAGCGTGGTCGATCCCATCCTGGAGCTCCAGGACGCCATCAACCGGGTGCGCCGCGGCGAGCAGAACGTCGAGGTGGACATCTACGACGGATCCGAGCTGGGCGTGCTGCAGGCCGGCTTCAACGAGATGATGAAGGGCCTGCGAGAGCGCCAGCGGGTGCGCGACATCTTCGGCCAGTACGTCGGCACCGAGGTCGCCCAACGCGCCCTGGAGGAAAGCCCGGAGCTGGGCGGCGAGGACCGCAAGGTCGCCGTGCTGTTCATCGACGTCATCGGTTCGACCACCTTCGCGGTCAACCACACCCCGGAAAAGGTCGTCGAGGAGCTCAACAAGTTCTTCGAGCACGTCGTGACCGTCGTGCACCACAACCACGGCATCATCAATAAGTTCCAGGGCGACGCGGCCCTGGCGGTCTTCGGCGCCCCCATCAACGTCAACGACTCGACCTCGATGGCCCTGCAGGCGGCCCGCGAGCTGCGCCAGGAGCTGCGCAACCTGGAGCTGCAGGCCGGCATCGGGGTGGCCGCCGGGCACGTGGTGGCCGGCCACATCGGCGGCGCCGATCGCTTCGAGTACACCGTCATCGGCGACGCCGTCAACGAGGCCGCCCGCCTGACCGAGCTGGCCAAGGACACCCCGGGCCGCGTGCTCACCAACGCCTCGACCCTGCGCACCGCCAACGAGGCGGAGCAGGCCCGCTGGACCTTCATGAAGTCCATCGAGCTGCGCGGGCGCCGCCGCATGACCCAGCTGGCCCGGCCCATCCGCGCCACCCTGGCCGACCGCGCCGAGCAGTAGCCCGCGCAGTAGCCCCCAACACCGGCCGGGAAAGAGCGCCGGCGACCGCCGCCTGCGCGGCCGGGGCCATTAAGTTATCTTGTTAGGCATGACTCAACCGACTCATAGGCCCCGCATGGTCGTGCCCGACATCGCCCGCGGGCTGGCCCTGCTGGGAATCTGCATCGCCAACATGTCCACCGCCTGGCTGACCCACGGGACGGGTCCGGCGGGGATGTTCGGCGGCATCGACGGCGACAGCACGGCCGATAAGGCCGCGGCGCTGTTTGCCGCGATGTTCGCTCACGACCGCGGGCTGCCGATGTTTTCCACCCTGCTGGGCTTCGGCGTCGGCCTTATCACCATGAGCCTGTGGCGCCGCGGCTTCCCGCTGCCGGCTACCCGGTCCGTCATCGTCAAGCGCTACGGCCTCCTGGCCGTCTTCGGTCTGGCCCACGGCATCTTCCTGTTCAGCGGCGACATCATGATGTTCTACGGCCTGTGCGGCATCCTCATCGCGCTCCTGCTGTCGTTGACCGACAAGGTCTTGCTGCGCATCGTCTACGGCCTGCTCGGGCTGGTCAGCGTCGGCGGGGCAGCCATCGCCGCCCTGGTGGCCTGGTTGCGCGACGATTTTGCCGGCGCCGATCCCTTCAGCGCGGGGGCAACGGCCCCGGCCGAGACCTTCCTGGGCATGCTGGGCGAGAACCTCATCGTGATGCTGGGCCAGCTGGTCGGAGCCCCGCTGTTTATGCTGATGTACCTGCCGGTGATGCTGGTCGGCTTCGTCTGGGCCCGCCGGGGCGTGCTCGCCGACGTCGACGCCCACCGCGGCACCCTGCTGGCCTGGACCGGCATCGCCGCCGCCGTCGTGCTACTTATCGGGCTGCCCTGGGGGCTGTGCGCCATCGGGGTCCTGCCCGACAACCTCACCCCGGTGTTCGCGGCCCTCAACTTCACCGTCGGCATCCTGAGCGGGCCCGGCATCCTCGCCGCGGTCGCGCTCGTGCTCAACCCGGTGCAAAAGGCGGTCTCCGCCGGCGCGGCGATGCCGCGGTGGCTGTGGCCGTTCAGCGCCCTGGGCAAGCGCTCGATGAGCGGCTACGTCATGCAGTCGGTCATCCTGCTGGCGCTGACCTTCCCGTTTACCGCCGGCATCGGCGCCGACTTTAGCGCCGCCCAGATGCTGGTCCTGGCCTTTGTCACCTGGCTTATCACCCTGGTGCTGGCTTGCGTTTTGGAGGCGCTGGGCGCGCCCGGCCCGCTGGAATGGGCCCACCGGCGCCTGGCCTACGGGCCGACCCGGCGGGCCGAGCTACCGGCCAAGTACCGCACGCCGCAGGCGCCCGGCACGCTTGACGCGGCCAACGCGCCTACTTCGACCGGCGAGAACCCGCCTTCACCACGTTCTTAGTGCCCGGCGACGGCTTCTTGGCCGTCTTCTTGCCTGCCTTCTTCGTCGACTTTTTAGTCGACTTCTTGGTCGACTTCTTGGTGGACTTCTTGCTCGACTTCTTGCCCGCCTTCTTGCTGGCCTTGGAACCGCCGTTGGCGGCCTCCTTGGCGCGGCGCTCCGAGAGCAGCTCGTTGGCGCGCGCGTCGGTCATGGCCTCGGGCTTATCGCCCTTGCGCAGGGAGGCGTTGGTGGTCCCGTCGGTGACGTAGGGGCCGAAGCGGCCGTCCTTGACCGTCATCGGCTTGCCGGAGACGTCGTTGTCGCCCAGCTGCTTCAGCGGCGGCTGCGCGGCCTGGCGGCCCCGGCGCTTCGGCTCCGCGTAGATGCGGCGGGCCTCGTCCAGGGTGATGCTGAAGATCTGCTCCTCGTTGGCCAGCGACCTAGAGTCCGTCCCCTTCTTCAGGTAGGGGCCGTAGCGGCCGTTCTGGGCCGTGATGACCTCCCCGTCGGACGGGTCCACGCCCACCTCGCGCGGCAGGGAGAGCAGCTTGAGGGCCTCGTCCAGGGTGACCTCGGAGGGTTCCATCGAGCTAAACAACGAGGCCGTGCCCGGCTTAAGCTTCTCGTCGATGTACTGGGCGACCCGCTTTTCCTTCTGCTTGGCCGCGGTCTTGGTCTCCCAGTTCTTGGCGCGCTTGCCCTCGGCCGCCCGCTGCGCGTCCTCCTCGGCGCGCTCCTTGGCGACGACCTCCTCGGCTTCTGCCTCCGCGGTGGCGCGCTCGTCGTCGCGGACCACCTCGGTCACGTACGGGCCGAAGCGGCCCTCCTTCGCCACCACCATGCGGCCGTTGGCCGGGTTCTCGCCCAGCTCGCGGCCGCCCTGCGGGGTGGCAAAGAGCTTCTCGGCCAGCTGCTCGGTCAGCTCGTCCGGGGTGGTGGTCTCCGAGAGGTTGGCGCGCTGGTAGACCGGCTCCCCGGTCTCCTCGTCGCGGCCGATGACCCGCTCGATGTACGGGCCGTAGCGGCCCACGCGGACCACCACGTCCCGGCCCTCGGAGTCGGTGTAGAGCTTCAGGGAGTTGACCTGGCGGGCATCGATCTGCTCCAGGTTGACGTCGATGAGCGACTTCAGGCCGCCGTGGCGCGCCACCGATGCCGCCTTCTGCTGGCCCACCTGCGCGTTGCCGAAGTAGAAGTCCTTCAGCCACTGGGTGCGGTCCTGGTTGCCGGCCGCGATGGCGTCCAGCTCGTCCTCCATCGAGGAGGTGAAGTCGTAGTCCACCAGCTCGGTGAAGTTGTTCTCCAGCAGCCCGGTGACCGCAAAGGCCACCCAGCTGGGCACCAGGGCGTTGCCGCGGGAGACGACGTAGCCGCGGTCCTGGATGGTCTTGATGATGGACGCGTACGTCGACGGGCGGCCGATGCCCAGGTCCTCCATCTTCTTGACCAGGCTGGCCTCGGTGTAGCGGGCCGGCGGGTTGGTCGAGTGGCCCTCGGCCTTGAGATCGGCGATGGTCAGGCCCTGGCCCTCGCGCAGCTGGGGCAGGCGCTTGCTGGCGTCGTCCTTGTCATTCTTGCCGCCCTTGCCCGGGTTGCTCGGGTCCTCGTAGGCCTTCAGGAAGCCGGGGAAGGTGATCGTGCGGCCGGTGGCGGTGAAGTCCACCTCGTTGCCGGTGGCGGCCGTGCCGGCCACCGTGACCTTCATGGAGGTACCCTTGGCGTCCTCCATCTGGCAGGCGACGGTGCGCTTCCAGATGAGGTCGTAGAGGCGGAACTCCTCCGCGTCCAGCTGGCCGGACAGCTGCCCCGGGGTGGCGAAGGACTCGCCGGCCGGGCGGATGGCCTCGTGGGCCTCCTGGGAGTTTTTGACCTTGCGGTCGTAAACGCGCGGGGAGCTGGCCACGTATTCCTGGCCGTAGATGCTGGTCGCGGCGTTGCGGGCCGCGTGCAGCCCCTGCTTGGACAGCGAGGTGGAGTCGGTACGCATATAGGTGATGTGACCGTTTTCGTAGAGGCGCTGCGCAATGCGCATGGTGCGCTCCGACGTGAAGTGCAGGCGCCGACCCGCCTCCTGCTGCAGGGTCGAGGTCATAAACGGCGGGTAGGGCTTGCGGGTATAGGGCTTGTGCTCCACGCTGGCCACGCTCACCGACTGGCCGTTCAGCCCGTCGGCCAGGGCCTCGGCCTGCTCCTGGCCCAGCACCACGACGTCGTCGTTCTTGACGCGGCCGCGGTCGTCGAAGTCGCGGCCGACGGCCACGCGCTGGCCATCGACGGCCGCCAGGCGGGCGGAGAAGGTCCGCGGCTCCGCGGATCCGGTGTTGCCGGTGTCCAGGTCGGCGGCCAGGTCCCAGTAGTCGGCGGCGATGAACGCCATGCGCTCGCGCTCGCGCTCGACGACGACGCGGGTGGCCACCGACTGCACGCGGCCGGCCGACAGGCGCGGCATGACCTTCTTCCACAGCACCGGGGAGACCTCGTAGCCGTAGAGGCGGTCCAGGATGCGTCGGGTCTCCTGGGCATCGATGAGGTTCTCGTCCAGCTCGCGGGTGTTTTCGGCCGCCTCCAGGATGGCGGACTTGGTGATCTCGTTGAAGACCATGCGGCGCACCGGCACCTTGGGCTTGAGCACCTCGAGCAGGTGCCAGGCGATGGCCTCGCCCTCGCGGTCGGGGTCTGTTGCGAGGAAGAGCTGATCGCACTGCTTCAGCTTGGCCTTGAGGTCCGCGACCTTTTTCTTCTTGTCAGCGCTGATCACGTACAGCGGCGTGAAGTCGTCCTCCGGGTTCACGCCCAAGCGCGCCCAGGACTCCTTCTTGTATTTCGCCGGTACGTCTGCCGCCCCGCGGGGAAGATCCCGGATGTGGCCGACCGAGGCTTCGACTATGTAGTCGTCGCCCAAATACGGCTGGATCTTTTTCGCCTTGGTCGCCGACTCTACGATGACCAGGGTCTTGCCCGACGTGTCGGAAGCTTCTGCCACTTCGACTTCATCCCTTTCGAGGCTTTCTCACACGAGACTTACGCTGTCCGCCCCGCCTTGGGCGCCGCGCGCTTTTAGCTTCCGAGCTTTCGCGCGCCGCATCCCAGGCAAGGCCAAGTGCCCCTAGCCTACACAGAGCCAAAACCGGCTACACAGTAATACAGTATTTAATGGGGCCACTTCCGAACTGTTTATCACTTGTCTAGCCCCGAAACCAACATTTACCGCCCCAACGGGGGCATAACCCATGGGGTATAGCGTTGGCCGGCGGTGGGTGTATTCTGCACTATTGAACTTGTTAATCGCGGACCGTCCCGGGCGCTTGCCCCCTCCGCGCCAGCGCGCACGGCCCGACTACACAAAGGAGGTGGCCTGCCTCATGGTGGACTCAATCCTGCAGGTCATCGAGTCGATTATGACCACCGACTGGGTGTACCCGGTCATCGGCTGCCTCATCTTCTTCGACTGCTTCTTCCCCGTCCTGCCGTCCGAAATCCCCCTGAACCTGGTGGGGGCCTGGGCCGGCAGCCAAGGGGTCCCGTCCGTGACCGTGATGTTTTTCACGGCCCTGTTCGCCGCCATCCTGGGCGACAACCTGTGTTTCCTGCTGGGCACCCGCTTCATGCCGTACGTGCAGCGCCTGCGGCGCGGGTCCAAGGCCTACGAGGGCCTCCTGTGGGTCAAGCGCCACATGCGGCGCAGCGGCGGGGCCGCCATCATCATCGCCCGCTTCATCCCCTCGGCGCGCCTGCTCATGACCATCCTGCTGGGATCGGTGCGCTACCCGTGGCCGCTGTTTTTCTTCTTCGACAGCATCGGCGTGGCCATCTGGGCCTTCCAGGCCCTAGCCATCGGCTACCTGGGCGGCATGGCCTTTTCGGATTCCCCCCTGGTGGCCATGCTGGTCAGTATCGTGGCCGCGGTGGTCATCGGCTTCGCCATCCAGTGGCTGCAAAACCGCATCCTGGACTGGAAAGACACCCGCAACGGCTACGCCGAGACCCCCTAAAACTCCCCTGTCCGGCGCATGAAAAAAGCTTTCGCCCCGCACCTTAAAAAACAGGTAGCGAGGGCGAAAGCTGGAGGCTTCGCGCCTTAGGAGATGACGGTCACGCCCTGGGCCTGCGGGCCCTTGGCGCCTTCGCCGACCTCGAAGGAGACCTTCTGGTTCTCCTCCAGGGTGCGGAAGCCGCCGCCCTGGATCTCGGAGTAGTGCACGAAGACGTCTGCGGATCCATCTTCCGGAGCGATGAAGCCGTAGCCCTTTTCAGCGTTAAACCACTTGACGGTTCCCTGTGCCATTATGTACCTCTTTCGGCGTATATAGGGATGTGTTGAACTTTTTCGAAGTGGTCGAGGCGTCGAACCTCTCTGCTGGCTAAGCCAGAAAGTGCCCGCGTTTTCCAAAATCTTTCACGAGCACCTAAATCTAAACACTGCGCTAAGAAATCTTCGACCACTGGTAAGTGTGACACGTTTTGGCGCCGCGCGATAGTCTTGGGAGGCTTTATTGACTAAAATTCTTGGTATTTTTCCACCCGGAAAGGGGTATGCGCGATGGTAGCTGAGTCCCCGAACCCGCTGGGCGCGGAGCTCGCGGAGATTCTCACCCGCCGCTTCCCGGAGTCGGAGTGCACCCACCTGACCACACTGCCGCCCCGCCCGGCCGAGTACGCGGACTGGCCCGACTGGGTGGACCCGAAGCTGAAGGAAGTGCTGGTCGATGCCGGCATCAGCAAGCTCTACAGCCACCAGGCCGCCACGGCTCAGGCGGCGTGGGCGGGCCACGACGTGGTGGTGGCCACCGGCACCTCCTCCGGCAAGTCGCTGGGCTACCAGCTGCCCATCCTGACCCGGCTGGCGGCCAACCCGACGGCCTGCGCGCTGTACCTGACCCCCACCAAGGCGCTGGGATCGGATCAGCTGCTGGCCGCCGGGCGCCTGGCCGGCTGGGCCAACCCCGCCCCCTACGACGGCGACACCCCGGCCGAGGCCCGCGCCGGCATCCGGGACAATTCCCGGTTCGTCTTCTCGACCCCGGACATGGTGCACGTCTCGCTTTTGGCCGCCCACCAGCGCTGGGCGCGGTTCTTGCGGCACCTGGAATTCATCGTCATCGATGAGTGCCACTCCTACCGCGGGGTCTTCGGGGCCAATATCGCCCTGGTGCTGCGCCGCCTGCTGCGGCTGTGCCGCCACTACGGGGCGAACCCCACCATCATCGCGGCCTCGGCCACCATGCGGGATCCGGCCCGCCACCTGGAGCGGCTCACCGGCCGGCCGGCGCAGGCCGTGACCGCCGACGGGGCACCGACCGGGGCGCGCACCATCATGCTGTGGGAGCCCGGCTTCCTCGACGAGAACACGCGCCGCGCCGCCACCTCCGAGGCCGCCGACATCATGGCGACCCTGGTGGCCGAGGGCGCGCGCACCCTGACCTTCGTGCGCTCCCGGCGCGCCGCGGAGCTGGTCTCCATGCTCTGCCAGGAGGAGCTGTCGGGCCGCCTGGGCCGGGCCGACTTCGCCCGGCGCATCGCCTCCTACCGGGCCGGCTACCTCGCCGAGGACCGCCGCGCCCTAGAGGCCGGCCTCGACGACGGGAGCCTGCTGGGGGTGGCCACCACCTCGGCGCTGGAGCTGGGCATCGACGTCGGCACCCTGGACGCGGTGGTCACGGCCGGTTTCCCCGGCACCGTCGCCAGCTTCTGGCAGCAGGCCGGCCGGGCCGGGCGCCGCGGCCAGGGTTCCCTGGTGGTCCTGGTCGCCCGCGACGAGCCGATGGACACCTACCTGGTCCACCACCCCGCCGCCCTGCTGGAGCGCGACGTGGAGGCCAGCGTGTTCAACCCGCGCAACCCCTACCTGCTCTACGGGCACCTCTACTGCGCGGCCGTGGAGCTGCCCCTCAGCGATGCCGAGGCCGCCTTTGCCCCCGACGTCGTCGAGGCGCTGGCCCGCGACGGGCTCATCAAGAAGCGGGCCCGCGGCTGGTTCCCCACCCCGCAGCTGGAGGGTGAGTGGCGCCCCGAGACCGCCCACGGGCAGGTGGCCCTGCGCGGCGGGGCGGGCCAGGAGGTCATGATCGTCGACAGCTCGGACGGGCGCCTGCTGGGCACCGTCGATGCCGCCCGGGCCGCCGCCCAGGTCCACCCCGGCGCGGTCTACCTGCACCAGGGCGAGACCTTCGTCATCGAGGACCTCGACCTGGACGACTACGTGGCCCTGGCGCGCCCCGACCTGCCGGACTATTCCACGCAGGCCCACTCCACCACCGACATCCGGATCCTGTCCGGGGCCGGGCCGGACGAGCTCATCAACTACTCGCCCGGACTGTGGGTGGCCAACGTGGAAGTCGAGGTCACCAACCAGGTCACCGGGTACGTGGTCCGCCTGCCGGACGGCACCGTGGGCGAGGAGGTGCCGCTGGAGATGCCGGAACAGAGCCTGCGCACCCGCGCGGTGGCCTATACCATCGACCCGCTGGTTCTGGACAAGATCGGGGTCACGGCGGCCGATACCCCGGGCACCCTGCACGCCGCGGAGCACGCCGCCATCGGGCTGCTGCCGCTGCTGGCCACCTGCGATCGCTGGGACATCGGCGGGGTCTCGACGGCCCGACACCTGGATACCCAGCTGCCCACCGTCTTCGTCTACGACGGCCACCCCGGCGGGGCCGGCTTCGCCGACGAAGGCTTCCGCCGCTTCCCGGAGTGGATTGAGGCCACCTTCGAGGCCGTGCGCTCCTGTGGCTGCGAGTCGGGCTGCCCGTCGTGCGTGCAGTCGCCAAAGTGCGGCAATGGCAACAACCCCCTCGACAAGGCCGGGGCCCTGAAACTGCTGAGAGCCCTGGTCACGATGACGCAGGGCTCCCAGGACGGTTCGGAGTGATACTTATTCGGAGTGTTACTGGATTAGCGCGGGCACACTAGACGGGCCCGGCCTTGGCCTGGGCGCCGCGCCAGCGCACCGACGCGCCGACCACGACGTCGCGGCCGGAAACGGTACACCGGTCCAGGCGGGCGGCGTTGTCTTCGGCCGTGCGCCGGGCCGCCGGGCAGGCATCACCGCCGGTGGCCAGCGCGTAGGCCCCGGCGACCGCGGCGAGATCCGCCGCCACCTGGGCCTCGTGGCGGGCGATGACGTGCGCGGCGATCCCCGCCACGGCCAGCAGGACGCTGGCTAGGGCCACGATGATTCCGGCCGCGGTCACGGTGGCGTAGCCGTCCTCCTGCCCGCGCGCCGAGACCGGGCTATTCACCGGAGACCTCCGCCGGGAAGACGGCGGTGTGGCTCATCGTGCCCAGCGCCGCCGGCACGCGGGCCTCGGCGGTGACCAGCCCGCCCGACTCGGTGACCGCGACCTCGATATCGCTCCGGGGCGGGACGTAGTCCACCCCGATGGCGTGGGCGCGGGCGGCCGCGCCGGCGGTATCGACGGCGGTCAAGTGCGCGGCCAGCGTCGCGATGCCGCCCAGGATGGCGGCGGCCACGATGACCAGGCTGGACAAAGCCAGGGCGGCCTCGATGCTGACGGAACCGGAATCATCGCGCATGGCTTAACCCGGGGTGTTGGAGAGGGCGTCGGTGATAATCCCCTCGATGGCGTCGGAGACCCCGCCGCTGTTGATGACCATGTAGAGCACCGCCGCCAGGGCCGCGGCCCCCAGGCTCCCCATGGCGTATTCGATGGTCGACATCCCGTCCTCGTTGCCCAGGACCGAGACCTTCTTGCGCAGGTAGGTGGTAATTTTCATGGTATTTTCCCTTTCTTTCTTGGCTTCTGAGTGTCAGTTGGTTGGTGGAATGTGGTTGGTTGAATGGTCGTGCGAACAGGAACAGGTCGAAGCTGCCCGGTTAGAGCAGCTGCGCGCCGAGGCTTATCACCACCGGCACCAAGCCCAGCACCACGAAGGCGGGCAGGAAACACACGGCCAGCGGCAGGGCGACGAAGACGCCGGCCCGCTCCGCCGCCGCGGTCGCCTGGGCCTGCGCATCCACCCGCAGCGTGTGGCTGATGCGCTCACAGCCCCGCGCGATCGCCGCGCCGGACTGCCCGGACATGACCACGAGGCGGGCGAGCTCATCGATTCCCAGCCGCCCCCAGGCCCGCTGCCCCCGGGCCCCCACCGCCAGCAGCGCGGCCACCTCGCCCCAGCGCTCGGATAGTTGGCCTACCCGGGCCAGGGCGCCGGCCGCCTGCTGGGTGGACAGCCCGGCCCGCAGGCAAGCTGCGAAGAGCTCGACGTCGCTGGCGACATCCAGCGGGTCGGGCCCCTGCCGCGTAGTGAGGCGCTCCGAAATCCCCCGCAGGAGCGCCGATGGGCCATCGCGCGGGGTCTTCGGTATGACCCGGGTACCTGCCGCCGTGGGCAGGCACGCCACCGCCGCGGCCAACAACAGCAAGGACAGCCCTCCAGAAAACGCCAGTGATGACATCAGCCCGCCGCCTTCCCGATGATGTAGCGCGACCACGCGAACCCGGCGCAGGCCAGCACCACCCCTAAGACCAGCAGGACGCCGCCCAGCCCGCCGCCGAAGAGGAAGCCGACCGGGTCGGCGCCCATCACCACGCCCATGGCGATCCCCGCCAGCGGCAGGCAGGTCAGGACGTAGGCGGTGGCCTGTGGGCCCTGGAGGCTCGACCGGGTGGCCTGGGCGTGCCGGCGGGCGGCGTCGAAGCGCGCCTGCGCGCTTTCCATCAGGCGGGCCAGGGGGATGCCGTAGTCGTCGCTGAGCGCGCACAGCTGGGCCAGGCCGCGCAGCTGCGGGCTGGCCTGCAGCACCTGCGGGAGGCTGCCGCCGCGGGCGGCGACCACCCCGGCGCTGACTAACACGTCGCGCAGGCCCGGCGGCCCGCCCGCCGGCAGGGCCTCCGCCCCGCGCGCCCACGCCGTCGGCAGGGTGGACCCGGCCCGCAGGTCGCCGGTCACGGTGCCCAGGAAGGCGGCCAACACCTCCCGCTCGGCGCGCAGGTTTCGGTTGCGCCGCACGCCGCGGATCACCCAGCAGACCGTCGCGGCCACCACGGCCCCGGCGACCACCACGCTGGCCCGGCCCACCCACAGGCTGACCAGCGTCACCGCGAAGACCCCGGCCAGCACGGCCGGCGCGGCGCGCAGCGAGCCCCGCCCGCCCGGCGCGCCGCCGCGGGCCCCTCCCAGGCGGGCCGCCGCAGAGGGCAGCGTGGCCCACACGCCGGCAGCCGCGGCCAAACACCACAGGACACTAGTCATGCCAGCCTCCCGGAAAGCTCGGCGGCGAATTCGGCGAAGCCCTCGCGCGGGCCGGACTCCGCGCTCCACACCACGCGCGCCCGCACCGGGTTGCCCTCCAGGAGACCGATCTGGGCCAGCCGGCGGCGCCCGTCCCGGCCGCGCTCGGTGGTGAAGACCACGTGCACCGCCGCCGCCAGCTGGGAGTGCAGCGCCGCCCGATCCAGCCCGCCGAGGGCGGCGAGGGCTTCCATGCGGGCGGGAACCTCGGCCAGGGAGTTGGCGTGCAAGGTCCCCGCCCCGCCGTCGTGCCCGGTGTTCAGCGCCGCCAGCAGGTCCACGACCTCCGCGCCGCGGATCTCGCCGACGATGATCCGGTCCGGGCGCATCCGCAGCGCCTGCCGCAGCAGGGTGGCCATGGTGATTTCGCCCCGCCCTTCCGCGTTGGAGCCACGCGCGACCAGGCTGACCACGTGCGGGTGGTTGGGCTTGAGCTCGGCCGTGTCCTCGATGACCAACAGGCGCTGGGCGGCATCGGCCTCGCCCAGCAGCGCCGAGAGCAGCGTCGTCTTGCCGGATCCGGTGCCCCCGACCACCAGGAAGGAGACCTGGGCGGCGACGAGATCCCGGATGACCGGGGCGACCGCCGGGTCGATGGTGCCGTTGTCGACGAGCTCCGCGAAGCTGGTCTGCGCCTGCCGCAGCACGCGCAGGCTCAGGCAGGTCCCTCCCTCGGCCGGCGGGGACAGAACCGCGTGCAGGCGCAGGACCGTGCCGTCGCTGCGCTCGAGCCGCCCGTCGGCGAAGGGTTGGGAGTCGTCCAGGCGCGCCCCGCAGCCCACGGCCAGGCGGGTGGCCAGGCGGCGGACCTCGGCATCGTCAGCGAAGCGGACCGGGACCTCCGCGAGCCCCGCCCCGGTGTCGGCGAAGACGGAGTGCGGGCCGTTGACCACCACGTCCGTGACGCCGGGGTAGCTCATCACCCGCTCCAGCGGGCCCAGCCCGGTGGTGTCGTCGCGCAGCTGGCGCAGCACGCGCAGGACCTCCACGTCGGTGATGACGCCGGCCTCCTGGCGGACCCGGCGCGCCAGCTCGGCGGGCCGGTGAAGCAGCTCCGGCTCGGCCGCCACGCACTGCTGGAGGCTGTCGATAAGCTGCGCCGGCGACGGCGTCGGCGCAGGCCGCGAGACCTTAGACATCCTGGCCCACCGCCTGCAGGATCTGGCGGCAGGTGGCATCGATGGCGCGGGGCAGGCGCTGCGGCAGCCCGCCCATCTCCACGGCCGCGGCCAGCTTCTTGCTGGTCGGCACCTGCGCGACCGCGTCGGCGTGGCAGATCTTTTCGACCTCCCCCAGGCCGAGCCCCGACCAGCCGCGGTCCCGGACCACCAGGTGGCAGCGGCGGTTGTCCGCCGCCAGCCGGGCCACCAGCTGGGCGGCCACCGCAGTCGAGCGCACCTCCGCGGCCGTAAGCACCACCACGTGCTGGGCCTGCCGCGGCAGCAGGTGCCAGTCGCAGTCGAAGATGCTTATCCCCGCCTGCCCGCGCACGCTTTCCGCGGCGGCCTCGACGGCGGCCAGCTCGAGGCGAAACGGATCGGCCACCGCGCTGCGCGCCGCCGAAAGCACCGCTATCCCGTCCGCCGTGGTCGGTAGCGCGGCCCGCAGCTCGTTCCCGGCGATAGCACCTTGCCCCAGGCGCAGCTCCGGCCAGCGCGCCCCGGGCTGCTGCTCGAGCCCCAGGAGAAGATCCAGCCCGCCGGAGAACTCGCCGGCGTCGACCAGCATGACCGCCCCGCAGGCCGAGTGCTGGCCGGCCGTGCGGGCCAGCGCGGCCGCGAGCAGCGATGCCCCGGCCCCGCCGCCGGCGCCCACCACGGCCACCAGGCGGTGCTCGGCGTTGGCCTCCTCGGGCCCGCGCATGACCTCGCCCAGGGTCTCCAGCAGCTGGCGGGACTCCGCCGGCAGGATAAACGCCGCCTCCGCGTGGCAGTTAAGCGCCGCCTCGTAGTTGAGCGGGCCGGGCTCATTGCCCACGAAATAGACCGGGGCCCGGCCGCGCAGGCTGGCCACGTGGGCGGCGGTGGTCTCATCGACCACCACGGCCCGGGCCTGGGCCGCCAGCCGGGAGATTTCCCGCGGGTCGACGGCGTGCCGGACCTCCGCGCTGGCTGCCGCCGCGGCGTGCTGGGCCTCGGGGATAAGCAGCGGGTCCGTGACCGCGATGAGGATGAAGTCAGTAATCGGTGCGTTCATGCCCCTCACTCTGGCCGGTGTCCCCCGCCCAATCCAGGGCGGGCGACAACGCCTGTGGACAACCCCGCCGCAGGTGGCCACTCATGAGTGGCCCGCGACACATGTAACCATCCTGGTGTGAATGACCCGGCGTTCGCCCTTGCGCGGCTGCCGGCGGAGTGTAACCATCGAGGCCAAACCTACGATTGAGTAGGTAGTATCCCGGCTCCCCTAGGAAACTGCCGGAAACTGCGGTAGATTAAACACAAACATAACAATTGCAACACAGGACTCGACAGACACTTCAGTAACGGAAATTAGCGCCAGGATTTCACCCATATGACTCGCCAGCCCGAACGCCTCCCCGCCGACACCGCCCGCGTGGCGGCCTTCTTCGATCTCGATAAGACGATCATCGCGACCTCCTCGGCGTTCGCCTTCGGCAAAGAGTTCATGCACAACGGGCTGATTACCCCCACGGAGGCCCTGCAGCTGTCCCTGGCCAAGACCAGCTTCATGATGGCCGGCCAGTCCAGCCAGCAGATGGACGCCACCCGCGACCAGCTCGCCAAGATGGTCACCGGCTGGCCCGTGGACGAGGTCGAGGCCATCGCCCAGCAGACCATGCACACCGTGCTCACCCCGGCCATCTATTCGGAGGCCCGCGAGCTGATCACCTACCACCAGGCCGCCGGCCACGAGGTCATCATCATCTCCGCCTCCGCGCGCCCGCTGGTCCAGCTCATCGCGGACGAGCTCGGCGTGGACCAGGTCGTGGCCACCGAGCTCGCCGCCGAAAACGGCAAGTTCACCGGCGAGGTCCTCTACTACTGCAAGGGCCCGGCCAAGGCTGAATCCCTCGACCGCCTCGCCGAGTCCGGCCGCTACGACCTGCCCCGCAGCTTCGCCTACTCCGACTCCGCCACCGACATCCCCATGCTGGAAAAGGTGGGCAACCCCGTGGCCGTCAACCCGGACCGGGCCATGAAGAAGCACGCCCTAGAGCACGGCTGGGACATCCGCACCTTCAAGGACCCCGAGCCCCTGTTCACCCTGCCCGGCGCCAAGGAGGTCGGCATCGGCGCCGGCGTGGTCGCCGGCATCGCCGCCCTCATCGCCGGCGGCATCTGGCTGGCCGGGCGCCCCGGCCCCGCCAAGTGGCCGGCCTAGTGCCGTTTACCGCTTAAGCTCCCAGGCTTAAGCCCCCAGGTTTAAGCCCCAGGCTTAAGCGGCGCGGGCGATGCCGTCTGCCTCCTTGCCGCCGGCCTCCCAGGCCGCCAGGTGGAGACGCAGCAGCGGGAAGGGATCCTCGGCGCGGTAGGCCTGCAGCGTTTCCGTGTACTGCTGCCGGTGCCGCGAGAAATACGTCTCCGGCACCGCGAAACCGCGCGGATCCAGGCCCGTGGCGATGGCGGCGGCGCGCCCGGCCATCCGCCCCACCAGCCCGCTGCGCTCGCCGAAGCAGCCGTGGGCGGCGACCTCGGCGTGCAGCACCGCCGGAAGCAGCAAGCGCAGTCCCGGCCCCGGCGCGCTGCCCGCACCGGCCACGACCCAGCCGGCCAGCACCGTCAGGCGATCCGCCGCGGCCTGGGGCTTGCCGGCCCCGCCGCCGGCCACGTCCCAGCGGGCCAAAACCTGCAGCGGGGCGCGGGTGAAGGTGCGCATGGTCGCAGCGAACTGCTCGGGCGCCAGCGTGGAATAGGCGCTGATGTGGCGGGCCAGCAGGCTGCCGTCGGCATTAAATTCTTCCTCCACGTCGCGGGCCACGCGCCCGCTGACCAGCCCCGCGCTGGCCCTGGCGCCGCGCAGCAGGGACTCCGAAGATACGACCTCGGGTTTGCGCAAAGCCGCAGGTCGCCGGTGTGCCGCCGCGATGGCGCTCTCGGCCCGCCCGGACAGGCGGGAGACTTCTTCGTCCCTTAACAGCGGGGATAGCGGGTCATTTTCGGCCATATGAACTAGGATAGGCGTTAGCAAACGTGGCGACGGGCTGCGGCCGGTCGTTTTTTAGACTGTGACCCGCGTGTCGGGACGCTGTGCGCTCGGACGACGTTTCCACGTAGTATTTAAGTTACGAAATATTTTCCACCCAAGGAAGGTTTAACCTGTGAGCAACGACGGACTTTTCACCGACGGCAGTAATCAGTTTGCCCCGAAGGTCAACGCGATCCCCCTCAGCGACGCTGACACCTCCCGCTCCGGTGAGGCTTCCATCGGCACCTTGGTCTCCAACGCCACTGAGCAGGTCTCCAGCTTGGTCCGCTCGGAGGTCGAGCTGGCCAAGACCGAGCTGGCCGCTTCCGCCAAGAAGGGCGGCATCGGCGCCGGCTTCTTCGGTGTGGCCGGCACCGTCGCCCTGTATAGCTCCTTCTTCTTTTTCTTCTTCCTCGCGGAGCTGCTCGCCAAGTGGCTGGACCGCTGGGCCGCCTTCCTTATCGTCTTCCTCATCATGCTGGTCATCGCCGGCGTCTGCGCCCTGGTGGGTATCCAGAACGTAAAGAAGGTCAAGAAACCGGAAAAGACCATCAACTCCTTTAGCGACATGAAGGACCTGGTCCCGGGCAAGGCCCAGAAGAAGGTCGAGGGCAACAAGGGCCTGTTCACCAACTCCTAGGCCAGCCCCTAAACCCCCCCTCCCTACCCCCTAACTCCGCCCCACGCACCGCGTTCGGCGGAGTTTTGTCAGTTTCTACCGAGCCCAACCTGGAGGAGTATCGCCCGTGTCGGCACGCAACCTTTCGCCCTCCGTCGTGGAGCTGGACGGCCCGTTTACGCACCAGCTGGTGCACACGCGCGGCATCCGGCTGCACGCCGCGGTGGCCGGGGATCCCCAAAATCCCCTCGTCGTGGCCATTCACGGGTCCTACGGCGGCTGGTTCGACTACCGGGACGTCATCGCCCCGCTGGCCGAGCGCGGCTTCCACGTCGCGGCTATCGATGCCCGCGGCTTCGGCATGTCCGACAAGCCCCCGGCCGATATCGGCCACGACATCCGCGTGATGACCGGCGATCTCTCCGGGCTCATCCAGGCGCTGGGCCACCGCCGGGCCATCATCATCGGCAACGACACGGGCGCCTCGGTGGCCTGGTCCCTGGCGGTGGAGCACCCCGAGCGCGTCGCCGGCATCGTGAGCATCTCTGGCGCCTACCCGGTGGACCTGCGACGCGCCATGGCCGCCCGCCCCTGGGATTTCTTCTGGCTGTGGCTGCGCGCGGGACTGTGCCGCCTGCCCTACCGGGCCCTGCAGCGCGTGCCCGGGCTCTCCGAGTGGGTCTACCGCAAGGAGCTGCTGCTCAATACCACCGGCCGCTTCCGCGGCGAGCGCTTCCAGCGGTTGCTGCAGCTGCGGCTCGAGGCCGCCTCCATCGGCAACGTCGTGCGCGGAATCCTGTGGAACCACCGGCTGCTGACCGCCGCCGTCCCGCGCCGCTGGGTCGAGGAGACCATCTCCGCGCCCGTGCTTTTCTTCCACTCCGGGCAGCGCCTGTGGAACCCCATCATCCGGCGCGCGCGATCCCGCACCACCGGCGCCTTTGCCGATCACAGCCTGCGGCACGCCAAGAACCTGCCGCACGTGGAAGAGCCCGCCGACTTCGTCGCGACCGTCGCGGACTGGGCGCGCCAGCTTTAGCCGAAGGCGGCGGGCCGAGGCCTAATTGGACACGACGTCGCGGGCCACGCACTCGCCGGTGTTGACCGGCTCGGTCAGCTGCGCGACGTCCCCGATGTGGGAAATCACCTCGTCGGCGGTCAGCGCGTAGCCGGTGTCCGTGTCATCCACGGCCGCGCCGAAGACCATGCCGAGGACCTGGCCCTCCGTGTTGAACAGCGGCCCACCCGAGTTGCCCTGCTGGATGCTGCCGCGCACGGTGTAGGCGTCGCGCTCGACGCGACCCATGTTGTAGATGTCCGGGCCGGCAATCGTGATGCGATCGCGCACGCGGGCCGGGGTGGCGCTGAACGGGCCCGACTGCGGGAATCCCATGACGATGGCGTCGTCGCCGGTCACCCCCGGCTCCGGCGCCCAGTCCAGCGGCGGCAGCTGCAGGTTCTCGCTGTGCAGCACGGCGATGTCGACCTCGGGGTTGTAGTAGACCACCTCGGCCTGCTGGATGCCGGTGACCGTGTCCAGGTTGACTAGGTTGGTCCCGGCCACGACGTGGGCGTTGGTGACCACGTAGTCGTCCTGGATGACAAAGCCGGAGCCCATCAGGCGGCGGCTGCAGGAGTCCGCGTCGCCCAGCACGTGGATGACCGACGGGCGCAACTGCTTGACCAGCGCCTTGTTCTCGACCTCGATGCGCGGGGCGGCGACCTCCACGTTGCGGTCGCCGTCGATGGGCGCCACCAGCGGCGGCAGGCCCGTCTGGTTCAGCAGCGAGGTCACCCCGCCCGGCAGGGCCTTCAGCTGCTCCGGCGCGACCGAGTGGATGCCGCCCAGGATCTGAGATTCCCGCAGGCCCTTGCCCACCACGCCGGTCAGCCCGCTGGCCAGCGGGATGGAGACCAGCCAGATGACCAGCAGGGCGGCCACGGCCTGGAAGACCGAGCCGGCCAGGGAGTCGATGCGCTGGGCCGAGCGCAGCCGGAGTCTGTCCCGCAGCCGAGCGCCGAGGGAGGACCCGGCCAGGTGGCCGATGCCGACCAGCAGGATCATCACGCCGACGGCCAGCAAGAGGCGCAGGGCCACCGAGTCCGTCAGGCGCATCGCCAGCGGGGCCAGGCCCATGCCGATGACCAGGCCGGCGACGATGCCGATGAAGGACAGCACGGAAGACATCACGCCCTGGCGCCACCCGGCGAACACCGCGGCTAGCACGGCGATCACGATGAGGGCGTCGACCACTAAAAATGCGCTCACTGAAAAAGGGTTCTTCCTGTAAAAATCTGTTTTGGCTAGGCCAGCATACTACCGCGCGGCGACGCAGCTGCTAAACAGCTACACAACTATTCGGTCGCCGGTTGCTGCTGGTGCGGTTCGTTCATCTTCTCACGATTGCGCGACGCGGCGAGGGTGGCGCGGAGCGGTCGCACCGAATTGTTATCCCAGGGCTGCTCCCAGCCAGCGTGCCGCAAGGTGGTGGCCAGCACCCCGGCGGTAAATCCCCAGATGACGTAGCCCTGGATCCGGAAGGCGGGCCCGCTCCAGGCTCCCCACCCCACCTGGATCCGGTTGGCGGGATCGATGAGATCGGTCAGGGGGACGGTGAAGACGTCGTCCGTCTCCGCGGGGCTGGCCACCCCGACCGGGGAGAGGCTGTGCCAGTAGGCCAGCACCGGGGTCACGGGGTTGCCGGTCGCCCGGATCCGCAGCCGCTCCCACTGATCGATGGGGGTCACGCTGCGGCGATCCAACCCGGTTTCCTCCCAGGCCTCGCGCAGGGCGGCGTCGACCAGGTTGGTATCTTCCGGATCCACCCGGCCGCCGGGGAAGGCGATCTGGCCGGAGTGCGAGCGCATGGTCGGCGTGCGGTGGGTGAGCAGCACCCGGGCGTTGTCCAGGCAGTCCCCGGCCAGCAGCACCAGCACCGCCGCGTCCCGGCGCAGCTTCTTCACCGGCGGGAAGTTGCGGTCGAGGCGCTGGCCCATGGTGGCCTCGATCTGGTGCGAATCCACCCCGAGGGCCGGGCGCAGCCACCGCGGCGCGGCCGCCGGGCGCACCGTCACGTTCTCTCCGGGCCGGTCCCCGTGGTGCGGCAAGTACAGCCCCATCAGCGCCTCACCGCCCCGGCCATTGACCGTCCCGTTATCAGAGCGCTAGCTTTAGCCATCCAGCGCCCCCGCGACCGCGGACTCAATCTCCGCGGTGGACTCGAAGGCCTGGACGAAGCGGCCGACCTCGTGCCCGTCTTTCAGCACCAGGGTGATGGGGATGACCCGCGGCAGGCCGAGCCCACCAGCAAAGGAATTATCCGAGTCCTGGAAGCTGGGCAGGCCCACGCCCAGCTCCTCGAGCAGCGCGGCACCGTTGGCCGCGTTGGTGTCGGCGTGCACGCCGAGCACCTCCCACTCCGGGTGGCTGGCGGCGACCTCCTCCAGCAGGGGCAGCTCCTCCCGGCAGGGCTGGCACCACCAGGCCCACACGTTGACGATGGTCACCCCGCTATCGGCCGAGCCTTCTTCCGCGGATTCCTGCCCGCCCAGGCAGTCCAGGTCGACCCCGGCGACGGGACCGGCCGGGCAGTCCGGGCGGGCCGGCACGTCGGCGGCCTGACCCTGCTCGGCCGGCGATGCCGCAGGGGCCGACGATGCCCCGGCCGCGTCCGGGCCGGAGGCCTGCTCGCCACCGCCCCCGGGAGACAGGAGTGCCAGGGCGGCGGCGACCACGGCGACCGTCAGCACGACGGCCGCCCCGATGGACCAGAAAACCTGCTTTTTCATCTCCCCACCAGTCTACTGGGCCGGGGCGCTTTCCCGTATTCCGCAGCCGCCGGGCACAGGTGGGCCAGCACGCAGTCGCCGCAGCGCGGGCTGCGGGCCCGGCAGACCGCCCGTCCGTGGAAGATGAGGCGGTGGGAGAACATGGTCCACTCCTCCTCCGGCAGCTGGCCGGCGATGTCCTTTTCGATGGCCACCGGGGTCGTTTTCTCCGTCAGGCGGAGCCGGGTGACCAGGCGCTGGAAGTGCGTGTCCACGGTCAGCCCCGGCAGGCCGAAGGCGTTGCCGCGCACCACCAGGGCGGTCTTGCGGCCCACCCCGGGCAGGCTGGTCAGCTCCTTTATCCCGCGGGGGACCTCGCCGCCGAAGTGGGCCACCAGCCCCTCGCCTATCCCCAGCAGGTGCTTGGTCTTGGCCCGCTGGAAGCCGAGCGGGCGCAGGATTTCCTCCAGTTGCGCCGGATCGGCCTGGGCGTAGGCGGCGGCGTTTGGGTATTTTGCGAAGAGTGCAGGGGTGACCTGGTTGACCCGGGCGTCGGTGCACTGCGCGGACAGCACCGTGGCCACGAGCAGCTCGAGTGGGGTCTCAAAGTCCAGCTCACAGCGGGCGTCCGGATATTCCTGGCTGAGAATTTTGTTGATCGTCTCGGCCCGCCGCGGGCCGGAATTGCGAAGATTTTTCGCAGAATTCGAGGGTTTATGGTCGCGCATGAATAAAAGCTTAGTAAGATGGGGGCCATGATCGTCTTAGTCATCGTCGCGCCCGTCGCGCTGGCCGTGTTCGCCATGTTCATGGAGAAGCTTGAATCAAGCGTCCTCGACTAGCCTGCATTAGCTGGTAGCTAGCAGGACTGACACGCTCGCGCCTCGGGCTAACTGGAGATACCACAACCGGGCGTCTGGAAAAGACCCGGTTGTCACGACTGAGTTGGCGGTTCCCCTTGCGGAGCCGGAGGTTGCAGCGGTGGCTTTTATCTTTCATACGCACGGATTACGCGACTACGCGTGCCCTGTGTGCAGGCTCTGTTTCTGTTAGGAATTGCGCTTTTAACCCCATAAGTGACCAATTCCACGGTAGGATATGAGCCGTTACATAAAATTTTCCGGTGCCTGCGGTGAAATTCACTGCAGATTTACACCTTCGACCCCATCAGCTGATTGACCAAGGAGCATTAGTGGAAAGCGTTCAGGATATTCTCTCCCGCGCGGGTATCTTCCAGGGTGTCGATCCCGTCGCGGTTAACAACCTGATTGAGCAGATGGAGACGGTCCGTTTCCCGCGTGGTACCACCATTTTCGACGAGGGCGAACCGGGCGACCGCCTCTACATCATCACCTCGGGCAAGATTAAGCTCGCCCGCCACGCCCCGGACGGCCGCGAGAACCTGCTGACCGTGATGGGCCCGTCCGACATGTTCGGCGAGCTGTCCATCTTCGATCCGGGCCCGCGCACCTCCGCCGCGGTCTGCGTGACCGAGGTCCAGGCCGCCACCATGAACTCGGAGATGCTCAAGCAGTGGGTCAGCGACCACCCGTCCATCGCTCAGCAGCTGCTGCGCGTGCTGGCCCGCCGCCTGCGCCGCACCAACGCCAACCTGGCGGACCTCATCTTCACCGACGTGCCGGGCCGCGTGGCCAAGACGCTGCTGCAGCTGGCCAACCGCTTCGGCGTGCAGGAAGGTGGCGCCCTGCGCGTCAACCACGACCTGACCCAGGAGGAGATCGCCCAGCTGGTCGGCGCCTCCCGCGAGACCGTCAACAAGGCCCTGGCCACCTTCGCCCACCGCGGCTGGATCCGCCTGGAGGGCAAGTCCGTCATCATCGTGGACACCGAGCACCTGGCTCGCCGCGCCCGCTAAGGCCGGCCTTTTCCAGCCTCGCGCCCCGCGCCCGCGGGGGCGGGGTTATTTTTATGCCCGGGCCCCGCGGGCGCGAACGGCAGACAAAAACCTCCCCGCCCCACTGACTCGCGAAAGCCAGTTGAGGGGCGGGGAGGCAAGTGCCCTGGGAAGGGTCTTTTAGCTGTTCTTCTCGGCGTCGAGGTACTTCAGCGCCGTGCGGGTCGACTGCTCGGCGGCGTGGCGCAGGACCGGATCGACGTCGTCATACATGTTGTCGATGAGGGTCTGCAGCTCGATGTCCTCGCCGTGCTCCTGGCGCAGCGTGCGGATCTGGTCTAGGCGGTAGTGGCGGCGGTCGATGTACTTGCGCGCCATCGCGGAGGTGTCCTCCAGGTCCGGGCCGTGGCCCGGCAGCAGGGGCACGTCCTTGCCGCGCTCTTCCAGCATGGCCAGCGACTCCAGGTAGGCCCCCAAGTCGCCGTCGGTCTCCGAGAGCAGCGTGGTGTGGCGGCCGACGATGGTGTCGCCGCTGATGATGCCCTCCAGGTGGGAGTTGTGCGGCTCGCCGCTCCAGACGAAGAAGGACGTGGAATCCGCAGTGTGGCCCGGGGTGTGCGCCACCTCGAGCTGCGGGGTGACCCCGTCCAGGGAGATGATCTCCCCGTCTTCCAGGGCCTCAACTCCGCTTGAGCAGTAGTTCGGGTCGAAGGCGCGGACGGGGGCGCCGGTCAGCTGGCGCAGCCGGGTGGCCCCGTCGGCGTGGTCGTTGTGCCGGTGGGTCAGTACGATGAGGCCGATTTCCCCGGCGTTGTTGCGGATGACGTTGAGGTTTCCCTCGTCCTCCGGGCCCGGATCGACGACGATCGACTTGGCGTCTTCCGCCGCGCGGATGATCCAGGTGTTGGTCCCTTCGAGGGCCGTGTAGCTGGGGTTGTCACACAGGACAACGCCCGCTGAACGAGTCACCGGGCGAAGTTGGCTATATGCAGGATGCTCCATAAATCCTACCCTATCCGATCTTTAAGGAATCTCCACGATGAGCTCGATTTCCACCGGGGAGTTCTTCGGCAGAACTGCCACGCCGACGGCCGAGCGAGCGTGCTGGCCGGCATCCCCGAAGATCTCACCGATGAGATTCGAGGCGCCATTGATGACTTCGGGCTGGTCCACGAAGTCCGGGTCGGAGGAGACAAAGCCCACGACCTTCAGGACGCGGGAGATGTTGTCCAGGCCCACCTCGGCATCGACAGCCGCGAGCGCGTTGAGGATGCTGCGGCGCGCCAGGTCCTGGGCCTGCTCGAGGCTGACCTCGGCGCCGACCTTGCCGGTGGCCGGCAGCTGGCCGTCGACCAGGGGCAGCTGGCCCGAGGTCCAGACCTGGTTGCCCACCTTGAGGGCCGGCACGTACGAGGCCAGCGGCTTGGCCACCTGCGGCAGCTCGTAGCCCAGCTCTTCCAGTCGCTTCTTGAAACTCATGTGTTATTCCACCTCACGCTTGAAATATGCAACGACGTTCTCCGGGTTCATCCCGGGAGTAATAGTCACCAATTCCCAGCCGTCTTCACCCCAAGTGTCCAAGATCTGCTTGGTGGCGTGGGTGAGTACGGGCGCGGTCGCGTATTCCCATTTAGTCATGGTGTCCATTTTAGACGAAGAAACGCCCCGAAGACATTGGTCTTGCGGGGCGCTTTCTCACAGATTCTCACTATTTCTTAACTGAGTCGGTTCTCCGGGGCACAACCCTTTAGATGCCGTGCAGTTCCCCACCGCCGGCCAGGTAGTTGGCCCAGTTCTTCACGTCCGGGTTCTTGCGCAGCACGGCGCGGCGCTGGCGCTCGGTCAGCCCGCCCCAGACGCCGAATTCGACGCGGTTATCCAGGGCATCGGCGCGGCATTCCATCATGACTGGGCAGTGGCGGCAGATGACGGCCGCCTTGCGCTGCTCCGCCCCGCGCACGAAAAGCGCGTCCGGGTCGCCGTTGCGGCACTTGGCCTGGGTAATCCACTCACCCCGCTCGAAACCGGAGGCCGTGCCGGTAGCTTTCGTGCGTTGGCCAGAACCCTGCAGGCTTAAAGTCATGGAAGGGTTGCACTCCTTTCGGTGAGCCATCTACTGCCACGCCTTCACGCACCGTCCGTGCGGCGTGACCAGCAGTCGTCGTGATGCTTAGGGTCAGTGTATTAACAGCACCGATTAGCTGTCTAACAGGTCACACTTTAGGGGGTGTTCGCCTAGATCACAGCGCACTGTGAGTTCGCCCATTTCCCATAGCTATACCCACGCCAACAGGAGTTGCATATTTCCCCACGGGCCAAAGCAACGTAGGGTATTACGCGTGAATGCATCTAGACCTCTGGCAAAGATCGCCCTAGCCACCCTCCTGGTTGGGGTGCTCATCGCCGTCGCCTTCGCCCCCATTGCAGGCATCACGTCGGTCGCCATCGCCCGCACCGGCGCCACGATGGAGTCCGACATCGACGAGCTCAACGCCGGCGCCGCCCCCGGGGTGACCACCATCAAGGACGCCCAGGGCGAGGACCTGGCCTACCTTTTCGATCAGCGCCGCCACCCGGTCGAGCCGGATCAGATCTCGCAGTCGATGAAGGACGCCATCGTCGCGATCGAGGATCACCGCTTCTACGAGCACGACGGCGTGGACTTCCAGGGCAACTTCCGCGCGCTGGCCAGCAACCTCGCCGCCGGCGGGGTCTCCCAGGGCGCGTCCACCCTGAACCAGCAGTACGTGAAGAACTACCTCCTGCTGGTCGCGGCCCAGACCGACGAGGAGCGCGCCGCCGCCACGGAGCAGTCCATCCCCCGCAAGCTGCGGGAGATCCGCATGGCCGCGGAGATGGATAAGGAGTTGAGCAAAGACCAGATCCTGACCAACTACCTGAACCTGGTGCCCTTCGGCAACCATTCCTACGGCATCGAGGCCGCCGCGCAGACCTACTTCGGCATCCCCGCCGCCGACCTGAGCGTGCCGCAGTCCGCCCTGCTGGCCGGGATGGTCCAGTCCTCGGAGTACCTCAACCCGTACACCAACCCGGAAGGCGCCACCGACCGGCGCAACCAGGTGCTGCAGTCCATGGCCGATAACGGCTACCTCAGCCAGGCGGACGCGGACCGCTTCGCCGGCGAGGGGCTGGGCGTGCTCGACAGCCCCAACCTGATGGCCAACGGCTGCATCGGCGCCGGCGACCGCGGCTTCTTCTGCGACTACGTGCTGCAGTACCTGGAGGAGAAGGGCCTGTCGACCGAGGAGCTCAAGCACGGCGGCTACACGGTCAACACCACCCTGGACCCGCAGGTCCAGGACGCCGCGAAGGAAAGCGTGGACGCGCAGACCGACCCGACCACCCCGGGCGTGGCCGAGGTCATGAACGTCGTCGAGCCGGGCCAGGACTCCCGCAAGGTGCTGGGCATGGTCTCCTCCCGCACCTACGGACTCGACCTGGACAACGCGGAGACGATCCTGCCCCAGCCGTATTCCATGGTGGGCAACGGCGCCGGCTCGGTCTTCAAGGTCTTTACCGCCGCCGCGGCGCTGAAGGGCGGCTACGGCACCCAGTCCCTGCTCGACGTCCCCACCCGCTACGAGGCCGAGGGCCTGGGTCACGGCGGCGCGGACGGCTGCCCGGCCAACAAGTACTGCGTGGAAAACGCCGGCACCTACAAGCCCACGCTGACATTCCGGGACGCGCTGGCCGAGTCCCCCAACACGACCTTCATCAAGCTCTCCGAGCAGGTCGGGATCGAGGCCATCGTGGACATGGCCGTGGATCTGGGCATGCGCTCCTACGAGGACGAGGGCACCTACGGCGACGCCGTCCTGGCGGAATTCGCCAAGGAGGCCCCCATGGGCTCGTTCACGCTGGGCCCGACCGCGGTCAACCCGCTGGAGCTGTCCAACGTCGGCGCGACCATCGCCTCCGGCGGCAAGTGGTGCGAGCCGAACCCCATCACCAGCGTCACGGACAAGGAGGGCAACCAGGTCTACCTGGAGGAAACCCCCTGTGAGAGCGCCCTGGACAAGGGCGTGGCGGACGCCCTGGCGGACGCCATGACCGCCGATATGGACCACGGCACCGCGGAGGAGGCCGCCAAGTCCATGGGCTTTTCCGGGCAGGCCGCCTCCAAGACCGGTACGACCGAGTCGCACCAATCCGCCGCCTTTTTGGGATTCAACTCCGGCGTGGCCGCCGCTCCCTATATCTTCAACGACGGCACCTCCACCTCCCCGCTGTGCACGGGCCCGACCCGCCAGTGCGGCGGCGGCAGCATGTACGGCGGCGACGAGCCGGCGCAGACCTTCTTCGGTTTCGCCAGCCAGGTCCCGCAGGCGGCAAACGGCAATGTCGCCCAAGGCGACGAGAAATACCGCGAGGGCACGAACAATGACGCGGTCCTGGACGGCCTGCGGGGCAAGTCCGAGGCCGAGGCCCGCCGCGTGCTCGAAGGCAAGGGCCTGAACGTGGAGACCACCCAGGTCATCGGCGGCGACACCCCCTACGGCCGCGTGGTGCGCGTGGTGCCCAGCGCCGCCGGCCTCAAGGAGGGCGCGACGGTGCGCGTCCAGCTATCGGACGGCTCCGGCGGGGGCGGCAGCTCGTCGGGCACCGCCGACTCCAACAGCACGGGCGCTTCCAGCCCCTCCCCGGCTGCTAACGATGCCCCCTCCGGCCGCGGCCAAGGCGGCGGTGGCGGTGGCGGCGGTCAGAGCCGCCCCGAGCCGCTGATTTCCCAGCGCGACATCGATAATTTCACCAACGATCTGCGCGGGCTGTTCGGGCTGTAGTTTTACCCCCCTGCAGCTAGCTGCTAGCCCTGCAGCCGCGCCTTGACCGCCTCTGAGAGCCGCTTGCCGTCGACCCGGCCGGCGGCTTTCGCATTGGCGGCCTTCATGACCGCGCCCATCTGCTTCATGCTGGCGGCCTCCCCGGTCTCCTTCTCGACCTCGGCGACGGACTCAGCGACCAGCTGCTCGACCTCGGCGTCGTCCAACTGGGCGGGCTGGTAGGCCTCGAAGTAGGGCACGTCGGCCAGCTCGGCCTCGGCCAGCTCCGGGCGGCCGTTTTCCTTATAGACGTCGGCGGACTCGCGGCGCTTCTTAACCTCGCGGGCGATGACCTTGAGGACGTCCTCGTCGGTCAGCTCGTGGCGGGAGCCGTTGGTCTCTTCTGCCTGGATAGCGGCCAGCAGGGAGCGGATGGCGCTGGTGCGCTCCTTCTCCTTGGCCTTCATGGATGTTTTCAGATCGGCACGGATGGTTTCTTTTAGGTTGCTCATACCGTAAAAGATACGCCAGGTAGGCTGGACGGCGTGAAAAATTCGACGAAAGCACTCAGTAGCATCGGCGCCCTCGCCGCCGCCGGGGCCGCGACCCTGGCCTGGGGCTATACCGAACTAGACAAGTTCGAGCTCAAGGAATACACCCTTCCCCTGCTGCCGGCGGGCACGCTGCGTCGGGACAAAGAATTCCGCCTGCTGCACGTCAGCGACCTGCACATGATCCCCGGGCAGGACAAGAAGATCGCCTGGGTCTCCGCGCTCGATAGCCTCCGGCCGGACCTGGTGGTCAACACCGGCGACAACCTCTCCGACGCCGCCGCGGTCCCCGACGTCCTGCGCGCTCTGGGCCCGCTGCTGCAGCGGCCCGGCCTGTTCGTCTTCGGCACCAACGATTACTGGGCCCCGCGTCCGGTCAACCCGCTGAAGTACCTGTGGGGCGCCAAGCGCGAGCCGTCCTATGTGGACCTGCCGTGGAAGGACATGCGCGCGGCGTTGTTGGAGCACGGCTGGCGCGACGCCAACCAGGCCCGCCTGGAGTTCAAGGTAGGCGACGTGCGCCTGGCCGTGGCCGGCGTGGACGATCCGCACCACGATCTGGACGACTACTCGGAGGTAGCCGGCGCCCCGAACCCGGACTCGGATCTCCGCCTGGCCCTGCTCCACTCGCCAGAGCCGCGCGTGCTCGAGCAATTCGCCGCGGACGGCTACCAGCTGTCCCTGTCCGGCCACACCCACGGCGGCCAGATCTGCCTGCCGGGCTCCCGGGCGCTGGTGACCAACTGCGACATCGACCGGGCCCGCGTCCAGGGCCTCCACGACTTCGGGCCGATGAAGATGCACGTGTCCAACGGCCTGGGCACCTCCAAGTACGCGCCGGTGCGCATCTTCTGCCGCCCCTCGGCCACGCTGCTGCGCATCACCGAGCGGGAGGCCTAGTAGGCCCCCTAACCAACGCCTCCCCGACACACGCCAAATACACACCCGCTGTGCAGGCGTTTTGTTAGTTGGGAAGAAAGTGCGTTACAGTATTCCGGTACCGCAAAGAACGGTCGCCGGGATATGGCGCAGCTTGGTAGCGCGCCTCGTTCGGGACGAGGAGGTCGCAGGTTCAAATCCTGTTATCCCGACCAACAATAACCCCGCTCTCACTTTCCGTGAGAGCGGGGTTTTCTTCTGCCCAGCCCTGTTGCCCTTAGGCCAGCAGGCCGAAGACGAAGGCCACCAGGACGATGGCGACGGAGAACGCCCACGCCAGCGGGAAGGCGATCTTCAAGTACTTGCCCATGTCGGCGCGGGCCAGGCCCAGCGCCAGCCACAGGGCCGGGGAGAACGGGGAGACGAACGTGCCGATGACGTTGCCGATAATCAGGGCGCTGGCCGCGCCCATGCCGCTGACGCCGAAGTTGGCGACGGTTTCCTGCACGATGGGCAGGATGGAGAAGTAGTAGGCGTCCGTGGAGGTCATCAGGTCCAGCGGCACGCCGAGCAGGCCGATGATCACGTGGAGGTACGGCCCCACGGACGCCGGCAGGATGGCGATGAGCTGCTGGGCGATGGCCTCCAGCATGCCGGCGCCGTTGAGCACGCCCAGGAACATGGCGGCGGCCAGGATGATGCCGGCCATGGACAGCGCGTTCGGGGCGTGGCGGCGCAGGGCATCGGTCTGCTCCGACTGGGAGTCGAAGTTGATGAGCAGGGCGACGGTGGCCGCCAGCAGGAAGGCCGGGGCCGGCGGCAGCAGGCCGGACAGCAGGGCCACCAGCACGAGCAGGATGACGGCCACGTTCAGGATGGTCACCACCCGGCCGGTGCGGTTGCGGAAGCCCTTGTCCTCCTGTTCCTGCTTTTGCTTGCGGATGAAGTCACCGGCGATGGCGTTAACGTCGACGGCGTCCTCCCCCTCCAGCTGGCCGGCGGCGCGCAGCTTAGCGATGCGCCGCTTCTGCCACACGCCCAGCGCGGCGGCGATGGCTAGGACCATCACCACGCACACGCCCTGGATGGGTAGCAGGTGCATCCAGATCTGGTGGGTTTCCTGGTTGACCACCGAGCCCGCGCGCCCCAGCGGCCCGCCCCAGGGGACCATGTTCATCACGGACGCCGCCAGCGCGACGATGGTCACCAGCACGTAGCGGGAGATGTGCAGCGCGGTATACAGCGGCAGCAGCGCCGGGATGGTCAGCAGGAAGGTGGTGGACCCCGAACCGTCCAGGTGCGCCACGATGCCGATGGCCGCGGTGCCCACGGTCACCGCGATGACGTTGCCCCGGGTGGCGGTAATAAGCGCCCGGATCACCGGGTTAAATAGCCCGACGTCCTGCAAGATCCCGAAGAAGATGATGGCGAAGATGAACATCGCCACGACGTTCATAACCGAGCCCAGGCCCTCTTCGAAGAAGTCCCCGATTTCCCCAAACCCGAACCCGGCGATCAGCGCGCCGACGACCGGGACGATAGTCATGGGCACCAGCGGCGTCGTCCGCCCCCGGATGAGGATGGTCACGGTAATAATGATGATGGCCAGACCCATGAGGGTCAGGCCGAGCGGGGTTTGCATGCCGGCTCCTTATCCAGACGGTTCACCAGGTGCGTCACACCATTTTCATTAGTGTGACCCAGCTTAAACCATGCTGGATCGATTCAGTCGATTTGCCTTCACCAAAGCCCGAGGCCCCGCTCGTGACCTCGGGCTTTCTGCCGACTATTCGGCGCTTGGCGCAGCCGCGCCGCGCTGGCCGAGCGCCATCCCGACCCCCCAGCAGGCACACGCCCACGGCAATCCAGGCCAACAGCGTCCACACCGGCTGCCCGATGGGGGCGGACGGGAAGTAGTTCACGCTGCGCACCAGCGTCGCGGTGGCGCCATTGGGCAGGTGTTGCCCCAGCGCGCCCCAGTTGCCCACCACGAATTCCTTCGGCGCCATGGTGCCGGCCAAGGGGTTGGCGAAAAGCATGTTGAATACCGCACCGAGCACGAAGCCGCCGATGCCCAGCACCGATCGCAGCCCGGCAATCAAGCTCGACAAGGCCCCAATACCGAGCGCCAGAACGCCCGCCGAGGCCCAGAACCCGCCCGGCAGCATGCCGAAGATCGGCCCCATAACCACCGCGACCAGGGTGCCCGCCAGCGGCGCGTGAATAGCCACGGCCAGCAGGCGCTACCCGGGGCGCCGCAGCGTGAAGGAGGCGATCGCGCCGCCGATCAGCCCGCCGATGGCGATGGGCAGGATCACGAAGTTCATTCCCAGGCCCTGGGGATCATCCGCGCTGAAGGGGACCAGGTCGGTGACCTCCACCTGGACCTCCGGCACGGCATCGGCAGGGATACCCTTGGCCGCCGCTGCCGCCTGGGCCTGCTTGTTGGCCATGGCGGTCAGGGGCTCAGCCAGGTTTTGACTACTCCCGCCTGGGCGCTGCCGGCCGCCGAAGCAACCAGGAGTTCCGGTTGCTGGCCTAAGACAATTGCGCCGTCGGCCTTTCGCTCCTCCACCCTTTGCTGGGCTTCGTCGCGGCTGTCGACGCGCTCGATGTCCAGGAGTCCGGGCTTTTGTTCATCGATGGCGTTCTCAATCTGGGCCACCTGCTCCTCGCTGCCTACCACGGCAACGGGGATGTCTTTGGGCTCCATCGTGGCCATCGGCCACATGAAAGCCATGATGAAAATCATCACGGCCAGCGGTGCTGCCACGCCGACCGCTACCGCCTTCATCCAGTCCCGCATGTGAGCTTTCCTTCCGTCAGTATCTCAACGTACGTTGAAGAAACGTAATTCAACGAGCATTGAATGTCAACACCCGGTGAATTTACGCACGGAGATCCCAGCTAGTATGGAACGTATGGCTAAGGAATCAGCAGGTAAGGACGCAGCAGACAATCCCGCGCCCAAGAAGTTGGGGCGCCGCCCCGGCAACGAGGAGACCCGGGAGGCAATCCTGGAAGCGGCGTGCGACTCCTTCGCCCGCGTCGGCTACGAATCCACCACCATCCGCGCCGTGGCCCGCGCCGCCGACGTTGACCCCGCGCTGGTCATGCACTACTTCAAGAGCAAGGCCGGGCTTTTCGATGCCGCCGTGGAGACCCTCCTGACCGTGCCGGCGGACATCAGCCACAGCGCGGATCTGCGGGACATGCTGCTGACTTATTTCCACAACTGGGAGGACCCGTACACCGGCCCGCGGCTACGCGCTATCGTCCGCGCGGGCATCGGCTCCGAGTTCGCGGCCGAGCGCCTGCGCGACTACTTCAGCGCGAATTTCCTCGACACCATCAAACAGACCCCCGGCCTGCAAGAGCGCTTCAGCCCCAAACAGATTGCACTCTTCCCCGTCATGGGCAGCATGCTGCTGGGAGTCGCGATTACCCGCTACCTCATGGAGTATTCGGAAACCGCCGAAGCCAGCACCGAAGAACTCGTGGACTACCTTCTCCCCATGGCCGAAGCGCTCCTGCGCCAAGCCCCCGACGCACCGGCCTAACTGCGGCCAAGTTTGCTTGTTACCCCCTAGATA
This sequence comes from Corynebacterium sp. LK2537, assembly GCF_040946485.1. Classification (NCBI taxonomy): domain Bacteria; kingdom Bacillati; phylum Actinomycetota; class Actinomycetes; order Mycobacteriales; family Corynebacteriaceae; genus Corynebacterium; species Corynebacterium sp. LK2537. Next base: position 148,354 of record NZ_JAYWLQ010000004.1, read on the forward strand.
CAGGGAAACGGCGCCGCATCCCTACAGCTGCGGCGCCGCCCCTATTCCCTATCACTCACAACGGATTTAAACCGCTAGTCCGCCCCCTAAGCGGACTACGTGAGCGAGACCCAGCCTAGCACCCCGAAGTGTCAGATCCTAGCTCACCAGCACTTTCACAGAATCCTGTTAAGGTATCTCCAATTGCGGCATGAAGCTGACAAAATCATCACCGCCGTATGCTGCACATTTTCATTCATCCTAAAATCTGGGTGGAAAACGCAGCCCCGCGCGAGCACGCCCCCGGGCGGGCCGGCATCACACCGGCAGGCGCACCTAGAACCGGCCCGGCGCGGCCGAGAAATGGGCTAGATTGGACAACCATGATGGAATTCCAGGACGCAGTCGCCAAGGCCTACCAACACCGCGGGCCGCTCTCCGGCGCGGCCGAGACCGACACCCACTGGCTTTTCAGCCCGGCCCACCCAGACAAGGAGCTGGGCCCGACGTTTGTGAACCGGGAAACTGGTGAGCTCGAACAGTACGACACCGACCCCCGCAATTGGCGCCCGCGCCTGCAGCTCTTCCGCGCGCAGAACCCGCAGCCGCGCCCCATCCCCGAGCAGTACTTCGGCGAGCCCGAGGTCCTCGAGGACCCCCAGGACAACTAATTCTTCCCCGCTAGCGCCTAGGCCCGAGCCGGGCGCCTAAGCCCGGGCCGGGCGGACACTGGAGCGATTAGCCCACCACACGCCGGCGCCGCCGATGACGGCGACGGCCGCGAGCACGCCCAGCGACATCCACAGCAGGGACTGCTGGCCGCCGTTGCCCACCACGGTCAGGGCATTGGTGGCCCAGTTCAGCGGCAACAGGTTGGCGATGACCTGCCAGTAGGTCGGGGCATCGCTGGCCGCGACCGACTTCCAGAACCAGCCGACCACGCCCACCTGCACGATGCCCAGGATGGCCGCGGCCACCATGCCACCGGAGCGGCCCAGCAGCCCCACGAGCGCCCGGGTGACTACCGCGGCGGCGACCGCGGCGAGGGCGAAGACACCGGCGCTGATGGCTGCCGCGGCGGCGGTCAGGCCGGTGGCCAGCACGAACAGGGCCACCTCGCCCGCGGCCACCAGGCCGACCAGGCCGCCGAGCAGGCTCAGCCACCCGCGCTGGGTGGACAGCCAGCCCAGGCCGATACCGCCCAGCATTACCAGCGCGGCGATCAGCATGGCCACCACCGGGGCCAGCAGCCGCGAGGGGCCGGCGTCCTGCCCGTCCGCGGCGAACTGGACCGGCGGCATGGCGCGCTGGATGGATTCCACCTTGGTCTTGTTCTGATCGGCCATCCCGTCGATCTTGCGCGCGCCCTCGTCCAGCTCGTTGATGCCGTTGACGGCCTCGTCGGCGCCGCCGTCTAACTCCCCGATGGCGGCGTTGAGCTGCTTGGCGCCCTCCGTCGCGGAGTAGATGCCGTCGTGGTAGGCATAGCCGGGCACCGCCAGCTGGTTGGACAGCTCGCGGGAGCCGTCCTTCAGGCGGTTGAGCTCCCCGGTGATGGACTCGTCAATCTTGAAGGTATCGACCTGGCCGCGCAGGTCCTTGAGCTGACCGCGCAGCTTCTTCGCGTCCGCGGAGTCGTTGCCGCGCAGATCCCCCAGCGCGCCGTCGATGGCGGTCAGGATCTGCCCGCGGACCACCTCGATACCGGTGATCTGATCGACGGCCTGGCCGACCCCGTCGGCGAGCTCGGTAGCGCCCGCGCCCAGCTGGCCGGTGCCGGCTTGCAGCTGCACCAAGCCGTCCACCAGCTCCTGGGTGCCCTGGCTGAGCTGATCCACGCCGCCGGTGATCTCCCCGGTGCGGTCCTTGAGTTGGCCGGTGCCGTCGGCCAGCTGCTGCGTGCCGGACTTGAGGAAGCCGGCCTGACTCTGGGCCTCGCCGGTCGCACGCCGGGCGTCAACCAGCTCGTTCGGATCGATGCCGGCGGGGGCGTCGGCGGCCGGGGCGCCGGTCACCCCCTCCTCCGAGTCGGCGGAGTTCCAGGCCTTCTCCGGGCTCATCCCCACCGCGGCAGCAATACCGGCGCAGGCGGCGAGCAGCACCAGAACGACCAGAGCCGCCAGCCCGGACCGGAAGCGGTGGGGTTGGCGGTGGCCGTCCGCGGAATCCGCGGCGGCAGAGGGGCTGGCGGGGCTAGCAAGGCGGGCGTCGTTCATACTAAGAAACGATATCTACCAGCACCTATAGTTTCGGCTAGGCGCGCCGTTTCGGCCACTGCTGCCATTTTTATTCCCGGCGGGCCGGCCCCGGTGCCGCGCCGGCCGCAGCGCTTGCCGCCCGGCGGCGCGCGGGGAGGCTGAAGTAGTGCACAAAGCACTGTACCCCGCGGTTTCCCGCGGGGTACTAGCTATCTTCGGCCGTTTCTAGCCGGGTGGAACGGCTGGGTCAGCGCGCTGGTTACTTCTTCTCGGCGAAGAGCTCGCGGACGCGCTTGCCCAGGTTCTCGTCTACCTGATCCCAGTAGTGGTAGACCTGCTGCTCGACCTGCTCAGAGACACCAGCCATGGCGTTGGTGATGTTGTCGGCCAGGCGCTCCTTCTCACCGTCATCCATGACCTCGCGGTAGAGGATGCCCGGCTGGATGAAGTCGTCATCCTCGGCGTGCTTGACGTACGGGGCGCGCGACAGGTCGGTGCCGTGCGGGTCCGGGTTGACGTAGAGATCGCTAGCCTGACCGAAGTCATCGTGCTGGTTGGAGGTCTCACCGTCGTCCAGGTAGCCCGCACCCTTGTCGTAGCGGCTCGGGGAGTAGACCGGATCCTGCGGGTCGTTGAACAGGAAGGACATCGGGCCCTCGTGCTCGTAGGTGTTGACCTTATCCGCGTTCAGCGGCTGGTTGACCGGCAGCTGCTTGTAGTTCGGCCCGATGCGGTAGCGCTGCTGGTCGGAGTAGGCGAACACGCGGCCCTGCAGCATGCGGTCCGGGGACAGGCCCACGCCCGGGACCAGGTTGGCCGGGTCCAGGGCCAGCTGCTCAATCTGCGCGAAGAAGTTACGCGGGTTGCGGTTGAGCACGAAGTAGCCCACATCGTGCAGCGGGTAGTCCTTCTGCGACCAGGTCTTGGTCAGGTCGAAGGGGTTGAAGCGGTAGGTCTCCGCGTCCTCGAAAGGCATGATCTGGACCTTGACGTCCCAGACCGGGTAGTCGCCGCGCTCGATGGCGTTGTAGAGATCCTCGCGGTGGTAGTCGGCGTTCTGGCCGGCCATCTCCGCCGCCTCGGCGTCGGTGAAGCAGTCCCAGCCCTGGCGGGTCTTGAAGTGGTACTTGATCCAGACCGGCTTGCCTTCCTCGTTGATCCACTGGAAGGTGTGGGAGCCGAAGCCGTCCTGGTGGCGGGAGGTCTTCGGGGTACCGCGGTCACCCATCAGGTAGGTCACCTGGTGCGCCGACTCCGGGGAGCGGGTCCAGAAGTCCCACTGCATATCCGCGTTGCGCAGGCCGTTGGTGCCCAGGCGCTTCTGGGAGTGGATGAAGTCCGGGAACTTAATGGCATCCCGGATGAAGAAGGTCGGGGTGTTGTTGCCCACGATGTCGTAGTTGCCGTCCTCGGTGTAGAAGCGCATGGCAAAGCCGTGCACGTCGCGCCAGGTGTCCGGGGAGCCCTGCTCACCGGCGACGGTGGAGAAACGGATGGCCATCGGGGTAACGGTGCCCTTCTGGAAGAGCTTGGCCTTGGTGTACTGGGAGACATCCTCGGTGATGTGCAGCTCACCGAAGGCGCCGTGCCCCTTGGCGTGCGGGGTGCGCTCCGGGACCCGCTCGCGGTTGAAGTGCGCCAGCTTCTCAATCAGGTGAGCGTCATTGAGCACGTTCGGGCCCTGCGGGCCGGCGGTGATGGAACGGTTCTCCGACGCTACCGGCTGGCCGGACGGGCGGGTGGTCTGGCCCTCGCCGGCGGTGCGGTTGCCGCGGCCCAGGATCTGGTCTGCTGCAGAAGAATCTTGAGTCATGGGGTATGCCTCCTTCAGTGGCAATATTGGTCAGCTATCAAAAGCCGTTGGCTTATAGTCTAGCCCATTTAATAGCGGTTGGCAAACAAACTCCAACTATTGATAGGTTTGCCTCAGTCAGGGTTCGTGCAGCACCCTGCCTGGCCCCCAGTGTAGGTCCAAAACCGCTTTCGGCGCCTGGTAAATTCAGGATGATGAAACACCACTCCGCAGCCGACGACGCGCGCGTCACCGACCTGGCCCTTGCCGCCGGGCGCGGTGACCGCCGCGCGCTGACGGAGTTCATCCGCGCCACCCAGGACGACGTCTGGCGCCTCCTAGCTCACCTGGCCGGGCCCGAAAACGCCGACGACCTAGCGCAAGAAACCTACCTGCGGGTCATCTCCGCCCTCCCCCGCTTCGCCGCCCGGTCCTCCGCCCGCACCTGGCTACTCTCCCTCGCCCGCCGCGCCTGGGTGGACAACATCCGCCACGACATGGCCCGGCCCCGCAAGTCCGCCACCTCCTACGAGGACGCCGCCGCCCAGGCCCCCGCCCTGGAAAACTCCGCCACCTGGAGCGACTGGATCGACGCCCGCGCGCTCATCGACGCCCTCCCCGCCGACCGCCGGGAGGCCCTCATCCTGACCCAGGTGCTGGGCTATACCTACGAGGAAGCCGCCAAAATCACCGGCGTGCGCGTCGGCACCATCCGCTCGCGCGTCGCCCGCGCCCGCAAGGACCTCATCACCGCCACGGAGGCCAGCCAGAACTCCGCCGACTGAGGGCTCGCCAGATTGTGCCCAAATAGTGACAAACGGGAGAAAAGCTGGGCACATCCAGGCCGGGACACCTGGCCGGCCGGTTAACACTGTGAATTTCCGGGCGGTCTGTCTGGTGTTTACCCGGAAAACCAGGCCAGAAACAGGTAAATTCATAAACCGTACGTTTTTAGGCCCACCTCGGGCTACGCTGCTTTTTGATAACAGATTTGGGGTTTAACTTCCATGTTTAAACGCGCCATAGCAATCTCGATGGCGTTCATCGGCGTCGTCGTCGGCGCCGGCTTCGCCTCCGGCCAGGAAGCCATGCAGTACTTCGTGGCATTCGGCGAATGGGGCCTAATCGGCATCGCCCTGGCCGCCGGCCTGATGATGATCACCGGCATCTCCATCCTGCAGCTGGGCTCCTACTTCCACGCCTCGGAGCACACCGCCGTCTACGAAAAGGTCTCCGGGCCGATTACGTCCCGGATCCTCGACTGGTCCACGCTGGCCACGCTGTTTAGCATCGGCTTCGTGATGTTCGCCGGTGGCGGCTCGAACATCACCCAGCAGTTCCCGAGCATCCCCGTGTGGGTGGGCGGAACCGTCATGCTGGTTTTGGTGCTGCTGGTCGGCCTGCTCGACGTGGACCGCGTGACCACCGTCATCGGCACCATCACGCCGTTCATCGTCATCTTCATCGTCCTGGCCACCGGCTACACCATCCTCACCGCGGACGTGGACTTCAGCCAGATGCACGAGTGGACCACCAACAACGTGGATACCACCCTGCCGAACTGGTGGATTTCCGCACTGAACTACACCGGCCTGAACGTCATGTGCGCGGTGTCGATGTCCATCGTCATCGGCGGCAACTTCCTGGACAACCGCGCCGTCGGCTGGGGCGGCCTCATCGGCGGCATCATCTACCTGATCCTGCTGGCCCTGCTGGTCTTCTCCCTGTTCTTCGTCGCCCCGACCGTCAACGGCCAGGACATGCCGGTGCTGGAGCTCATCAACACCATCCACCCGACCCTGGGCTACGTCATGACCTTTGTCATCTACGGCATGGTCTTCAACACCGCGGTGGGCATGTTCTACGCGCTGGGCAAGCGCCTGACCCGCTCCAAGCCACAGCTGTTCTACCCAGTCTACTGCGTGGCCTGCCTCATCGGCTTCGTGCTGTCCTTCGTGGGCTTCCAGCAGCTGGTCAGCAATGTCTACCCGATCCTGGGCTACCTCGGCCTGCTGATGATCGTCGTGATGTCCTTTACCTGGATCCGCAGCCGCGGCAAGCTCATGGACGAGTCCGACCGCCGCATGCGCGCCCGCACCCTGGTGCAGCGCAAGCTGGACCCGCGCGAGCGCTTCACCAAGAAGAACGAGCGCGAGCTCGCCCGCCTGGCCGCGGCCTCCAACATGGCCACCGGCGAATTCGAGGACCTCGTCGCCGAGGAGATCTACGAAGAGCTCGAGGCGGACGAGGAGCTCGAGGACTTCGACCGCGAGGACCTGGATCCTTCCGTGACCTACGTCCAGCACACCAAGCCGGAGGTTCCGTCTGCTGACAACGACCTCGACTTCGACGGGCATAAGGACAATTCCAAGGGCCCCGGTTCCACGCCGCAGTCCGGCGCCTCCCCTGCCTCTCAGGACTAGCGCTAAGCCCCCGCCCGTCGGGAACAATTAAAGGCCCACCCTCGCGGGTGGGCCTTTTGCTATGGGCAGATGCCTGGTTTAGACCAGCAGCTCGGCGATCTGGATGGTGTTGAGCGCTGCGCCCTTGCGCAGGTTGTCGCCGGCAACGACCAGAACGAGGCCGCGGTTGTCGTCCACGGTCTGGTCCTGGCGCACGCGGCCGACCAGGCAGTCGTCGATGCCGGTGGCGGCCAGCGAGGTCGGCACGTCCACGACCTTCACGCCCGGGGCGTTCCCCAGCAGTTCCAGGGCCTTATCCGGGGTGATGGACTTGTCGAACTCGGCGTGGATGGTCATGGTGTGGCCGGTAAAGACCGGGATGCGCACGCAGGTGCCGGCGACCTTCAGATCCGGCAGGCCCAGGATCTTGCGGGACTCGTTGCGCAGCTTCTGCTCCTCGTCGGTCTCCAGGGAGCCGTCATCGACCAGGTTGCCGGCCATCGGCAGCGCGTTGAACGCGATCGGGGCGACGTAGGGGCCGGTGTCCTCGCCGTCCAAGCGGGAGCCGTCGTGGACCAGGTCCACGTTGTGCTCGCCGACCTGGTAGACCTGCGCGGCGAGGGTCTCCACGCCGGCCAGGCCGGAGCCGGAGACGGCCTGGTAGGAGGACACGTGCAGCTGGCGCAGGCCGGCGGCATCGCTGAGCGGCTTGAGCACCGGCATGGCTGCCATGGTGGTGCAGTTCGGGTTCGCGATGATGCCCTTGGGCAGATCCTTGGCCTCGCCCGGATTGACCTCCGCCACGATGAGCGGCACGTCCGGGTCCTTACGGAAGGCCGAGGAGTTGTCCACGACCGTGGCGCCGGCGGCAGCGAAGACGGGCGCCCACTGGCGGGAGGTGTCCCCGCCGGCGGAAAACAGCGCGATGTCCACGTCCGCGACGGACTCCTCGGTGACCTCGGCCAGGTCCTCGACCGTCACCTGCTGGCCGGCGAATTCCAGCTCCGTGCCGGCGGACCGGGAGGAAGCAAAGAAGCGGATCTTGTCCAGCGGGAACTTGCGCTCCTCCAGGATCTGCCGCATCACGCGGCCGACTTGTCCGGTTGCCCCTACTACCGCCACGGTGGTCATGATTGTAAAACTCCTTGTCTCGTACGTGCCGTACTTGTGTGGTTGGCGCTGTGACTGCGCGCTTTAGCGTCCGGTTCCAGCGTAGACCGTGGCGGTTTCCTCGCCACCCAGCTGGAACTTCTCGTGCAGCGCCCGGGCCGCCTTGTCCAGGTCGGCCTCGCGGGTCAGCACGGAGATGCGGATCTCCGAGGTGGAGATGAGCTCCATGTTGACGCCGACGTCGCGCAGGGCCTCGGTGAAATCGGCGGTCACGCCCGGGTGCGACTTCATGCCGGCGCCCACCAGGGAGACCTTGCCGACCTGGTCGTCGTAGAGCACGTTGGACCAGTCGCCCTCGCCGCGCAGCTTGGACAGCAGCTCCATGGCGCGCGGGCCGTCGGCGCGCGGGCAGGTGAAGGTGATGTCCGTGCGGCCGTCGTCCAGGGAGGAGACGTTCTGCAGGACCATGTCGATGTTGATCTCGGCATCCGCGATGGCGCGGAAGACCTTGGCCGCCTCGCCCGGGCGGTCAGGGATGCCCAGGACGGTCACCTTGGCCTCGGACTTGTCAGTGGCGACACCGGTCAGTACTGCTTCTTCCATGGGAATATCCTCCATCGACCCGACGATCAGGGAGCCGGGGTCATTGCTATAAGACGAGCGAACTCTTAACGGAACATTAAAGGCGCGGGCGTATTCAACGCTGCGCAGCACCAAGATCTTGGAACCGACCGCGGCCAGCTCCAGCATCTCTTCGAAAGACAGCTTCTCCAGCTTCTGGGCGTTCGGCACGATGCGCGGATCGGCGGTGTAGACGCCGTCGACGTCGGAGTAAATCTCGCACACGTCGGCGTTCAGGGCCGCGGCCAGCGCCACGGCGGTCGTATCCGAACCGCCCCGGCCCAGGGTGGTCACGTCGCGCGATTCCTTGTTCACGCCCTGGAAACCCGCCACGATGCAAATCTTGCCCTTGTCGAGGGCCTCCGTGATGCGCCCCGGGGTCACGTCCACGATCCGGGCGTTGCCGTGCCGCTCCGTGGTCAGGACGCCGGCCTGGGAGCCGGTGAAGGACTGCGCGTGCGCGCCCAGAGATTCCACGGCCATCGCGACCAGCGAATTGGAGATGCGCTCACCGGCGGTCAGCAGCATATCCATCTCGCGGCGCGGGGGAACGGGGTTGACCTGGGCTGCCAAGTCCAACAGCTCGTCCGTGGTATCACCCATGGCGGAGCACACGACCACCACGTCGTTGCCGGCCTTCTTGGTGGCGACGATCCGTTCGGCAACCGCGCGGATGCGCTCGGCCGATTCCAGGGAAGAGCCACCGTATTTTTGAACGACTAAGGCCACCTGCTGTTGCCACCTTTCGCGAATACTAGTCTGCTTGAATACCTGTCAATCAGTAGTCAAGTGCTCATGTTACCCCGCGCGATTCACGGAGCCAGCATTTACATGCACCCCTTTCATGGTAGAGCTTTTTGCGCGACATCGGTGCCCCAATGGGCACAGAATTCCGTGGCATTCACTACGGTTGGGTAAGTGTTAAGCAGTCTCGTCGCCATCTTCTTCGCCTTGGCCTCGGCCCTCACCGTGGCCTGGGGGACGGTGGTACGGCACCGGATTGCCCTCGATGCCCCCTCCTCGGTCATGCGCACCGCCATGACCCAGCCGCTGTGGTGGGTGGGCACCTTCGCCGCGCTGGCGGCCTACGGGCTGCAGGTCATCGCCTTGGGCTTCGGCACCCTGCTCATCGTCCAGCCCATCCTGGTCATGTCCCTGATGTTCACGCTGCCCTTGGCGGCCTGGTATTCCCGCCGCCGCATGAGCGGGCAGGAGATCGGCTGGTCCCTGGTGCTGACCGTCGCGGTGGGCACGCTCATCATCCTGGGACGCCCCAGTGCCGGCAAGCCGCAGCCGGCCGTCTCCGATTGGGCGCCGGCGCTGCTGGTGGGCATCACCGTCATGGCGGTGCTGGCCTTTATCGGCTGGCGCCACCGCAGCCAGCGTGCCCTGATGCTCGGCACGATCTGCGGCGGCATTTACGGATACGTGGCGGTGCTGTCCAAGGCGGTCGTGGATATCTTCGCCCACTCCGGCGTAGGCGAGCTCCTGACCAGCTGGGAGTTCTACGCGCTTATCGCCACCGCCGCCACCGGCACGGTGGTCCAGCAATATTCCTTCCACGCCGGCCCGCTCAAGCAGTCACTGCCCGCGATGACCATCGTCGAGCCCATGGTCGCCTTCCTGCTGGGCTATGCCATCCTGGGCGAGAAATTCCAGATCACCTCCGCCGCCGGCTGGGCGGTGATGGGCGTGGCGCTGGCCCTCATGATCGCGGCCACCATCGTGCTCTCCCAGCAGTCCGTCGGCAGCGGCGAGAAATCGCGCAGCGAGCCGCGCTAACCGCCGACCCACATTAGCCGCCTAGATGGCCCACTCGAACACGGCGAGCATATAGGCCGAGAACCAGGCGCCGAATAGCACCCATAGGGCCACCAGCAGCCCCATGGCCCAGCCGGGCAGGCGGCGGAAGCCGGCAACCAGCAGCGGCAGCATCACGATGACCGCCGGCAGCAGCAGCCGCGGGCGCGAGTGCATGATGCCGTCGGAGGCCAAGACGTTGACCATCAGCGCCGCGCTAAACCACCACGGCGCCAGCCCCATCCGGCGCCACGCCAGGACCAGGCACAGCGGGGCGGCCAGCATCACGGCGGTAGTCAGCAGGAAGCCGGCGTTGTCCGCGCTGGTCAGGCTCGTGCCCACCCAACGCAGGCTAGCGAGCCCGCCGTCGAAGCCGGAGTTCCAGTGCTTTTGCTGGGTCCCGAAGTACCCGCCCACCGCGGTGAGGTGGGAATTCGCCCAGGCCAGGTAGGTCACCAGCGGGACCGCGGAGACCGCCAGCCCCGCCCACGCGGACCACTGCCGGCGGCCGTAAACCAGCACGGCCAGGGCGAACGCGGCGAGCATATCCACCGCGGTCAGGCGCACCAGGCCCAGGCAGAAAACCAGCGCCGCCGCCGTCCCCCAGCGCCTGTCCCACAGCGCCACCAGGGCCCAGGTGGCCAGCGCCCCGAAGAGCGCCTCGGTATAGGGCATGGCAAAGACGATGGCCATCGGCGCGCCGGTTACCACCGCCGCCGCGGCCAGGCGGTAGCCCCGCCCCGGCGCGGCCCCGCAGTACACGGCCACCCGGTTGGCCAAGGCCATCGCCCCGGCTGCCAGCACGACGGTCAGCGCGATGTTGAGCACCACCGCCAGGGTGGAATAGTGCACCCCGGTCAGCGCGTGCCCGGCGCGCAACAGGAAGGGGAAGCCGGGGAAAAACGCCAGGGTCTTCTCATAGGCCGGGCCGCCGCCGGCTATCTGGGCCTCGAAGTAGCCGTGAGCGGCGATCTGCGTGTAGTACTCGGCATCCCACTTGTTGAGCAGGTCCCCGAGGCGCTGGCCGTTAGCCGCCCCCATGCCCGCGAGTACCCCCAGGCGCAGGGCCGAACCGCCCAGGCCGACGGCCACGGCCCCCGCCCAGTCGCGGCGGTCGAGCCGGGACGTCTCGGCACTCTTGGTTTCTTCCACGTCTGAAAATGGTAGCGGCCCGCCGCGCGCACGGGAAGCCGCAGCACACCTAGCGCACGGCTCGGCCCGGCCCCGCGAGACGTCGCCAGAGCGCCGAATTTCCCACCTAATGAAATAAAAGAATATTTAGTTGCCACCCCGTGGAATGGCATGTAGTCTGTGCCACATGACTTCGCGGCAGATGCTACTACTTATCAGCCGCGGCGGGATTTAGCCCCAGCCCGGTTTGCCCGACGGTACAAGGATGCAGGCACTGCATCCCCCGACCGGCAGATTGCGGTCAGCGCCCCGCCGCGGTGACCTCGCCGCGCCCGTGCCGGCTTATCCCCTACGCTGACCGCCCCGCATTTCGCCGGAGGGCTCACCCAATCACCACCACTTGGTTTTGGCACCACGCGCGCATTCCGCGCCAACTATCGCACAGTCTCCGCCGCCCGTTAAGGCAGACCAGCTAATAGCAACGACCACGAAGACCACGCAGAAAAGGAACGACACCATGAGCCCGAACGACGCATTCATCTCCGCCCCGCGCGAAATCACCACCCCGGCCGGCCCCCGCCGGGAAGGCCAGCCGGCCTGGAATAAGCAGCGCAATTCCTCCATGCCGGTAAGCCGCTACCAGCCGTTTGCCACCGAGGTAGAAGACATCCGCTTGCCGGACCGCACCTGGCCGGACAAGACCATCACGCACGCGCCGCAGTGGTGCGCGGTGGATTTGCGCGACGGCAACCAGGCGCTCATCGACCCGATGAGCCCCGAGCGCAAGCACCGCATGTTCGACCTGTTGGTCAAGATGGGCTACAAGGAGATCGAGGTCGGCTTCCCCTCAGCCTCCCAGACGGACTTCGACTTCGTCCGCGAAATCATCGAGCAGAACAAGATCCCGGAGGACGTCACCATCCAGGTGCTGGTCCAGGCGCGTGAGCACCTGATCCGCCGCACCTTCGAGGCCTGCGCCGGCGCCAAGAACGTCATCGTGCACTTCTACAACTCGACCTCGAAGCTGCAGCGCCGCGTGGTCTTCCGCAAGGACAAGCCGGCTATCAAGAAGCTGGCCACCGACGCCGCGCAGCTGATCCGCGACATCGCGCAGGACTACCCGGACACCAACTGGCGCTGGGAGTACTCGCCGGAGTCCTTCACCGGCACCGAGCTGGAGTTTGCGGTCGAGGTCTGCGACGCGGTCGTGGACATCATGGATCCGAGCCCCGGGGACCCGATGATCATCAACCTGCCGTCGACGGTGGAGATGATTTCGCCCAACGTGTACGCGGATTCCATCGAGTGGATGCACCGCAACTTCGCCCGGCGCGCCGACATCATCATGTCCCTGCACCCGCACAACGACCGCGGCGAGGGCATCGCCGCCGCGGAGCTGGGCTACCTGGCCGGCGCCGACCGCATCGAGGGCTGCCTGTTCGGCAACGGCGAGCGCACCGGCAACGTGGACCTGATCACGCTGGGCCTGAACATGCTGACCCAGGGCGTCGATCCCCAGATTGATTTCACGGATCTGCCGGCCATCCGCGAGACCGTGGAGTACTGCAACCAGCTGCGCGTCCCGGAGCGCCACCCCTACGGCGGCGAGTTGGTCTTCACCGCGTTTTCCGGCTCCCACCAGGACGCCATCAACAAGGGCCTGGACGCCATGGCGGACCAGGTCGTGCCGGGCGCCAACAACACGGAAGTCTCCTGGGATCAGCTGCGGGAGACCACCTGGGAGGTGCCCTACCTGCCCATCGACCCGAAGGACGTGGGCCGCGACTACCAGGCGGTCATCCGCGTCAACTCCCAGTCCGGCAAGGGCGGGGTTGCCTACATCATGAAGACCGACCACGGCATCAACATGCCGCGGGCCATGCAGAGTGAGTTCTCCGCCGTGGTCCAGGCGGTCACGGACGCCGAGGGCGGCGAGATTAACTCCAAGAACATGTGGGACATCTTCGCCCGGGAATACCTGGATCGCACCGCCCCGCTGGAGCAGGTCCACGTCTCCATCGACAACGCGGAGGCCGCCGGCGGCGCCACGCAGTTGAGCGCCGAGGTCGTCTACAACGGCGAGACCTCCACCGTTAATGGCTCCGGTAACGGCCCCATCGCGGCTTATGCCAACGCCCTGGAAAACCTGGGCCTGGAGTTCGAGGTCATCGAGTACTCGCAGCGCTCCCGCAGCGCCGGCGACGACGCGGAGGCCGCCTGCTACATCGCCGCCGACGTCAACGGCACCAAGGTCTGGGGCGTGGGGATCGCCGGTTCCACGACCACCGCATCCCTGCGCGCCATCGACTCCGCGGTCAACCGCGCGCTGGCCTAGCGCTTTCCCGCGCCCGCCCCGGCTGGGTTCTCCCCCAGCCCGGGGCGGGCCCGCGCGATTTGGTCCACCCCCTAAACTAGCTCCCGAGTCTGGGCCCCTAGCCCACCATTTCCCTGCGTATCCCCGTAACGCGCCCGGCGGCCCGCGGGTTGGCATTAGCAGTTGCAGACTTAAAGCTACTTAGATAATACTTAGGTACTGCATACTTCGTGCCCGCGTGCCCAAGCGCACGCGGTCGCACGCGTGGTCATTGTCCTCAGGTTTCTAAGTCAGGAGGTGGAATGGACTCTACCTACGCGGTCCCTTTCCGGGGCTTCGGGACAACCCGCAAGCTGCCCGTACAGGGAGTATCCCCGGAGGTCTTTACCGACCTATTGTCTTCCCACAGCGATCGCTTAGTGGACTGTACCTTAAGCGCCCGCGCGGCCGGCACGGGCTTCGACGTGCTGGTGGATGACCTAGTCATCGGCCAGTTGGCGCCCGAGTTCGCCAACGCCTATTCCGAGCTCGCCTGGGTTCTGGAGGCAGGCCTGTCACCCCTGGTGACCGCCGAGGTTCGCCTGACCGACGACTGGCCAGAGTTCTCCCTGCTGTTGCCGCGGCCGGGCCTATGCGTGCCCGTCAACAACCCGCCGGCGACCCCGTGGGCCATGCTCCCGGGCAGCGACTGCGGCGAGGGGCTCGTCCTGCGCGATTTCGAATCCGGGCTGCCGCACCTGCCGGAAGGCGACCAGCATGTCCTCGTCACGCTCACGGCCGAGCGGCACCTGACCCGCTACCGCGTCCACGCCATCATCGACGACCACGTCGTGGGGGAATTCTCCGGATCGCAGGCGCAGCACCTGGCCCGCACCGTGGTGCACCTGAACCACTCCGGCCGCACCGACGCCCGCTCCAGCCATGGGGCCACCGTGGTGCTGGCCTCGACCTCCGCCGCGGCACTGACCGCCCTCGCCGCCGCCCGGGCGAAGGCCTCCACCGCGCAGGCCTCTTTCTTCACCGGCGCTTACGGTTCCTCCGGCGCGGCGGGCCTCGGGACGGCCGGCGCTACCGCCGCCTCGGGCACCGCTGCCACCACCGCATCTACCGCATCCACCGCCACCGCAATCGGGGCGGGCAGCGCCACCGGGTTGAGTACCTCTGCCCTGGCCGTCGCCTCGAGCGTGCTAGTAGCCGTGGGCGGATTCGCCGTCACCTCCGCGAACTGGAACAAGGCGGAAGACCCGGACTATTCCGGTGGGCGCACCATCGCCGCCTCCTCCCCGCGCCAGCCTGCTGCCCCGACGCGCGCACACCGTCCCGGCTCCCCCGCTCCCAGCGCAGCCCCCGCCGGCGCGGATGGCAGCCGCCCCGCCCAGTCCGCGGCGCCGGCTGAGCCGGAGCCTGACCACACCAGCGTCCTACAGCCGGTTCTTGTGCAACTGGGCCTGTCTGAGCCGCTCCTGCCCGATCCGGGCCTGGCCCTAGCCGCTCCGCTGCTCCCCGCGCTGGCGGCCCCGGCCGCGGCCCCGGCGGACTTCCTCGATCCCCAGGTGATAATCCCCGTCACCGCGGGAAGCGGCCAGGGGACGTCCCCCACCCCGGATCCCGCGTACGGCTCCACCCCCGCTACCGGCACTACCCCCACCAGCGGTACCGCGCCCCGGAGCACCCGTAGCACCGGCACCCGCGACAGGAGCGCCGCGCGAACCACGCTCACCACGGGGACCGCGGCCACTACCCCGGGTCTTACGGGGCGCTCGCGCTCGGTAGAGCCCACGGATGACTCGACGGGGCCGACGGTCCCGCTGGGGCCGACAGATCCCACGTCGACTTCCAGTTCTTCCGGCACTACCCCGACCCCGGCAGCAACAACGACGCCAACGACGCCGACGACTGCTGCGCCGACTACGGCGCCCACCACGCCGACCGGGGAGCCGACGCCGGATAGGTCGGAGTGGACCGCGGAGGCTACCGCGACTATCCACGTGACGTTTAGCGCGGAACGCTCCACCGAACCGGCAGAGCCCACGGCTGCGGAGACTGCGGAGCCCACCCCTTAAACGGCGGGGCGCCGGTCTTGGCACTAGGGGCCCTGCTAATCGTCCCAGCGGAAAACGGTGAACTAGACTAGCCTCAATGAGTACTTCACCTGCGCGCCCGAACAACGGTTCCGGGTCTGAGTCCGCGACCTCGGCTGGGTCGACTCCGCCCAAGCCGCACGACCCGCGCGCCCAGCTTCCGGAGGACGCCGCGGCGGAACAGGCCGCCCCCGCCGCGGCGGACTTCCCCTTCGTCGCCCTGACCGTGCAGACCACCGGCATCCACCCGTCCACGGCCCGGCTCGTGGCCCTGGACGCGGTGGCCTTCAACGCCGCCGGGGAAGTTGGCCAGGATTTCCACGCCGTCCTCAACCCCGGCAGCGATCCCGGCCCTAGGCATCTGCACGGGCTCAGCCACGAGGAGGTCTCCGCCGGCCAGAACTTCTCCCGGATCCTCAAACCCCTGGACCGTCTCCTGGACGGGCGCACCCTGGTCGTGCACGACACCCCCTTCGCGTGGGGATTCGTGGTCTCCGAGGCCCGGCGCGCCATGACGGCCGCGGCCCGGCAGAACCGGAGTCGCAACCGCAACCGCGGCAACAACCGCCGCCGCCGGCAGAAGGTCGGCCACGTGCCGGCCCCGGAGCTGATCATCGACACACTGGCCTCCGCGCGGCGCCAGGGCGCCCAGCTCGAGGACATCCGGCTGGCCACCACCGCCCGCCACTGCGGGGTGCTGACCCCGAGCGCGGTCGCCACCACGGAGCGGGCCAACGTCCCGGAATCGCAGACCTCTCGCGAGGCCACCGAGCTCCTCGTGGCCCTCTACCTCGCCCAGGCCGAGCGCGGGCCGCTGGCTGCCACCACCCCGGACGAGGTGCGCGGCGATAAATTCGGCCTGCAGCGCTCCCACCTGCGCGTGGACGCGGAGGAGGCCCCGCGCATCCACCAGAACCCCGGCCCCTACCGGCCCGGGCACGAGCTGGAGCCGGGTATGGAGATCGTCGTGGCCCCGGAGATCACGGCGGACCCGGACGAGATCATCGCCGCCATTACCCGGCACGAGCTCAACTACTCGGAAAAGCTCAGCCGGGAGACCTCCCTGGTGGTCTGCAACGTCACCACCGACCTGGTGGGCAAGCCCATGCACGCCCACCGCAAGGGCATCCCGCTGATGTCGGACCGGGCCTTCCTCGAGGCCGTCGAGCGCATCACTCCCGCCAGCGAGCAGGCCGGCGCGGATAACGCCGCGGCACAAGAGGCCGAGGGAAACAACACCACCGGCGCCAACCGGGGCGCGCGCAGCTCCCGCGGCGGCCGGGCCGAGGACAACGGCTCGCGTCGCTCGCGCCGCAGCCGGCGGCGGCGCCGGCGCAGCAGCCGCGGCGGGGCGAACCGCTCCGGGTCCAACAACTCCAGCGCCCAGTCGGGTTCCGCGCCGGAGCATGCGGCGGGGGCGAAAACCGACTCGCCGTCGCCGGGTAATGGCGAAGGCGCAGGGCAGGGCGGCTCCCGGCGCAAGCGCGGCGGGCGGCGGCGCGGTGGGCGCGGCAACCGCGGCGGGCAGCGCAACAGCAAACCGCAGGCAAATTCTTAAAAGCCCACCCGCGTGCACAATCGCGCCCGGGCCCACCGGCGGACTAACCTGTAGCCTATGAGTTTTAACCTACGCAGAACGCTCAGGAAGGTGCGGACGTCCGTCGCCACCTCGGCCGCGAACCTGGCCACCACGGCTTCCCGCGCCACCGGGCGCGGCGCCGGCGGGATGATCGGCGGCCTGGTGGCCAACGCCATCGACCCGAGCATCATGTCCTCCCTGGGCGCCGGCCGCCCGGCCGTCCTGGTCACCGGCACCAACGGCAAGTCCACCACCACCCGGATGCTGGCCGCGGCCCTGCGTACGCGCCACACCGTGGCCACCAACGACGGCGGCGACAACATGGACGCCGGCATCATCTCCGCCCTGCTGGCGGGCAAGGAGGCCTCCCACCTGGTCCTCGAGGTCGATGAGCTGCACGTGCCGCACGTGGCCGACAACCTGAACCCGCAGGCGCTGGTGCTGCTGAACCTCTCGCGCGATCAGCTCGACCGCGTGGGCGAGATCAACAAGATCGAGCGCGCCCTGCGCTCCTGCGTGGAGGCCCACCCGGACATGCTGGTCATCGCCAACTGCGACGACGTGCTGATGACCTCGGTGGCCTACGACGCCCCGAATGTCATCTGGGTGGCGGCCGGCGCCGGCTGGCTGGGCGACTCCGTGACCTGCCCGCGCACCGGCGGCCACGTGGTCCGCGAACCGGAGGACTGGTACGCGGTCAAGAAGCTGCCCGACGGGCGTGAATTCCGCCGCCCGCAGCCGGAGTGGACGGTCAGCGAAGAGGGCATCATAAGCCCCGCGGGCACCTTCCCGCTGAACCTGGCGCTTCCCGGGCGCGCCAATCGCGGTAACGCGGCCCAGGCCGTCGCCGCCGCCGCGGAGGCCTTCGGCATTGCTACCGACGCCGCCGTCACCGCCGTGGAGAGCATCGACGACGTGGCCGGGCGCTATTCCACCATCACCCGCGGCGAGCACGAGATCCGCCTGCTGCTGGCCAAGAACCCGGCCGGCTGGCAGGAAGCGCTGTCCATGGTGGACCGCAGCGCCGAGGGGCTGGTGATTGCCACCAACGGCCAGGTGGCCGACGGCGTGGACATGTCCTGGCTGTGGGACGTGCGCTTCGAGGACTTCGAAGGCATTTCCGTCAAGGCCGCCGGCGAGCGCGGCACCGACCTGGCGGTGCGCTTGGTCTACGCGGACATTACCCACGAGCTCATCCCGGATCCGGTCCAGGCCATCGACGCCTGCCCGCCGGGCCGCGTGGAGGTCCTGGCCAACTACACCGCCTTCCGCGATCTGAAAAAGGCCTTAGAGCGCGACGCCGCTGCGCAGCACGACAACTCGGAGAATAAGGAGAACCGCCATGCCTAATACCCTGTCCATCGGCCTGATTCTTCCCGATGTCTTGGGCACCTACGGCGACGACGGCAACGCCCTGGTGCTGCGCCAGCGCGCCCGGCTGCGCGGCTTCGACGCCGAGATCGTGCCCATCAAGCTGGGCGAGGCGGTCCCGGAACAGCTGGACATCTACACCCTCGGCGGCGGCGAGGACTCGGCCCAGATCCTGGCCGCGGAGCACCTCATCTCCGACGGCGGCCTGATCCGCGCCGCCCACGCCGGGCGCCCCATCTTCGCCATCTGCGCGGGCCTGCAGGTCTTAGGCGAGTCCTTCCGCGCCTCCGGGCGCGTGGTCGACGGCGTCGGCCTGCTGGACGCGACCACCTCTCCCCTGCAGGAACGCGCCATCGGTGAGGTCCAGTCCACCCCCTGGGCGGCCGGCTACACCAGCGAGCTGACCGAGCCGCTGACCGGCTTCGAAAACCACCTGGGCGCGACCATCCTGGGCCCGTCGGCCCAGCCCCTGGGTATCGTCAAGCGCGGCACCGGCAACAGCGATGCCGCCGCCACCGCCGATCTGCCCGACGCCAAGCAGCAGCGCGTCGGCGAGGGCGCGGTCCAGGACAGCGTCATCGCCACCTATATGCACGGCCCGGCCCTGGCCCGCAACCCGCAGCTGGCCGATCTGCTGCTGGCCCGCGCCACCGGCCAGCGGCTCCAGGACCTGGCTCCGCTGGACCTGCCGGCGGTCCAGCAGCTGCGGGCGGAGCGCCTGGCCTAGACCGTCAGACGGCCCGACAGGGCGCGCGAGAGCGTCAGCTCGTCCACGAATTCCAGGTCGCCGCCCAGCGGCATGCCGGAGGCCAGGCGGGTTATCCGCAGGTCCGGGAAGTCCTTGAGCAGGCGCACCAGGTAGGAGGCGGTGGCCTCGCCCTCCGTGTTCGGGTCGGTGGCCAGGATGACTTCCTTGATCTCCGGCGTGGAGTCGTACTGCGGGTTCTCCTCCGTGGAGTCCGCGAGCTCCCGGTCGGGCAGCACGCCGCCGATGCGCTGCAGCAGCTGGGAGATGTTCAGGTCTTTCGGGCCGATATTGGCCAACGGATCCAGCGCCCCGCCCAGCACGTGGTAGCGCCCCTCGTATTCGCCGGTGCGCTCGATGACCTGGATGTCCTTCGGCTCCTCCACCACGCAGATGGTGCTGCGGTCGCGCTGTGAGTTCACGCAGATGCGGCAGACCGATTCCCGGGAGATATTGCAGCAAATCCGGCAGAAGGTCACCCCGTCGCGCACGGCGGCCAGCGCGTTGCGCAGTCGCTCGATGTCCTCGGGTTCCATGTGCAGAATGTGGAACGCGATCCGCTGCGCGCTCTTCGGGCCCACGCCCGGCAGCCGGGAGAGCTCGTCGATGAGATCCTGCAAAGGTCCTTCAAACACCGGGCACCGACCTACTTTCTTTACTCCGGGAAAGGCAACGAGAACAAGAATAAGGCCGCAGCCTGCTTTTTCCCAAAAGCAAACCGCGGCCCGGTAAGACGGCTACGTCACGCAGCCGGGGGGGCAGGACTAACCCATCAGGTTGCCTATGTCGCCCGCGCCGCCGCCCATGCCCTGGGACAGCGGGCCGATCTTTTCCTGGGCCAGCTCGCCGGCCTTCTGGTGGGCGTCCTTGAAGGCGCCGATGACCAGGTCCTGCAGGGTCTCCACGTCCTCCGGGTCCACGACGGACTTGTCGATCTTCAGGTCCTTGAGCTCCGCGCCACCGGTCATGGTGCAGGTCACCAGGCCGTTGCCGGCGGTGCCTTCGACCTCAGAAGCCAGGATTTCTTCCTGGGCCTTCTGCAGTTCGGCCTGCACGCGGGCGGCCTGGGCGATCAGTTCATTCATGTCTGCGGGTTGATCCGGCTGGGTCATGGCTATGCCTTTCTCTCAAGAAATTTAGGGATAAATTCGCCAGTGCCCGAGTCTACCGCCAAAACTCGGGCGTTGAAGAGGCTGCGTGCCCCTGATCGCTACAAGCGACGCGCCCCCAGCTGATCGCTGAGCAGCTCCATCGCCACCTCCAAGGCACTGCGGTGATCGCGCTCCCCGGTTTCCTGGGCTGCGGCCGCCATCATCTGCTCTTCCTCGTCCCGCAGCGCCGCCGCGTCCTGTGGGCCGGGCTGGCCCTGTCCCGGCGCCGGCCGCGGCGCCTGCCCCTGCTGCGGGGCCGCTGGCTGACCGGCCGGTTGTTGCGGCACGTAGTCGTCTTCCGGCGGGACACCGTAGCCTTCCTCCGGGCCCGGATCCGGCGGCAGCGGCACCCCGTTGCTGAAGGTGTTGGCGTCGCGCTTTTTCGCCTGCGCCGCTGCCTGCTGAATGCGGTCCTGCCAGCTCGGGCGCGCGTTAGCGGCGTTCCCTCCGCCCGCACCCGCACCTGCACCCGCACCGGGTCCCTGCGCGGTGGGCGCGGCGGGCGGGGCCGGTTGGGGCTGCGGGGACGGTGCTGTCCCCGACTCTTCCGGCCCGCCTAAAGGCCGCGGGCTGCCCCAGCCAGAATTATCCGCGGGTTGCGGTTCGGGCGTGGGGGCAGCAGAGCTAGGCCTCTCGGACTCTTGATCGTCGCTGGATTCGCGCTGGTTTTTCTGCGGGTCCCAGGCCGGCTTGGCGCCCGGCTGGGCGTTGAAACCTTGCTGTACGGGGTCGGTTCCGACCACGCACTCGATGCCGAGCTCGACCTGGTATTCCTCGCGCAGGACCCGCTGCAGGTCCCCTGCGTTTTCTGGGGCGTTCAAGCGCTGCGCCAGCGCCCCGGTGGTGTGCCCTAAGACCAGGGTGTTGTCCCGGATGCCCAGCACGCGCGCCTCGGTCAGCATGATCTCGGCGACCTTGTTGGTCGCGCCCACGCGTTCGCGCAACGTGGCCCACTGGTTTCGGATAGCCGCGGTCAGCTCCTCCGGGTCGGAAGCCGGTACCGGTGCGGCAGCAGTCTGCGCCTGCTCCGGTGCCGATTCTGCGGCCTGCTCAGACTGCTCGGCGTTTTCCGCCTGCTCAGCGGGCTCCGCTGCCAGGCGCTCCGGCTCCGCGTCCGCGCCGTTCGTTACCGGCGCGGCGGCCGGGGCCTGTTCCTGTTGGGGCTGCTCCTGCTGCGCGTCAGCAGCTGCGGTTTCCGCCGGTTGCTCACCCGGGTGCTCGGCAGGCACCGGCTTTTCGACGTGGACCGGTGCCGGTTCCTGTGCGGGTGTTGGTTCGGATCCGTGGTCCTGGTTGCCCTGGGCCTGAGAGCTTGGGGCCGGAAAGTTTTGGGCCTGGGTGCCGTGGGCTTGGGCGTCGCGGTTTTGAGCGTTGCCCTGCTGCTGGCGCTCCCGGCGGGCGGCTGCGATTCGAGCGGCGGTGGCCGCGGCGGCTGCCGCGCCCTCCTGGGCGGAGCCGGCGGGCCGGGACTGGGCCTGCTGTGGTTGCTGCTGCGGCTGGCCGGACTGGGCCGCCGGGTGGGGCTGGCCGCTGGTGGTCGGCGCCGCGGGGCCGACTGCCGGGCGGGCGGCGGAGACCAGGTGAGCGCAGAGGATCTCCAGCAGCAGGCGCGGCGAGGTCGCCCCGCGCAGGCCGGCGATCTGCTCGCTGACGGTCTCGGCCAGAAAGACCAGGTGGTCGCCGCTGAAGCGCTGCGCCTGATCGGTTAGCACCTCGGCGCGGTCGGCGGGGGCGTCGACCAGGCCGGCGGAGATGGCGTCCGGGACGGCTTGGAGCACCATGAGATCGCGCAGGCGGTCCAGCAGATCGACGGCGAAACGGCGCGGCTCGTGGCCGGCCTCAATGACGTGGTCGACCAGCTGGAACAGGGCGGTCTTGTCGCCGCTGGCCAGGGCGGCGACGGCGTCGTCGATGAGGGTGATGTCCGTGACGCCCAGCAGCGGGCGGGCGAGCTCGTAGGTCAGGCCGTCCGGGCCGGCGCCGGCCAGCAGCTGGTCCAGAATGGAGAGGGTGTCACGCGGGGAGCCGCCGCCGGCCTGGATGACCATGGGGTAGACGGAGTCTTCGACCTGCACGCCCTCGGCGGCGACGGTGCGCTGCAGCAGCCCCTTCATCGCCGGCGGGGTCAGCAGCCGGAAGGGATAGTGGTGGGTACGCGAGCGGATGGTGCCGATGATCTTTTCCGGCTCCGTGGTCGCGAAGATGAAGATGACGTGCTCCGGCGGCTCCTCAACCACCTTGAGCAGGGCGTTCGCACCCGAGGCGGAGATCATATGCGCCTCGTCGATGATGAAGATACGGTAGCGGGACTCCGCCGGGGCGTAGTAGGCGCGGTCGCGCAGCTCACGCATGTCCTCCACGCCGTTGTGGGAGGCGGCATCCAGCTCAGTGACGTCCAGGTTGCCCGGCCCACCCGGGGCCAGGGAGACGCAGGACTCGCAGACCCCGCACGGGGTGGAGGTGGGCCCTTCCACGCAGTTGAGCGAGCGCGCCATGATGCGCGCCGAGGAGGTCTTGCCGCAGCCCCGCGGCCCGGAAAACAGGTAGGCGTGGTTGATGCGCCCCGAGTCCAGGGCAGCCGACAACGGGGTGGTGACCTGTTCTTGGCCTACCACCTCGGAGAAACTTGCGGGACGATATTTCCGGTAAAGAGCCACGCCGTAAATCCTACCGCTTAGCCATCGGCCCGGGAGAAGTCGAGCAGGTCAATCCCGCTGTCGGCGACTGCCTGCTGGAAAGGCCCCACGCCTTCGTCGGCGGCGTAGGAGTATTCGGCGTCGGTGAGCACCAGCAGCTGGCAGATCAGCGTCAGGCGTTTGTCCTCTGCCACCTGCGGGGTCTGCCCGCCCCAGAGGTAGGGGGCGATGAGCAGCCCGTGCCGGGCCGTGACGGATTCGTCGCGCTCCAGGGCGCTGCCCGCGGCCATGTTCGGCAGTAGGACGCCGGGCTGGGCCGGGATGACCCCGGCCGCCGCCGCAATCTGATCCGCGGCAGCCTGCACCGCCGCCGCCACCGTGGCGGGGTTCGTCCGGCCCACGGCCAGCAGCTCACAGCGCACGTCGACGCCATCGTCGGCGCGCTGCAGGCCGGTATCAACCTGGCTAAAGCCCACGGTCACCGCCAGCGCCTGGCCGTCGCCGAGCTCGGCGGTTCCGATCCGCCAGCGGGTGCCACCGTCAGCGGAGGAGACGTCGCGGAACTCCAGGGAGGCCGGGATTACTTGATCGAGCCAATACGCAATTTCCGTGTTGTTAATTGCGCTACGCCCCCAGCTTCTCGAGGGCGGCCAGAAGCACGCAGACGGCCACGCCGTCCATGGCGGCCTCGACCTCTTCCAGCGGCGGCATCGACGGCGCCAGGCGGATGTTGCGGTCGTTCGGGTCCTGGCCCAGCGGGAAGGAGGAACCGGCCGGGGTCAGCACAATGCCGGCCTCCTTGGCCAGCTCCCACACGCGGGTGGCGGTGCCGTCGATGACGTCCAGGGAGACGAAGTAGCCGCCGGTGGGCTTGGTCCACTGCGCGACCTCGTACTTGCCCAGGCGCTCGTCCAGGATGCGGAGCACGGCCTCGAACTTCGGGGCCAGCAGCGCGGCGTGGCGGCGCATGACCGCGCGCACGCCCTCGGCGGAGCCGAAGAACTCCGCGTGGGCGAGCTGGTTGACCTTGTTCGGGCCGATGCCGCGCTTGCCGGCGATCGACTTGAACCAGTCGAGATTCGCCTCGGAGGAAGCCACGAAGCCCACGCCGGAGCCGGCGAAGGTGATCTTGGAGGTCGAAGAGAAAACGAAGAAGCGGTTGGGGTTGCCCACCTCGCGGGACAGACCCAGCACGTCGATGATCTCCGGGAATTCGTCGGTCAGCGTGTGGACCGCGTAGGCGCTGTCCCACATGATGCGGAAGTCTGGGGCGGCCGTGTCCATGGAGGCCAGCTCGCGCACGACCTCCTCGGTGAAGGTAACGCCCGAAGGATTGGAGAACATCGGCACGGCCCACATGCCCTTGACCTGCGGGTCCTTGACCAGCTCGCGGATGGCCTCCACGTCCGGGCCATCTTCCAGCATGGGCACGGTGACCATCTCAAAGCCGAAGCGCTCCGTGATGCCGTGGTGGCGGTCGTAGCCCGGCACCGGGCAAATCCACTTGATCGTGTCTTCCTGACTCCACGGGCGCTCCGAGTCGTTGGTGCCGAAGGTGTAGGCCCAGGAGATGACGTCGAACTCGAAGTTCAGGGAGGAAGAGTC
The DNA here is from genome assembly GCF_040946485.1 of Corynebacterium sp. LK2537. Lineage (NCBI taxonomy): Bacteria > Bacillati > Actinomycetota > Actinomycetes > Mycobacteriales > Corynebacteriaceae > Corynebacterium > Corynebacterium sp. LK2537. Next base: position 172,869 of record NZ_JAYWLQ010000004.1, read on the forward strand.
CCCGGCCATTAACAGGTCCGGGTTGATGCCCAGCAGCTTGCCCCACAGCTGGCGGATATCAACGATGCCCTGCAGGTTGCCGTAGTTGCGCACATCCGCGCCGGTGGCGTCGGTGTAGTTGTTGCGGCCCGGCAGCTCCAGCAGGTCCTCGGACAGCGCCAGCTGCTCCTTGGAGGGCTTGCCCCTAGTCAGATCCAGTTTCAGGCCCTTGGCCTTCAAATCTTCGTAATCGGCACGAATCTGAGTTGCTAGTTCGGCGCGCTCTGCCGCGCCCAAATCTAGAAGAGACATAGGAGCTAGTCTGCCTACCTTCCGGTATCCGAGGAGAGATCAGTGATTGCTTATTGGCCCCCTAGCATAGCGCCGCCTACGTGATTTAGCACTCAGCTGCGGGCGAGTTTAACCCTATCCGCACTACCCGCCCAGCGTGTGCGGGACCGCTGGATACTCACGCCGGCCGCCACTACCCCCACCACGGCTACCGGGATACAAAAGAGGAATACCCCCGGCAGCGGCGCGGGCACGGAAATGCCCAGCACCTGGTCGATGAACCACGCGACGGCGATGGCAACCGCGATACCGGCGAAGACCACCACCCACTGCGCGCGGGCCGAGCGGCGGGCGCGCACCGCGCCCAGCCCCACCCCGACGAGCGCGGCGGCTAAGAAGATGGTGAAGACCACCAGGAGAGTCAGGACCACCTCGCGCCCGCCTACCCCGGCGTCGGGGACGATATAGGGCTGCCCATTGGTATCGAGCCATTCCACCGGGCCGGAGGTGACGATGAAGCTGTCGTAGCCGGAGTAATACGGCGAGTCATCCTGCATGACAAACATCGCCACACCAAGCACGCCCGCGGCCACCGCGGCTGCGACTACCGCGCACACAACCGCGGAACCCAACCAGCGGCCGGGTGCGACCTGGTAGTCGAGCAGGTGGGCCGAGTCCGCCGCGGCGAGGGTGAAAATCACGGTCGTGGCCACGACGGTCAGGATGGTCCACGACCCGCCGTCCATAAAAAGGAAGCGGCCGCCGGCGGCCAGCCCCAGGGCCACCGCCATGCACCCGATGATCAGCCACGGTTGGCTGGCGATAAATACTGGCATTTTCATTGTTATTCCTCCCCTTGTTTCTGCACCAGCGCACCCGCTACCGCTACGTCCAGCAGCTCACTGGCTTCGAGATACGTCACGTCTACGCCGCGGGACTGGGCAAAATCCCGGGCTGAGGCCGAAAGACCGGTACCCAGCACCACCCGACGGTGCCCACCCAGCGCCTTGTCGGATAGCACCGGCGCGTTGCCGATGACCTCCGCCACCGCCTCCGCCGGCCCGTTCAGCACGGGGTGGGTCTCGCGCAGTTCATCCATGGCCACAGGCTCCTGGGCGCGGAAATCGCACATGACCACCACCGCATCAACCAGGCCCGCTAGATCCTGCGAGTGCTGGGAACTGACCCATACTTCGGCAGTTTCTGCGGCCTGCCGCAGCCGCTCCCGCACCTGGTTGCGGTGTGGGGCGTCCAAGCCGTTGAAGGGTTCGTCCAGTAGCAACACCGGTTTGCCGGCGGCCACTACGCTGCCGACGATGACCAGCTGGCGCTGGCCCACGCTCAGCTTTGCCAGCGGCGTGGTCGGGTCGAAGCCCAGCGTTTTCTCCGCTTCGCTCACGTCCAGCCCCTGCCAACCGCGCTGCACAGCGCGAAAATGGTCTCGGGGCGTGGTGCCGAAGAAGTGAATATCGGCGCTGGCTTGGCCGAAGGCCACATCGGGCTCCGTGCTGCGCCGGCGGAAAAACGTGGTCTTGCCGGAGCCGTTCGGCCCGATCAGCCCCACGATGGGCCGCGGGCTCCCCGTATCTTGCGTGCTAGTCATGGCCTTAACTCCTTAGCGATCATCTGGGCGATATCGTCTTCCCCCAAGCCCAGGGCACTGGCCTCCGCCACCAGTGGGCGGACAAAGTCTTGGGCGAACGCCTTCTTCCGTTGGTCCCTAATGCGCTCCCGCGCCCCGGGCATGACAAACATCCCTCGTCCTCTCTGGCTCTCCACGAGCCCGGCTTGCGCCAGCGCCGTGAGCGCCTTCGATGCTGTCGTGGGCGTGACCTCATGAAAATTTGCTAGTTCGTGCGTCGACGGTGTCCTGTCGCCTTCGGGCAGCTGCCCGGACAAGATCATGCCGCGCAGCTCCTCCGCTATCTGCTGATAGATAGGGCGGGGATCCTTAGCCGTTATAGCCATCCCGTCACCTTCCTTGTCGTTCCCGCAGCAAACCGACCTACCAACATGGTTTACTACGTAGGTAGTAAACCTAACCCAGACTGCCCACCCCGTCAAGACCCACAAGCGGACCAGACATAGAAAAAGGCCACCCGGCACTAACCGGATGGCCACAAAAATTAAGGGGACCTCGCGCACCCGTCAGAGCCTGCTGACCCTTGCTGCATTCCTGCCCTGGGGGAGTTCACAGGATGGACGCCACGCGAGATCCTGCTCCATACTCTAGCCGGGATTCCGGCGATAGTCCAAACAGTCCACTCCCCGCCCAGGCGCCCACGCGCGCCACCACCACCGGCCCCAGCAACCACCCACCCGACAGACACCTTTATGGCCTTAGAACACCCACCCATTTCCCAAGCTGACCTGCCGATTTTGTCGCTACTTGCCGGGGCTGCTACAGTTTCTTCTCGGAGGATTCGACTAGCGGCCTATGTCACACGCCTGGAACGCGTGCGGGGCTCACGCCCCTCGTGGGTTCAAATCCCACATCCTCCGCCACAACGCGCTTCACTTCGGTGAGGCGCGTTTTTCTTTGCGCCAACTTGGGATAAGAGCTCTAGGTTCAGCAGCCGGACGACGATCCCCTCGAAGCCCCAGTGAGCGCGCCTTGCTCGAAGGGGACGATGATCCACAACCACTACGTAGCTTCAGCCTAAACACCGATTTGGTCTGTCACATCTTTATTCTTCAGAAACCGCAGCATTTACAGCGTTAATGATCTCAGAGGATTGCTTCACGCGCCGGTACACATCGTCAGTGAAATCCCTGCTGTGCCAGCGGCGGAAAAGATTAGAGCCCGTGTAGCGCATTTCGGTAAGAGCAAACTCGCGTGCTCGGACGGTCACGTCGGGCCGCTCCAGCAAGAGGTCGCCTAGGTGACCAATGGGAAAGCTCACACGCTGGGTGGGCCTGCCGCGGCCAATGTAGTTGGCTATCCCCTTCGACCACAAGTAGGAATTCTTCAACCGTTTCTCAATCTTCAAACTCGGGTGGGGCCCACCTGAACGGTAATACTCAATATTGAGATTGCCCGGGAAGCATTCGAGTTGCTCTGCCGTAAAGCGCTTCGGAGCGCCATACCAGTCGCCAAAAGTCCACCGCGGGAAATACAGAAATTCCAAGCGCCCGGTATTCAACGTGGCGAACCGGCCACCGGAAGTCGACGGAAAATCGCTGAGCGTCCAATAGTGCCCGTCGGTCTCTAGTGGCGCCGGGATGAGGCAACCGATGGCGATGGCCAGATCGTTCAGGACGGCATCGTAAAGCGCCGGACGTCCCCGTTTCTTTTTCGACCACGATTTGAATTTCCCGGGCCTAATTCGCTGTCGCAGCGGGTGCGATTCGAAATCGCTCCGGCATACACTTTCGTGGCCCTGGATCCAATGCTCCTGCTCTACGACAGTCACCACCTGGTCCATCGGCGAGGGCGAGACGCTGTCGAGCACGAACTGCCGGTTACGAAGCGGAATACCTTTGGCCTACAGCCGGTGAATCTCCGCGCGCTCCGGCTCGTTGAGGTCCTGCCCCGCTGGGACTTCGGCAAACCGCAGCGCTACAACGTCCTCCCAGGCCTCGTGGTGGCCACTCCCGTGGTAATGACTGTTGTACCGCCCCACCACGTCCGTTGCCTGGCCCACGTACATCGAACCGTCCGCGTACTCGAGCACGTAGATGCCACGGCGGCCTTTGCCCGCGAACAACGCGGAAATACGCCTCGGATCCTTCAAAGTCCAACGATTGAAGGTGTCTTTATTACTCACCTATCCCTTTCTACCAGTTCTAGCCGCCTGTAGAGCGCTTCCCAACTCCCCAGTTTCAGTTACCAGGAAGGACTTGAAAATACGACGTATCCTGGGAATTAAGCGAGCGCACACAACAGGAAGGAACGCCCATGAAAGCCGCCCGTCTTTACGGCAAGGAAGACGTCCGGATCGATGACATTGAAGAGCCCCAACTGCAGCCCGGTACGGTAAAGATCGCGCCCGCCTACAGCGGCATCTGCGGTTCTGACGTGCACCTTTACTTCGACGGCCCGTTCCGGCCAGCACCCAGTGAGACCGCACCGCACCCGGTCTCCGGGGAGACGCTGCCCGTCGTTTTAGGCCACGAGTTCTCCGGCGTTGTGGAGGAGGTCGCTGACGATGTCGAGGGGTTCAAGCCAGGTCAGTCCGTCGTGGTCGAGCCGTTCATGGTCGATGGCACCTGCCACGCGTGCCAGCGTGGCGACTACCATCTGTGCGACAACATGGGCTTTATCGGCATCTCCGGCCGGGGCGGCGGTATCGCCGAGCATATCGTGGTCGAAAAGCGCTGGGCCCACCCCATCGGCGATATCCCGCTAGACCAGGCGGCCCTGATCGAGCCGCTGTCCGTGTCCCACCACTCCATCGCACACGCCGGATTCGCCAACGGCGACCACACCGGCGAAGTCGCAGTCATCGGCGGCGCCGGCCCCATTGGGTTGCTCGCCGCCGCAGTGCTGAAGGCCTACGGGGTGAAGGTCATCATCTCCGAACCGTCACAGGCCCGGCGCGAGAAAGCCCTGGAGACCGGGGTCGCAGACCTGAGCGTGGACCCGATGAACGAGGATCTAGCCGAGAAAGTCCGCGAGTTCACCGACGGCGCCATGGCCGACGTCGCTTTCGAGTGCACCAGCGTTCCCACGGTGCTCCAGCAGCTGATCGACGTCACCCGACCCGGCGCGCACATCGAAATCATCGCCCTGCACAACCGGAACTTCGAGCTCGACATCGTGGGAGATCTGACGATGCCCGAACGCTCCATCGGCAGTTCCGTAGGATACAACAACGACCACCCACAGGTAATCAAGATGATCCAAGACGGCCGCCTAGACCTCGCGCCGTACATCACCTCCCGGATCCCCATGGACGATCTCGTGGAGAAGGGGTACAAGGCCCTAAAGGAAGACCCAACCGAGGTGAAAATCCTCATCGACGTCCAAGGCCGCAGCTAGCGCGCGCCTCAGCCCTCCGCACTAAGTGCGGCGGGCGCATACCCTGGGAAACAAGCTCAACAAACAAGAGGAAGAACTTCATTTTCTTTTCCTGCACGGTGACACCGTTGACCGGGCACTTACTGGCAGGTGATGTCCAGGTACTAGCCCCAGGCTAGCCGAACGCCGGGTGGTAACGCGCCTCACCGAGTGGAATCTCGGGTCCGAAGGAGCAGGCGGTGAAGTACCGTGCGGGTACGCCGGGGTATTCCAGGCCGGGTACGGAGTGAAAGCCGAAGCGGTTGTAGTAGGCGGGCTCACCGAGGACTACTGCGCCGGCTGCGCCTGCTGCGCGCAGGTGGTCTAGTGCGGCTTCTAGGAGGGCGCTGCCGATTCCTTCGCCTTGGCGCTGCGGTGCGACAGCGACGGGGCCGATTCCGTACCAGCCGTGCGCGCCTTCGCCACTGGTGCCCAGGGGGACTGGGGAGGCGGCCACGTGACCAACCAGAGTGTTGTTGTCCTCAGCAACCAGGGAGACAGTCAGTGCGCCTGCAGCGCGGAGGGCATCGGCGATGTGCTGCTCGGTGTGATCGGACAGCTCCACGGGGGCAAAGGCGGCCTCCACGAGCTGGTGGATACCCGTGCTATCGGCGGGGTTCTCAGGGCGGATGGTGGCCAGGGCGGCTCCTTTGTTGGCTGAAGGCGGCATGGGTTGCCGGATGCCTCAGGGCACCAAACGCCGGGCGGGTGACTGGTTGTCTCACAGTCGTGCGCGGCCGGTGTACGGCAGGCGCTAAGCTGGGCCCCATGGACGCCCTCACCTACGCCGGTTTAGAAGACTCGCTGGACTATCTCTACGCGTTCTTGGACTCTGACCTGCTGGCACGGATTAAAGACGAGCTGCAGTACATCCCGGCCGGGATGGAGGACTTCCTGCTGGATGACTCGCTCGAGGACTTCGTGTGGCTGTGGTTTAAAGACTCCGGCGCCAACGGCTTCCGCCAGTACCTTGCCGACGGCGGTTTCGACACCGCAGAGGTGGAGCAGGCCTACGTTTTCTGCCGGGCGGAGTGGGGAATGAACACCCCGCCGCAGGTGGAGTGGCTGCGCGAAGACGGCTTTGATTTAAGCCCCATCCGCCGTGAAATCGACAAGCTGACCGGCCGCGAATCCTAATCACCGGCGGCTTATTTCCGGGCGGCGAGCACCATGCGGTCGACCTCGTGGAGGACCTCGTCGACTAGGGCTGGGTTGTAGCGGGGATCGTTGCGCATCTCCAGCAGGACGGACTGGGAGGCCTGGAAGGCGGTGGCGCGGGCCTGGGCCGCGAAGGCGCGGGCGCGGTGGGCCTTTTCCAGGCGGGCCTTCTGATCCTCCGCGTCGAGGTCGTCGGTGCCGAAGACCTTGTCGAACCAGTCGTCGATGTTGGCGGCGACCTCCGGATCCAAGTCATCGTGCTGTTTGCGCAGGCTATCGATGGCGGCCTTGCGGGCGCGCTCCGTGACTTCGGCGTGCATCTTGTCCGAGGCGGCTTGCGAATCCGCCGCCAGATCCAGCTTGCTCATCAGCCACGGCAGGAGCATGCCAGGCAGCACCATGGTCACCAGCAGCACGGTCAGGGCGATGACGGCGAGCTCGTTGTAGAACGGGATGGCCCCGCTCGGCACCGACAGCACCAGGGCCAGCGTGACGAGTCCGCGCATGCCGGACCAGGTCATCAGCAGGACCTCCTGCAGGCGCAGCGGGGCGACGCCGGGCTTCCCGCGCCGCAGGTTGATGCGGTAGAAGATGTACATCCACGCCAGGCGCACGGCGAAGGCCACCAGGGACAGGATGACGCCCACCAGGACCGAGTGCCACAGATCCGAGCCGACCTGCGTAATGGCGTCGTTAACGGACAGCCCGATGAGCCCGAAGGCCAGGCCGGTAAACAACAGGTCCACCGTGGACCAGAAGGCCTGACCACTGACGCGGTCCTCGGCCTCAATGGGCGCGCGGGAGTTGAGCTCCACCGCGGCGATGACCACGGCGATAACGCCGGAGGCGCCCAGCTCCTCGGAAAGGATATAGGTGGCGAAAGGGATCACCCAGGTCAGTGCGTTGCGCGCGGTGACATCGTGCACGTGCTTGATAAACCAGCTGGCCACCCGGCCGACCAGCAGGCCGATGACGCTGGCCACCGCGGCGGAGTACGCGAACTTCAAGATCCCCTCTCCCACGGAGAGTTCCGCACCGCGGGTCACGGCCAACAGGGCCATGTGGAAGACGACGATGGAGGCGGCGTCGTTAAACAAGCCCTCGGTCTGCAGGGCCGAAATGATACGGCGCGGGATGCCGGCAGGCTCGGCCACCGCGTCCACCGCGACCGGATCCGGCGGGGCGATGGCCGCACCAATCAGCAGGGCCGCGGCCACCCCGACGCCGGGCAGGAAGACGTACGCGGCCGCGCCCACCGCGGCCGTGGTCACCACCACCAGCAGCACGGACAAGCTCACGATGGTCAGCCACTGCTGCCGGATAACTCCCCAGGAGGTCCGGCGCGCCAGCGCCCACAGCAGCGGCGGCAGGAAGATGGGCAGGATGAGATCGGCCGGCACGTTAAGCGCCGGGATGCCCGGGATGAAGACGATGACCATCGCCACGACCGATAGCAGAGCAGGCCACGGCAGCCCGATCTTTTCCCCCACTGCGACTGAAATGATGCTGAGCAGCAGCAACGCCACTACCCCTAGAACTATTTCCACAACGCCTTCTCCCCGCGCCTTTTCTCTTTACGTTTTAAGTGTAGGACGCGGGGCTGGCAGCCACCAGTCAGTTTCCTGCCGGCTCCCAGAAAACCGGATCCCAGCCCATCCGGGCCGGGTCGAAGCGCTCTAAGATCTCCTCCGCAGTGCGGGCCCCGGCCAGCCCCAACGATGCCGCCAGTTGCCCCACCACCTGCTGGACACTGGCGGTCTCCAGCAGCTGGCGCAGGGTCACCGCCCCGTCGCGCTTGGACAGGCGCCGGCCGTCGCTGTTGAGCACCAACGGCACGTGGACGTACTCCGGGGCCGCCTTCCCCAACAGGTGCGCCAGGTACGCCTGGCGCGGGGCGGAGGTAAGCAGGTCGTCGCCGCGCACCACCTGGTCCACGCCCTGGTAGGCGTCATCAACCACCACGGCCAGGTTGTAGGCGAAGTCCTGGTGCTGGTTCGCGTTCCCGCCGCGGCGCAGAATGAAGTCATCAACCTCGCCGGTGTAGTCACCGCGGTGGTAGTCGTGCACGGTGTACTCGTCGCGGTCGGCGCGCAGGCGCAACGCCGGCACGCGGCCGGCCGCGGCCAGCTCCGCCCGCTTGGCCTCCCGCTCTTTATCACTCAAGTCCCGGCACGTGCCCGGGTACTGGCCCGGAATGGCGTGCGGGGCGCGGGCGGCTTCCTGGATGTCCTTGCGGGAGCAATAGCACTCGTAGTGCGGCAGGCGCGCCAGCGCCGCCTCGTACGCCGCAAACCGATCCTGCTGGCGCAGCACCTCACCGTCCCAGTCCAGGCCGATGGCCTGCAAGTCCTCTTGCTGCCGCGCGGCGGATTCCAGCGAGGAACGCTGGGTGTCCACGTCCTCGACCCGCAGGTAGAATTTCCGGCCGGACCAGCGCGCAAACAGCCAGGCCAGCAGCGCAGTACGCAGGTTTCCAAAGTGCAGGTCGCCGCTCGGGCTGGGCGCGTAACGCCCGGCCGCAGGAAGGGTCTCAGAACTCATAAATTACAGCGTACCGCCCGCGTTCTGGCACGATAAGGTGCATGACAAAACAATCGGCAACCGCAACCACCAACCCCGGTGGCGAGAGCATCCGATTCATCCCGGTGCAGGCCAGCCTGTACCCGTGGCTGGTCACGCTGTTCGTCGTCACCTTCCTGATCTCGAATATCAACGCCACGAAGGGCGTCGAGCTTGGCCCCCTAGTCACCGACGGCGCCTTCTTCCTCTTCCCCCTGGCCTATATCACCGGCGACGTGCTGGCCGAGTGCTACGGCTTCAAGTCCACCCGGCGCGCCATCTACATCGGCTTCGCCATGGCCCTGCTGGCCGTGCTGTCCTTCTACATCGGCATCTGGCTGCCGGAAGCCGAGTTCTACGAGGGCCAGGAGGCCTTCGCCGCCACCCTGGGCCTGGTCCCCCAGATCGTTCTGGCCTCCCTCTGCGGCTACCTCGTCGGCCAGCTGCTCAACGCCTGGGTCATGTCGGTGCTCAAGCGCCGCAACGGTGAGAAGAAGCTGCCGGTCCGCCTCATCGCCTCGACCGTCGTGGGCGAGTTCGGCGACACCCTCCTGTTCTGCGCCATCGCGGCGCCCGTCATCGGCATCTCCACCGCCGGCGACTTCATCAACTACGTCATCGTCGGCTTCCTGTGGAAGACCCTCATCGAGGTCGTCCTCCTGCCGGTGACCACCCAGGTCATCAAGTGGGTCAAGAAGAAGGAGAACTACGTCGCCGGCGGGGCGGCGGCCTAAATTCGCGGGCTTTCCCCTTAGCGCTTAATATCTAACCTCCGGTAACGGTTCACCGCGGCCAGGATCTCGTGCTTGCGGGGGCGGGACAGGTGCCCGGGGTGGGAGCGCCCCGGGGTCAGCGCGGTCAGGGACTCGGCGGTGATGGTCGCCAGCAGCTCGTCGACCAGTTCGGTGACGGGGCGGGAGTCGTTGTGCTTGCCCAGCCACTCCAGGCACAGCGCGATGGCGGCGGTCTGCGGGGCATCGGCCAGCTGCGAGACCGCGCTTAGGTCGATGTCGCTCTTGGCAAAGCTGATGGTGTCTAGCCCGCGCGGCTTCGCGCCCTGGGGCTTGCCCTTGTGCCCGGCGGTGGGTTTGAGGCAGCCCGGGGCCAGGGCGCGGAAGCTGGGATCGAACATGCCGGGCCCCAGCGCCAGCTCGTGCGGGCGGGAGCCGGCGGCAATCTCATGGGCGCGGGAGGTGATGTCGTGCGGCTGGTAGCGGTCCATGGCGATGACCGTGTCGGCCAGGCTGAGGTAGGCGCCGGAGCCGCCCGCAATCAGGACGGTGGAAATGCCCTTGTCCTGGTAGAGCGCCTTCACCCGCGCCACGTACGGGGTGATGGGCTCCTGGTCGCCGGGGACGAGCTCCTGCATGAGGCGGTCCCGGATCATGAAATTCGTCGCCGAGGTGTCCTCGTCGATCAGCAGGGCGGTGGCGCCGGCCTCAGCGGCCTCGACGACGTTGGCGGCCTGGGAGGTCGAGCCGCTGGCGTTGGTGGTGGAAAAGCGGCGGGTATCCGCCCCGGTCGGCAGGTTGGTAATGAACGGGGAGATATCCAGGTCCGTGACTGGGCGGCCGTCCTCGGCGCGCACGCTGACGGCATCCGCGCGGGTGATGACCCATTCGCGGCCGTCGCCGGCCACGTGCGGGTAGACGCCGCGCTCCAGGGCGCGCAGCAGCGTGGACTTGCCGTGGTAGCCGCCGCCCACGATGACGGTCAGGCCGGCGGGCACCCCCATGCCGGTCACGGTGCGGCCGCTGGGCAGCTCGAAGCTGTGCGTGAGCTCCTCCGGGGCGATGAAGGCCGCGGCGGTATCCGCGTCCATCGGCTTGTCGCTATCACCGGCCCGGCGCGGCAGGATCGCGCCGTTGCCCACGAAGCCGACCAGGTCGCGGGTAGCCAGCTGCGCGCGCAGGGCCTCCTGGTCGCGCAGGAGCCACACGTGACCAGCCAGGTCATCCGGGTTGAATTCCTCGGCCACAACGGCCTCTTCCACCGCGTCCGGCAGGTCCTCGGCCAGCAGGCCGGCGGCGCGGTGGCCTAAGACGCGGCGGCCCTGGGCCGGCAGGCCGACCAGCAGGCGCACCTCGATCACCTCGTCGGTGACCACGACGGCGCTGCGCTCGAGTACCTCTTGGCCGATGAAGCCGACGCTCACGCTGTTGGACTTGCCGCTGCCCTTGCGGCCTTTGCCTGCCTTGCCGCCGCCGATGGCGGCGACGGTGCGCGCAATCCGGCGGGCGAGAAAGTCGGCCACCGCGACCTTGTCGAGCTCATCGGTGACCACCTCGGCCGGCAGGTCGGCCACCGCGCGGGGCACGCGCACCCGCACCTTGGACGGGGCGGCGAAGGGATCGCTTTGCACCTTGTCGATCGCCACCGTCAGCCCGTCCGCGCCGGGCTCGGTATAGGTGCCGGCCAGCTTCTTGTACGCGCCGTAACCGGCGCCGTCGATACCGTGGCAGGCCTTAGCGAGGTCCTCTAAAGTACCGCCTGAGCGGCGGTCACCGCGAAAATTCTTTCCAGACATACCCGCCACCGTAACACCCGCCTAGGCGGCACAGCGCGGGCCCTTCGCGTTAGCGGCCGGCGTAGTAGCGGCCCAGGAATTCGTCGCGGTAGGCCGCGTAGTAGCCGCCGTCGATGGCGGCGCGGATATTGTCCACCAGGCGGACCATGAACTCCAGGTTGTGGATGGTGCACAGCGTCCCGGCCAGGTACTCCTTCGCCTTGAGCAGGTGGTGGAGGTAGGCCCGCGAGTAGTTCTCGGAGACGTAGCCGCCGAATTCCTCGTCCACGCCCGCGAAGTCGCGCTTGAAGCGCGCGTTCGACAGGTTCAGCCGCCCCTCCAGGGTGTAGACCCCGCCGCGGCGGGCCAGGCGCGTCGGCGCGACGCAGTCGAAGGTATCCGCGCCGGCCTCCACCGCGGTAAACAGGTCGTCCGGCTCAGAAATGCCCAGCAGGTGGCGCGGCTTGTCCTCCGGCAGCTCGTCGCAGACCCAGCCGACGATGGTGCCCAGGTTTTCCTTCTCCAGCGCGCCGCCGATGCCGAAGCCGCCGAAGCCGCGGCTGCCGGACTCCCAGGCCTTATCGGAGATCTCCACCAGGCCGCGGGCGGCCTGGCGCCGCAGGTCCTCGTACTGGGCGCCCTGCACCACGCCCCACAGGGACTGCTTGGGCCGGTGGGTGCGCTCCTGGGTCAGCCGCGTGTGCTCATCGATGCAGCGCTGCGCCCAGCGGTGCGTGCGCGCCACCGACTCCTCCTGGTAGGCGCGGGTGTCGATGAGCGTGGTCAGCTCGTCGAAGGCGAACATGATATCCGCGCCCAGCCCGTGCTGGATCTGCATGGATTTTTCCGGGGTAAAACGGTGCTTGGACCCGTCGATGACGGACTTGAAGTCCACCCCGTCTTCATCCACCTGCGCCATGCGCTCCTTCTTGGCCGCGCGGATGTCCTGCTCCGTCAGGTCGGCCAGGTCCATGGCCAGCACCTTCTTGAAGCCCACGCCGAGGCTCATCACCTGGAACCCGCCGGAGTCGGTGTACGTCGGGCCGTGCCAGTTCTCGAAGGCGGCGACCCCGCCGGCGGCGTCCACGATGTCGTGGCCGGGCTGCAGGTAGAGGTGGTACGCGTTCGACAGGATTGCCTGCGCGCCGGTGGCCCGGATCTGCTCCGGGGTCAGGGTCTTGACAGTGGCCTTGGTGGCCACCGGGATGAAAGCCGGGGTCTGGATGTCCCCGTGCGGGGTGCTAATCACCCCGGTGCGGCCGTGCTTTCCCGCCCCTTCCTGTTCCAGGCGGGTACGGACCTTAAAGCTCAAGTCACCTGCGTGCGTCATGCTGGTCAGTATATTCCCTCTGCTTAGTGGCCTGGGCTTCCCATTCCTTTTCCAGCTCGTTGCCCTCGATGTCGATGGTGGGCAGGATCTTGTCCAGCCAGCGCGGCATCCACCAGGTGCCGCGGCCCATCAGGAACATCGTGGCGGGCACGAGTGCCATGCGCACGAAGAAGGCATCGAAAAGCACGCCCGCGCCCAGGGCGAAGCCGAAGATCTGGATGAACGGCAGCGGCTGGTTGATGAAGGCCACGAAGACCGAAATCATGATGATGGCCGCCGCGGTGACCACGCGCGCGCCCTGGGTGAAGCCGACGATGGTGGCCTCTTCGACCCCGTTGTAGGGCGAGCCCGGCCGGGAGGTGCCGCCCGTCCGCGTGTAGTGCTCGCGCATGCGAGTGACCAGGAAGACCTGGTAGTCCATGGCCAGGCCGAAGGTCACGCCGATGAGGAAGATCGGCATAAAGGAAATCAGCGGGCCCGGCGCCGGCACCAGGCCCCACAGGCCCTCCTGCCAGAACAGCACGGTCACACCGAACGCCGCGCCCACCGAGAGCAGGAAGCCGAGGCCGGCCACCAGCGGGACCAAGACCGAGCGGAAGACCACGAGCAGCAGCAGGATGGCCAGGCCCACCACGATGCCCAGGTAGAGCGGCATGGCCTGCTCGAGGTGTTCCGTGATGTCCAGCTGCACGGCGGTCAAGCCCGTCATGCCGACCTCGGTGCCGGTCGCGTCCTCGATCCGGGAGTTGGTATCCCGCAGGGCGTTGGCCACGCCCACGGTGGCCTCCTCCGTGGGCGAGGTCTCCGGGGTGACCATGATCTGCGCGGCGTTCTGGTCTTGGCTGAGCCCCACCAGCTGGGCGTGCTTGACCCCGCCCACGCCCTTGAGCTGATCCGTGGCGTACATGAAGGAGGAGAACGCGGCCTTGGAATGTTCGTCGTCGCCCTCCTGCGCGGACATCAGCGGCTGGAGCGCGGCGGAGTCCTCGTTGACGTCGGCCGCGTCCACGATGACCAAAAACGGCCCGTTCACGCCGGGGCCGAAACCCTCCGCGAGCAGGTCCGCGGCCTTGCGCTGGGTGGTGTCCGGGTTCGAGGTGGTATCCGCCGGCAGCGCCAGTTCCATGTTCAGCACCGGCGCCGAGAGCAGGCCGAGGGAAAGGACCACGCCGGCCATGGTCAGGCCCGGCACCTTCTGGACCGCGCGGACCCAGCGGTTGCCCATCGTGCGGCGGCGGGAGCGCTTGCCCTTGCGGTTCGGGTTGCCGGCCACGCCCGGGATGCGGCCGGCGAAGGCCTTGTCGCCCAGCAGCCCCAGCAGGGCCGGAATCAGGGTCAGGGCGACCAGCACTGAGATGGCCACGGTGCCGGCGGCGGCCAGGCCCATGGCGGACAGGAAGCCGATGCGGGCGATCACCAGCGCGAACAGGGCCACGAAGACCGTGGTGCCGGCGAAGACCACCGAGGAGCCGGCGGTGCCGGCGGCCATGCCCGCGGCCTCCGGCCCGGACATGCGCTCACGCTCGGCGCGGTAGCGCGACAGGATGAACAGGGCGTAGTCGATGCCCACGGCCAGGCCGATCATCACGGCCAGCACCGGGGTCATGTTGTTCAGCTCCACCCAGTGGGTGGCGATCATCAGGCCCAGCGAGCCGAGCCCCACGCCAACCACCGCGGAGATGAGCGGCATGCCCGCCGAGACCAGCGAGCCGAAGGTGAAGATCAACACCAGGAAGGCCACGCCCAGGCCGATGACCTCGGAGGTCGAGTTGACCCGGATATCGTCGCCGAAGCCGGCGCCGCCGGCCTCGACCTGCAGGCCCGCCGCGCGGCCTAAGTCCATCGCGTCGTTGACAATCTCCTTGTCTTCCGAGTCCACCGAATAGGGGCTCTCGGCGTCGAAGTCAAAGGTCGTGTAGGCGATGGTCTCGTCCTCGCTGACCATCGCCAGGTTGTCCGCGTCCTGGCGGGCAGACTCCTCCGGCAGTCCCATCGAGGTGAACTGATCAACGACCTGGTCCTGCAGCTGGGGCGAGACCTCCAGCGGGTTGCCAAAGCGCATGGTGTCGCCCATCTCCAGGTTGTCCCGGAGGTAGTCCACCACCTGGTCGATGGCCTGCGCGTTGTCTGGGTCGCTGAGCTTCTCGCCCTCCGGGGCGTGGAAGACCAGGTTCACCGTGGGCGCGTTCGCCGGGTTGCCACCCTCGGGGAAGAGCTCCATGGTCCGGTAGGTCGCGTCGATGGACGGCGTGCCCGCGATGGAGAATTCGCTCGTCATTGGCTTCATCAGCGCCACGGCCGCGCCCGCGGTCGCGGCCAGGAGCACAAGCCAGGTGACGATGACTTTCCACTTGTTCAGGTAGGACCAATGCCCCAGCCGGTACAGGAGTTTAGCCACGAGGTGAACACCTTTTCTGCATCAATATTCCCACCGCTGCGCGGGAAAGAAACGGGAAGGAAGTTTAAAAAAATTCTAGGTTAAGGACTGCATAGCCGTATTGCCCTAGTCTAAGTTATGGATCAAAAAATTCCCTATCCCACCGGAATGCGCCGGTCAGATAGGGAATTGAGTTGGCGGTGGCGGCGGGATTTGAACCCGCGGTTGGGGGTTACCCAACAATCGCTTTCGAGGCGATCACCTTCGGCCGCTCGGACACGCCACCGCGTAACAGGTTACGGCAGGCGCCCCGCGTTAACAAAATCGCCGGGTAGCGCCCGCCGCACCGGGTCTTAGACTTACTTGTCGTCGCCGGTCAGCTTGCCCAGGGCCTCGGAGGCCTTGTCCTTGATGTTGTTAGCAGCGTCGGACAGCTTGTCCTTGGCGTCAGCAGCGGTCTGCTCGCCCTTGCCCTCGTTGGCAACCTGATCGTTGTCGGTGGCCTCGCCGTAAGCTTCCTTAGCCTGACCGACGACCTTGTCCTTGGCGTTCTCGAAATCAGCCATGATTTTCCTCCTTGTTTCACGCGGAATTGTTTCGCAGGAACCAGCATACCCGTGATTACTCGACCGCGCCGCCACGAAGGTGTCGTGGCTCACACTTTAGCGTAGTGATTCAAAAAATCCTGCCATAAGCTGGGCGCATTCTTCCTCGAGGATCCCCGCCCGCACCTGCGGGACGTGCAGCCCGCCCGGCGCGCGCAGCAGATCGACCCACGATCCGCAGGCCCCCGTCTTCGGTTCGAAGGCGCCGAAGACCACCGAGGCGATTCGCGCCCCCAGCAGCGCCCCGGCGCACATGGCGCACGGCTCCAGGGTGACCACCAGCTCGCAGCCGGATAGCCGCCACCCGTCCCCGTGTTCTTTGACCGCGGCCCGGATGGCCTCCACCTCCGCGTGGGCGGTCGGGTCCTGGCGCTGCTCGCGGCGGTTGACTCCGGTGGACAGCTCGCGCCCGGCGGCATCGAAAAGCACGGCACCGACCGGCACGTCCCCGGCCGGGGTGCCGGCCGCCACCTCGAGCGCGCGGCGCATGCGGCGTACTGCCCGGCGCGACCCCTCGCTGGCCGGCAGGCCGTGGGTGGGCGCGGGCATCAGTCGAGCTCGTCGTCGGTGTCGCTGTCGAGGTTGTCGATGGCCTCCTCCAGCTCGTCGCCGAAGCCGATATCGCCCGCGATGCGCAGCAGCATGTCCGAGGGCCAGTCCTCGTCGTTGTCCACGATGAAGCCGAGCTGGTCCTCGCCCAAGCCGAGATCCGCCAGGATATCGAAGTCGCCGTCGGCAAAGCCGTCCACGTCGTCCAAATCATCCGGGTCGATATCCGGCACGTCCAGGCCCCGCATGTCCAGAAAGTCCGCCGCGTAATCATCATCGACCGCCATCGTGGCGTCCGAGAGCAGCATGTAGACCCCGCCGGGCACGGGGCGGATGATGACGAAATAGTCGTCGTCGACGCAGACCAAACCGAAAGCGGCACCCTCGGCTCGCAGGCTCCGCACGGCCCGCACGGTGCGCTCGGCGTCGTCGAAGTCGTCGTCGAATTCGCGCACCACCCAGCGGCCGTTATCTTGGTGAACCGTGACCGCGAAGGAGTACCCGGAAAAATTTGCGTCGCTCATACCTCGTGAGAGTAGTCGCAATGTGGGAAGATTGTCACTGTGAGTTCTTCAGATGTCCAACGTCCCATTTGCATTATCGGTCTCGGCCTTATCGGCGGCTCTCTGCTGCGCGATTTGACCGAATGTAAACACTCCGTTTTCGGTTACAACCACTCCACGTCCGGCGCCCGCACCGCAATCAAGCAGGGCTACGACGTCACGGACGATCTGCCGGGCATCCTCCGCCGCGCCGAGGCCGAGGGGGCCCTCATCGTCGTGGCCGTGCCCATGGAGGCCGTAGGAGAGGTCCTCGACGCCATCGCTGAACACGCCCCGACCTGCGGCGTCACCGACGTCGTCTCCGTCAAGACCGCCGTCTACGACCTGATTAAGCAGCGCCAGATGGAGACCCGCTACGTGGGCGGCCACCCGATGGCCGGCACCTCCAACTCGGGCTGGAACAACTCCCAGACCGGCATGTTCAAGCGCGCCGCCTGGGCTATCACCTTCGACCACGCCCAGGAATGCGAGGCCCGCGGCGAGCGGATCGGCCAATTCTGGATCGATCTCTTCGCCGACGTGACCCGGATGACCCAGATGGTCGGCGCGGAAGCCGTCCCGGTGACCGTGGACAACCACGACGCGGCCGTGGCCCGGATTTCCCACCTGCCCCACATTCTGGCCGAGCTGCTCGCCGTGGTGGGCGACAACGGCGGCATCCTCGCCCAGTCGCTGGCCTCGGGCTCCTTCAAGGACGGCACCCGCGTGGCGGGCACCCGCCCCGAGCTCGTCCAGCAGATGTGTGAGACCAACGCCCCGGCCCTGGTCGACGCCCTGGACGAGTCCCTCGAGCTCCTCCAGGCCGCCCGCGACTCGCTGTCCTCCGCGGAGCCGTCCATCGCGGACCTCGCCGATGCCGGCTACCGCGCCCGCACCCGCATTGAGGCCCGCTCCGGCGCGCGCAAGGAGTCGGTCTCCCCCATCAAGATCTCCTCCCGCCCGGTCCTGCGCCTGCACCCCGGCGGCCACGGCTGGGTCGCGCTGCTGCGCCAGTCCCAGTCCCTGGGCGGACGGATTGAAATCTTTTAGCCCGCTCCCCCAACACCTCGCCGCCCGCCGGCGCGCCCAGCCGCTGACCTACCAGCCCGCGGAGCTTTACCGCCTCCCGCAGCTGCGCGCCAGCCGCGTCCTGGACGCCGACTTCGACACCGCCGCGGCCGGCCTGCGCGGCTGGCGGGTCCAGGCCAGCGTCTTCCGCATCCGCGCCACCGGCCCGGCCCTGCACGGCGCAGTAGTTGAGCTGGGCTTCGGCCTGGGCCCACTGGTGAAGAAGTTCTATTGCCGCGTCACCGACGTCATCGACGAGCCCGACCGCTGCGGTTTCACCTACGGAACGCTTTCCGGCCACCTCGAGCGCGGCGCCGAAACCTTCACCCTAACCCGCCTGCCCGGAAACCGCGCCCGCCTGGACATCCTCGCCCGCTCCGAACCCGCCACCCGGTGGCTGCGGCTTACCCGACCCGTCATCGACCTCGCCCGGCGGGCCCTCACCTCGCGGCGGTACCTGCGGGCGCTGGGTTAGGGTTTCCCATCGGAAAATTATCGACCTCTGACAGATTTCTTCGCCGTTTTCCCAAGTGGAATGGTCGGATACGGGCACAAGTCGATATTCTCCGCACGCCCAAAAAATTCCCCACGCCACACCAAACCCGACACGTGATCCACATCATTGACTGAAGTTATATTCTCCCGGATACTCGAATGGTGAACCAATAAACGCGGGTTCCCGCCCGCCTACCGGAGGGAGTTTCATGACAAACCAACGCATTGATGACAAGGTCGCACTCGTTACCGGCGCCGCTCGCGGCATCGGTCAGGCCATCGCCCTGCGACTGGCCGAGGACGGCGCCAACGTGGCAGTCTTGGACTTGGACGCCGATAAGTGCGCGGACACCGTCGCGAAGATCGAAGGCACCGGCCGCAAGGCGATCGCCATTGGCGCCGACGTCTCCTCCCGCGACCAGATCTACGCCGCCATCGACAAGGCCACTGAGGAGCTCGGCGGCTTCGACATCATGGTCAACAACGCCGGTATCGCCCAAGTCCAGCCCATCGCGGAAATCGCCGACGGGGAGGTCGACTCCATCTTCGACATCAACGTCAAGGGCGTTCTGTGGGGCATCCAGGCGGCCGCCGCTAAGTTCAAGGAGCTGGGCCACGGCGGCAAGATCATTAACGCCTCCTCCATCGCCGGCCACGACGGCTTCCCAGTCTTAGGCGCCTACTCCGCCACCAAGTTCGCCGTACGTGGCCTAACCCAGACTGCGGCGCAGGAATACGCCGCAGACGGCATCACCGTCAACGCCTACTGCCCGGGCATTGTTGGCACCGACATGTGGGTCGAAATCGACGAGCGTTTCCACGAGCTCACCGGCGCCCCGCTGGGCGAGACCTACCAGAAGAACGTCGAGGGAATCGCCCTGGGCCGCGCCCAGACCCCGGAGGACGTCGCCGACTTGGTCTCCTTCCTGGCTAGCCCCGGCGCGGACTACATCACCGGCCAGGCCATCCTGACCGACGGTGGCATGGTCTACCGCTAAACCAACCCGTGCATAGCTAAAGCCCCTAGCTGTTTTCACAGCTAGGGGCTTTGTGTTGTGCGCCCGGAGGTGTCTGAGTTCACCACATATTTGACCCCCTGTTCCTGCGAAGGCAGTCCTGATACTTGACAGGTGAGTCGCGACAAACTTGACACTTAGCCCACCCTTACCGTGTCTGGGGTTACCCGCAAATCGTGGACACGTTGTTAAGCTGATCCGGCCGGTCAGAAGCATGCCCGATAACGACACCAAACTCATGATGCCGAGACCACCCAGCTGGATGAGCACAATGATGACTGCTTGGCCAAAGGGCGTCCAATACGTACCGGTGTCCTCCAACACAAGCCCCGTCAGAGAAACTGCTAAGGTCGCCGTAAAAAGCGCAGGAAGAAACGGAGTCCACTGCCGAACGTTGGCGGAAATCGGCAGCATCAAAAGCACCGTTCCCGCAAGAATGAGCAGGATAAAGCCCGCGGCAGTGAGCCGAGCTGGGCCCAAGAAATGACCGCGTTTCACAGCGATTCACACTAACGCTTAGCACCAATCTGAGGAAACCCATTGGCCTGTGAATATTCCGACAATCTTATGCGCTACATCAACTTGGTCTTCTCCAAGGTCTCTACCCAGCCGTTGGTGAATTTCTCCAACGGCTTATGGAAGACAACGCCCAACACCAGCATCGGCACCGCAAAGAGCAGCAAGCACAGCAAAGACAGCCAGAAATCACCGTGATAGGTACCAGCGATGGCCGCGCGGAAGGCACGGATGGTGTAGGTGGCTGGCAGCCAGGGACTAATGTTTTGGAACCACTCAGGAAGCACCTGCAAGGGGTAGGCGCCTCCCGACGAAGACACCTGAATCACCAACATGAGCACCGCCAGCGCCTTGCCCGCGTTGGCAAAGGAAACCACGAAGGTGTAGCAAATCAGCATAAAGATAAGCGAGCTAACCCAGCCGGCCAACAGCATGAGGATCGGGTGCGCGGGCTCGATGCCCACGAAGAAGATGAGGCCCAGAATGAGCATCGTCGACTGCACGAGGCCAACCGTGGCAAACATTCCGAAGCGGCCGAAGAAACGCTGCATCGGCGAGTACTTATCCTTGTCAACCACATCCGTGCGCACGCTCACTGCAGTCAGCAGTGCACCGACCCACAGCGCGAGCGCCGTATACATGGGCGTCATACCAGCGCCGAAGCTCTTGACTGGGTAGACCGCTTGCCTGTCGACGTCCACTGGCGCAGCAATCGCACGCGCCAAAGCATCGGGATCAGAACCAATGAGGTCCGCCAGCTTCTTGAGGTCACCGGACGCCGCAGCGGAATCAATATCCTTCTTCAGATCGGCGAATTTGTTGGCCTTATCCTGCAGGCCAGAGGCAAGCTTCTGCACTGCGTCCTGCGCGTCCGTCAGCGAGGAGGAATCGATAGTGACGGGGGTCTTCGCGATATCCAGGTCCGCGCTCACCTGCCCCAAGGAATCCTGCAGCGCACGCAGGGATTCACGCAGGCCAGAGGTAGAAATTCCTTCCACTGCCTTCTTCGCATCGTCGAAGCTAGACAGGTCGGGCTTCGTGGGTTCAGGCGCGTTGGCCGCTGCGGTGAGGCGCGCGTGGAGAGTACGTTGAGCCTCAATCGCCTCCTCGATACGGCCCAGCACCTTCTCCTTATCTCCGGCAGGAAGTGGCAGGGCTTCAATGCGGCCGTGTAGGTTCTGGTACTGGGCAATGGTGCCCTCTACCTGGCCGGCCCAGGTGTTCAGCGCAGCTACGCGGTCGGCGCGGGAGGTGGAGGCGTCGTCGAAAAGCGCATCAACGCGTTGACGCACCACGTCATAACTAGCACTGGTGGCATCAAGAGATTGTTGCAGGGCGTCCGTGGAAATGTTGAGTGAGGAGGACTGGACTTCCGGCAGATCCAGATCCGCCGAGTCCGCAATGCGCTGAGCGCTCTCCATGAGTGGAACCGCAGTATCGACCAGGCCGGCAAAGGAGCGCGCGGTACGCGCCGCCATATCCAGCTGTGTCTGCACGCCATCCGCGCGCGCCTGCATCCGGTCCAGGACAGCCCTGGTATCGCCCTTGTTCAAGAAATCCGACAGCGAGGTCACCAGGTCGAAGGATACGTCACCGACCGTCGTGGTGAAGGCCTCAGCAACCTGGGCCGACACGCCTTCTGCACCTTGGCCGGTAATCTTCGGCGCCAGTGCGTTCTTCTTCTCGTTCATGTAGAAAGACAATTCCGCGGGTTTGGAACCATCCGTGTAGAAGTTCATCATGTCGGTACTGAAGTTTTCCGGAAGCACGATGGCTGCGTAATACTCACCGGACTTCGTACCTTCAATCGCCTCGTCGGATGTGGTCACAACCCAATCTAGCTGCTCATTTGCACGCAATTCATTGAGCACCTGGTTGCCGACGTTGATGGGCACCGGTAGTAGATCACTTTCATAGCCGGTGTCCTTGCTAGCCACCGCCACCTTGAGCTGGCTCGTGTTGTCGAAGGGATCCCAACTAGCGAGCACGTTGAACCACGTGAACAGCATTGGAATCACGACGAGGCCCACCAGCATCACCGCGCTCATCACGTTGCGGCATGCGGTGCGCATGTCATTGAGGAAAAGATCGAGTGTTCCACGCATTAGCTCTCCCCCTCCGTGGAATCTGCGCCGATGCGGGCCGGATGCTTAATTTCGTCCTCATCCATCGTCACGAGCTTTGCCGACTGCTTGAGGCTGATGCGCAGGTATTCCAGGGTCACCGCGGCGACGATGATGAGGAAGCACCATGCGGTCCAAATGCCCAGGATCAGTGGCTTCTGGGCAGGCAGCAGCCCTGAGACCACGATGAGGATCACCACTCCGATGACGCCGGCAATGGCCACCAGCTTGAGCCAATAGCCCCAGTCGTGTGCGCGGCGGTCCAAGTCTTTCTTGAGACCACTGCGGCTATCGAGCGCCTGGATAACGTCTGCGATGCGGTAGCCAGAGCCCACCACCTGCACGTTTTCATAGTCAAAGAGCTCGGTATCCCGCAGCTCGCGGTTAAAGATGACGTTGAAGTGCGCCAAGGCCTTACGCAGCAGCAGGCCGAAGACGAAAAACAGGATGAACATGAAGGCCAGCACGACCATAAACTTGAAGTAATGGCCGCCATAGAACCCACCAATAGTTTCGCGCATCGCGTCGATGCCATACGTAAACGGCAGCAACGGGTAGATGGCGTGGAAGAAGTTGGGCAGCAACTCGATTGGATACAGGCCCGAAGCACCCGGAATCTGGATGATGGCAAAGACCACACACAGACCGCGGCCGAGGTGACCCAGCGAGGTCGACAGCGCGTAGATGATGCTCAAGTAGGCTAATCCCACGAGCACGCCCGTAAAGACGAAGGCCGGCGCATTCACGGTCTGCACACCGATGAGCAGGTCACCCACGGTCACCGTGACGGCCTGGACAATGACCATCAAGGCCATGAGAAGGAAGCGACCCAGGTAGGCCTGCCCCACCGTGATGCGGTGGAACCCTTCCTTATCCACCTCGACACGGAAGATCACCATGAGGACGAAGGCGCCGATCCACAGCGAAAGGTTTGTAAACAGCGCCGCCATCGCGGAGCCGTAGCTATTCACCGGGTACACGGTCTCGGACTTCAACTCGATGGGTTCTGCGAAGAACTTTCCGATCTCTTCAGCCTGTAGCCCGGTGACATCTTGGGCCACCTTGGAGTTCATCGCGGCTTGCAGCGAGCGCACATCACCCTGCATGGCGCGCAGGCTGCCCTGGAGCGCAACGAGGTTGGTGTCGAAGTCCGAGAGAGTGTCCTTCGTAGCCCGAAGCTGTTTGGCCACGCCATCCAAAAGACCATCGGCCTCCTGCATGGTACCCTTCTGCGCCTCCAGCGTGGAGCTCAAAGCACTCGCGGTGGTACTCAGGCTGCTCATCGCTCGGTTGATCCCTGGGACGGCGGACGTCACGGTATCGCGCAGCGTCTGCGAGGTGGCCTTGGTATCCGCCGCCGCCTGGTTGATGGCGTCTGCACTAGCCTGCACGTTTGTCGCCGCGGCCTGGGTATCCTTGCTCAGCGCATTAAGGTTCCCAACAAGCTGGCGGTTGGATTCATTTCCCTCATCGAGGCGCTGGATCGCATCATCAATTTCCTTGGCCGCCTGGGGTGATAGCGTCGCGGAATCGCGCAATGCCTTAAGCTGGGCAATCGAGTCAGCACTAGCATCGATAGCGGTGTTTGCTCGCTGCGTGGCGTAGTCGAAACGGTCACCGGCCTGGTTCAAGCCCGCAGTGACATCCGCAATGGAATCCTGGGCCTGGGCGGTGCCGTCAGCCACCGCAGTAGCGCCGTTGACGAAGGCCGCCGTGGTCTGGTCGGTGAAGTCACCGATGCCCCCTTGGGCCTGCTCAACCAAGGAAGAGATCTCAGCGAGGGCCGCTTGGGCGTCGCCCAGCGCAGTACTCACATCCGCCACGGTGGACTTGGCTCCAGACGTGGAGTCGGCAGCGGCGTCAAGCTTGTCCTGAATGCGTGCAAGATTCTCGCGGTTGCTGTCGATCTCCTGCGCGGTCTCCCCGAACGCGGAACTGGTGTTGTTCATCGCGCGCGTAACTTTTCGCTCAAAATCCGTACCGGTGTCCTTGACGTTCTCCGCAGCGACGGTGGCCACCTGCTCCTTGAACGCCGAGGTGATCTGTTTGTCCAGACCTTTAGCACCGGTGTCCGTAATCTTCACGGCAATGGCGTTGTTCTTCTCATTAACGCGGTAGATCAGCTGTGGCTGCGTGAACTTCCCGTCGAGCATGCTCACGAGGTTCTTGCTGAAGTCCTCCGGGATCGTCACCGAGGCATACACGTCTCCCTCTAACAGGGCCTTCTCTGCCTTCTCACCGTCGAGGAATTGCCAGCCGAGCTGATCATTCTTTTTCAGCTTCTCTATAACTTCGCTGCCGACATCAATGTCCCCCGTGAGCTCGTTGTTTGCACCCTTGTCCTCGTTGACCACGGCCACCTTGATGTTGTTGGTATGGCCATAGGGGTCTCGAAAGGCCGCGATGTTCACCCATGAATACAACGCGGGGGTGATGATAAGCCCGATGAGGATGATCCACGCCCTGGGGACGCGGCCAAGCCTGGCTACATCTCTGATAAAAATCTTCCAACTTTGGCGCACTGAAGACAGTGTACTCGTTGCTGGTTCGAGTCTCTAACCTGCCAAAACACATAAAGTAATTTCGATGATTAACAATTAAAGATTAATATAGTTTACCGAATCAAACCCCTTGGTTATGAAACATGAACTTGTCTTAACAACTAAACGCCGTCAACATTTCCGCTAGGCAGAAAACCGGCATACATAGGCGCTAAAATCGACGGCCATGATTGAAGTCGCCGCCATCGTCATCCGCAACCCGCAAGGCCACGTGCTCACCGTGCGCAAGAAGTCCTCCACGAAATACCAGCTGCCCGGCGGCAAGCTCGAGGAGGGCGAGGCGCTTGTCGACGCCGCCCTCCGCGAAGTCTCCGAAGAAGTAGGCCTCCACCTCGATGCGGAAAACCTCGACAAACTAGGAACCTTCGACGCCCCCGCCGCCAACGAGCCGGGCGAGACAGTCGTCGGCACCATCTTCACCTGCACCCACACCGTCACAAACGACGAACCCCACGCCGCCGCCGAAATCGGCGATATTGCCTGGGTCAACCCAGCAGCACCCGACCGCGACCTCGCACACCTGTTGCGCGACCGCGTCTTCCCCGCGCTGAACTAGCAGAAGCTGCCCATACTGCGACCCCATTGACCCTCAAGGCGCCAGGAACTACCCTTTTGAACATGTTCACTGAACACGTTCACTCACCACGTGCAGCCGCCAAAGCCGACACCGTCAGCAAGGTCCTAGCCACCGCCTACGACCTCTTCCTCACTCAGGGCTACGCCACCACCAGCATCCGGACCATCGCATCCGAGGCAGGCGTTAGCGTGGGCACCGTCATGGGAGTCGGCGACAAACAGACGCTGCTCATCCGCACTATTGGCCAGCATATTTCAGATCTGCACGACGAAATTCGGGGGCAATCCGATAGTCTCCTCGATGTCCTGAGACCTTTACTCCAGATGTTTACTGGCCACGAAGAGCTCTCCCGCGCCTTTGGCGCGGCGCTCATCCAACAAGGCAACCAAGGCGAAGCGCTCACTGCGCTCAAAACGCTCCTGACAGATGAAATCACCTTGCGCCTCGGCTCCGGGTTCAGCAACGAAGATGCAACCGAATACTCCAACCTGCTGTACAACGTCTACCTCGGCTTACTCATCGGCTGGGCCGCCGGTCTCTACGACACCGAACACCTCACATCCCAAGCCGCTTCATCGATCGAACGTCTCAACACCGCATTTGGAGTCAACCAATGATTCTAGAATCCTCCCCCGCCTGGCCATCCCTGCTGCTAGCGACGATTCTGCTTGGCGACGCCGCACTCTCCCTCAAACCAGTCCCCTTCATCGAGGCCTGCCTTAGCGGCGTCAAACTTCCTCAAGACTGGTGGTGGGCGCTCATTGTCATCAAGTGCCTTGCAGCCACAGGCCTCATCGCCGGCCTCTGGTTCCCCGGCGTAGGAATTGCAGCCATGGTTGGCGTCATCGCTTATTTCTGCGCGGCCGCAGCAGCCCATATCCGCGCCCACTTTCTCGGCAGCGCGTTCTGGCTCAACTGTGTGGGAATGCTCGCATTCTCGACCGCAGTGCTCGCCCTAACGTTAGTACTGAATTAAGCACTCATTCCCGACGAAGAAAACAGAAAAACCCGAGCCACCGGTAAATCGATGATTCGGGTTCTACAATTTGCGGAGACGAGAGTGTCTGAGTTCACGACATATTTGACACCCTGTTCCTGCGACGGCGGTCCTGATACTTGACAGGTGAGTCGGGACATGTTTGACACCATGAACAGTCCCAACCGTAACCTCGCCATCGTCAAAGCAGTCCGTGAGCAAAAGCGAAGCCCATCACAAGTAACCAAGCAATTCGGCATCTCTCGCCAACGCGTCTACCAAATCCTCAACGCCTTCGACACCGGCGGCACCGACGCCATCGCGCCAAAATCCCGCGCCCCACGCACTCACCCCAAGCCGTGCCAGACACCGTGCGCAAAGACATCATCGCCATCCGAAAACAACTCACACGCCACGGACTCGACGCAGGCCCAGAAACCATTGCCTACCACCTGCAACAAGACGGCAAACGAGTCCCTTCAACCTCGACAATCCGCCGCATCCTCACCACAGCAGGACTTATTCACCCCAGCACCCAAGAAGACGCCCAAAAGCTCTTTCATCCGCTTTGAAGCGGCCATGCCCAACGAATGCTGGCAGGCTGACATCACCCACCTGTACCTAGCAGACACCACCCGCATCGAAGTCCTTGACTTCCTCGACGACCACTCCCGTTACCTCCTATCAATCACCGCAGCCCCAGCCTTTAGCGGCACACAAGTCGCCGAGGAACTATCACGCCTGATAACTGAATACGGACCGCCAGCATCCACCCTCACCGACAACGGCCTCGTCTTTACCGCCCGCCTAGCAGGGCGCAAAGGTGGACGAAACGCCTTTGAAAAAGTCCTCACCACCAACAAAATCCAACAGAAAAACGGCCGGCCAGGACATCCCCAAACCCAAGGAAAAATCGAGCGCTTCCACCAAACACTCAAAAAATGGATCACTGCCCGCCCACTCGCTAAAACCGTTGCTGAACTGCAGAAACGCCTTGACGAATTCCGCGATTACTACAACACCACACGCCCCCACAAAGCCCTAGGCCGACGCACCCCACACCAAGCCTACACCACCGGCGCCAAAGCCAGCCCAGCCCACAACCCAACACAAGAATGGCGCACCAGAAACGACGTCGTCTGGGACAACGGCAAAACCACCGTGCGCTACGCCGGCAAACTCTTCCACCCAGGCATCGGCCGCCAATGGAAAAGACAGAAAATCCTCATGGTCATCGCCGACAACCACGTCATCACATCACTAGCCGAAACTGGCGAAGTCATCACCGAGCACTACATCGATACCAGCCGCAACTATCAAAAGCCCTACTGGAAACAAACAGACCCACACTTAGCCCCAGAATAAGAAGAAACCGGCACCCCAGAATAAGAAGAAACCGGCACCCCAGAACAAAAAGAAACTGAGATGCCGGTTTGTCAACCATGTCGCGACTCATGACAATTGGTGCGCCCGGAGGGATTCGAACCCCCAACCTTCTGATCCGTAGTCAGATGCTCTATCCGTTGAGCCACGGGCGCATGTTGCCTAACTCGAAGAACTGCTGTTCTCTCGGCAACGAAGAATTACTATACCCGTCCTTGTGGCGAGTACCAAAACGCCAGCTTATTGCACATAAACCGGCGTTTCGGAGGCGGGTTTTTACAAGACCATCCCGAAGACGGGGACGGCAATGAAATAGGTCGCCAGGGTCACCAGGACCAGGGCGATGACGTTGAGCCAGAGGCCGCCCTTGAGCATCTCGCCGATGGTGACGTAGCCGGAGCCGTAGGCGATGGCGTTCGGCGGGGTAGCCACCGGCATCATGAAGGCACAGGTGGCCACGAGCGCGACCGGGACGGTCAGGATCATCACGTTGATGGCGGCCGCGTCGGTCAGGCCGATACCGACGGCCACGCCGCCCATAATCGGCAGGAAGGTCGCGGCGGTGGCGGTGTTCGAGGTGAACTCGGTGAGCACCAGCACCAGCGCGGCGACAGCGGCCACGAGGAGGAAGAGCGGCAGGACCTGCAGGCCCTTGGCCATCTCACCGACCCACAGGGACAGCCCGGACTTGGTGAACATGGCGGACAGCGACAGGCCGCCACCGAAGAGCAGGAGCACGTCCCAGGGCAGCTCGTTGGCGGTCTTCCAGTCCAGCAGGCGCACGCCGTTCTTGCTATCGGCGGGCAGCAGGAAGAGCAGCAGGCCGGCGATGATTCCGACGATCGCGTCGTCGTAGCCGACCTCCCAGCCCTGCCAGTCGATGAGCAGCGGGACGAAGACCCACGAGATGGCGGCCAGCGCGAAGATGATGGCGACGCGGATCTGCGGGGCGGTCCACGGGCCCATGTCCTTGATCTCCTGGTCGATGAGCTCCTTACCGCCCGGGATCTGTTTCATCTCCGGCGGGAAGACGGTAATCAGCACGACCCAGGCCAGGAAGGTGAAGATGATGGCCACCGGCATGCCGACCAGCATCCACTGGGCGAAGCCGATCTCAATGCCGTGGGTTTCCTTCATGTAGCCGGCCAGCAGCAGGTTCGGCGGGGTACCGATGAGGGTACCCAGGGAGCCGATGGAGGCCGAGTAGGCAATCGCCAACATCAGGACGGTGGCGAACCGCTTCTGGTTCTTCATGCCGCCCACCGTGTCGGCGGTCAGCTGCAGCACGGACATGCCGATGGGCAGCATGACCACCGCGGTCGCGGTGTTGGAGACCCACATGGACAAAAAGCCGGTGGAGATCATGAAGCCCAGGATGAGGCGCTTGGGCGAGGTGCCCACCAGCTTGACCACCATCAGCGCCATGCGCCGGTGGACGTTCCAGCGCTGCAGCGACAGCGCGACGAGGAAGCCGCCCAAGAACAGGAAGATGGTGGACGAGGCGTACGGCGAGGACACGTCGGAAATCTCACCGACCCCGGCCAGCGGGAAGATAGCCAGCGGGATGAGCGCGGTCGCCGCCAGCGGCAGGGCCTCGGTCATCCACCAGGCACCCATCAGGATGGTCACCGCCGCGACGGTGCGCAGGGCCATATGGCTGTAGTCCGCGTCCGGATCCGCGCCGCTGGAGTTCATCACGGTCTCCACCGAGCTGGCCGGAAAGATGAAGAAGACGATGATGGCGAGCGCGAGGCCGCCGACGATCCCGATGAGCTGACGGCGCAGTTCACCCTTCTTGACGCCTTTGTCCTCTTCGCCTTCTGGGTGGGCAGTGGACTCGTGAGTCTGTGGAGTTGTCATGGGGAAACACCAATCTGTAAGACTGAGATATCGCGACTAGGTGATATAGCGCCTAGGAGTGCGCATATGGGGTAAGGAAACAAACAACACTTTGTTGCCTAATGTGGGGAACTTTACAAAACTTGTGTCACATATGCCACAACCTGGCCGCCTAGCCACCCCCGAAAACGGCCCGCGCGGGGCCGCCTCGACATCCGCTTAAGCCCGGTAACTCCCCCGGCCCCTAAATGCCCAGGACAGCCTTGGCGATGAAGAAGTAGATGATGAGGCCGGTGGCGTCGCAGAAGGTGGAGATGAACGGGTTGGAAAAGACCGCCGGGTCCGCGCCCACGGCCTTGGCCAGGATAGGCATCATGCCGCCCACCGTGGCGGACATGGAACAGACCAAGAACAGCGTGATCCCGATGACCAGGCCGATGTCGAAGTCGTAGGCCAGCGTGGCCAGGCCGACGCCGAGCTGACCGAGCACCGCGCCCAGCAGCATGCCCACGCGCAGCTCGCGCCACATTACCGCCAGGATGTCCTGTTTTCGCACGTCGCCCAGCGCCAGCGCGCGGGTGACGGTGGTCGCGGCCTGGTTGCCGGTATTGCCGCCGGTACCGGTCAGCAGCGGGATGAACAGGCTGAGCACCACGGCGGCCGCGAGGGTCTCCTCGAAGGCGTCGAGCACCTGGACGGTCAACAGGGCGGAGACCGCCAGCACCAACAGCCAGACGATGCGCGAGCGCACCAGCTTCAGCAGCGGGGTGGACATATACGGCTGCTGCAGGGCCTCAGTACCACCGGCGCGGGCGCTATCCTCGGAGTCCTCTTCCTCCACGATGTCCGTGGCGTCGTCCCACGTCAGCAGGCCGACCAGGCGCTTGGATTCGTCGACGATCGGCATCGCCAGCAAGTCCAGGGGCAAAAACCAACGGGCGGTTTCCTCCGCGTCGTCGTAGGCATAGGCGAAGACCGGCTCGCGCATCAGGTCCTCGACCATGCGGTTGCCGCGGGCCATGAAGAGCTCGCGGAAGCTGACCACGCCGACCAGGCGGCGGTCCTTGCGGGTGACCGGCAGGGTGTAGATGGTCTCGACGGCATCGGCAGTAGCGCGCAGCTTGGCCAGGGCCTCGTCCACGGTCATCTCCCGGTAGATCTCCGGGACCTCCGGGGACATGCGGCGGCCGACCGAGCCCTTCGGGTAGCCCAGCACGACGCCGGTAACGTCCCGCTCGGTCTTGTCCAGCGAGCGCAGCAGGCGATCTGCGATCTCTGCGGGCAGCTCGTCCAGCAGGGAGACTCGGTCGTCCGGGTCGAGCTCGTCGAAGAAGGCGTAGACGTCGGCGTTGCCCAGCTCGTCGATGATATCGGCCTGGTGCGCGGAGTCCAGCGCGTCAAAGACCTCGATGGACTTCTCCCGCGGCAACAGGCGCAGCACCACGGCCGCGCGGACGTTGTTCTGGCGCTCGACCAGCGCCACGATGTCCTGGATGGGAGGCGTGTCTAGGAGCCTTTGCATGTCCGGCGCCGCTTTCGGATCGATTTCCCCTTCGGTCCGCAGCAATTCCTCTAGCCGATCGATGGCCTCGTCTACCGAGTTGCTCATACCCGCCACCTCCCTTGATATCCACACTGATTGGCGTTGGTTTGGTGCCGGGATTCCCGGCGTGCCTTGCTAAGAATAAACCCAAAGTGCGGAATTTGGGCAACGGACGCGACTGCCAGCCTTTTGCGCCTTTCGATGCACCGCATCAACCGGCCAAAGCGCCGGCGGTCCCGGTGTAGTCTATGGCCCATGCCCACTCCGACCATTAACGTCAGCGCCGTCATTTTCCGCAACCGCACCGGCCAGGTGCTCACCGTCCGCAAGGCCGGCACCGAGCTCTTCCAGTTCCCCGGTGGGAAGCCGGAGCCGGGCGAAAACGCCCGTCAGGCCGCGGTGCGCGAGGTGGCCGAGGAGCTGGGCGTGGAACTTGCCGGCGCGGCGTTGAAGGAGCTCGGCACGTTTAACGCCCCGGCGGCCCACGAGGCCGGGTACGCCGTGTCCGCCGCGGTCTTTAGCTACCCCTACGAGGTTTCCGCCCAGGCCAGCCACGAGATCGCCGAGCTGGCCTGGGTCAACCCGCACGCGCCGGACAAGCCGCTCGCCCCGCTGCTGGCCGAGGAGGTTTTCCCGGCGCTGGCGGCAAGATCCGCGCCGCACTCAGTCGCGGTGTACACCGGCGCGAGCACCGGCACGGACCCGCACAACCTGGAGCTGGCGCGGGAGCTGGGCACCGCGCTGGGCACCCACGGGGTGCGCCTTATCTACGGCGGCGGCAAGGTCGGGCTGATGGGCGCGGTGGCGGACGCCGCCCACGCCGCCGGCGCGCCCATCACCGGGGTCATCCCCCAGCACCTGGTCGACGG
Organism: Corynebacterium sp. LK2537; assembly: GCF_040946485.1. Lineage (NCBI taxonomy): Bacteria > Bacillati > Actinomycetota > Actinomycetes > Mycobacteriales > Corynebacteriaceae > Corynebacterium > Corynebacterium sp. LK2537. Next base: position 204,730 of record NZ_JAYWLQ010000004.1, read on the forward strand.
CGAAATCGCCCACCCGGGCCTCGACCGGCTGGAGGTAGTAGAGACCATGCACGAGCGCAAGCAGCGCATGAGTGATCTGGCCGAGGCCTGCGTGGCGCTGCCGGGCGGCGCCGGGACCTTGGACGAGTTCTTCGACGTCTGGACCCGCCAGCAGCTGGGCCTGCACGCCACGCCCCTGGCCCTGTTCGGCGCGGCCTTCTGGGCCCCGCTGGTGGACCTGCTGGACCACCTGGTGGAGCAGGGCCTGGTGCGCGCTGCCGACCGGGACAGCCTCATCGTGGCGGACACCGCCGAGGAGCTCTTCGCCCAGCTGGACCGCTGGGTCGCGCCCCGGCCCAAGTGGTCCTAGTCAGCCGCCCGCGCCTAGCGCCGGCGCCCCACCCGGTCGGCCACGCCGAAGCCCAGGGCCGCCAGGCAGACCGCGGTGATCATGGCGAAGCCCATGATGATGGCCCCGGGCCAATCGGCGTCGGTGTTGCCCAGGGTGGCGAAGACGATGGCGGTGGTCACCGCCAGGCCAACCGCGGTGCCGATTCGCTGCCCGGTCTGCATGACCGCGCCGGAGGAGCCGGCGTAGTTGGCGGGCACTTCGGCCAGCGTCAGCGTCTGGTTCGGGGAGACCACCGCGCCCTGGCCGGCGCCGACGAAGCACAGGGTGAGCACCAGCCACCACTCGCTGACGGACCAGTGCGTGGTCCCCCAAATCACCGCGATGGTCGTCACCAGACCGAAGAGCGTGGTCAGCATGCCGATAATCACCACGCGCCGCCCGTAGACCGAGACGCTCTTGCCGGCCAGGGTGGCGGTCACAGAATTCAGCAGCGCCGAGGGCAGGCCCACGCAACCGGCCACCAGCGCGGAATAACCCAGCCCGTTCTGGAAGTACAGCGCGACCAGCACCCAGATGCTGGTAATACCCATGAACCACAGCGTCGCGATGATGGTGCCGTTGCGGAAGGTAAAGGTCTGGAAGATACCCAGGTCCACCATCGGCTCGTGGCCGGTGGACTTGTGGTGGCGCTCCCAGGCCACCCAGATGGCCACGCAGACCGCCCCGGCCGGCAGGAGGGCCCAGACCCACCGCGAGCCGGAGGATTCCACGAACGGGAAGAGCACGCACAGCACCGCCAGCCCCAGCAGCAGCGCGCCGACCGGGTCAAGGGACTTAAACGCCTGCCACGCGCCGACCTTCTCCCCGGCGCTGTCGCGCACCCTAGAAAACAGCGGCCGCGGGAACCACATGAGCCCTAAGACGATGGCCAGAAGCCCGATGGGGAAATTGACCAGCATGGTCAGGCGCCAGCCCAGGTCCGCGCCGCCGATGCGGATGAGGAAGCCGCCCAGCACCGGCCCGATGGCCACCGCCACACCCACGGTGGAGCCGAAGTAGCCGAAGGCCCGGCCGCGCTCCGCGCCGCGGAAGTACTGCTGGATCATGCCCACGCCCTGCGGGTTGAGCAGGCCCGCGCCCACCCCCTGGATGAAGCGGGAGAGGTTGAGCGACTCGGCGTTCGGCGCAAACCCCGCCGAGGCGCTGGCCAGGGTGTAGATCGCAATGCCGCCGAGGAAGATGCCGCCGCGGCCCACCAGGTCCCCGGCGCGCCCGGCGGCCACCAGCACCACGCCGAAGGTGAGCGCGTAACCGGACAGCACCCACTGCACGTCGGAGTCGCTGGCGTCCAGGCCGGCCTGGATGGACGGCAGGGCCACGTTGACGATGGACACGCTAATCAGCGACATGAAGATCGCGACAAGCAGGACGATGAGCACGCGCCACCGGGCGGGATCCTGCCCGGCCGGGTACTCCGAGGCATTCGCCTCCGATACTGTAGATGCGTCGTTGTCTAAGCGCCCGGATTTTGTCATTACACTACTTATACTCTGCTCGCGCAGATTCGCAATCCGCCGGGACAAGGCCTGCACAAAGCCAAAAACGCCCGCGTTCCGAGGAATAAACTACCTCGGAGCGCGGGCTATAAATGCGGCGGAGACGAGAGGATTTGAACCTCCGGCCCTCCGTTAAGAGGGCAACTCATTAGCAGTGAGCCCCATTCGGCCGCTCTGGCACGTCTCCAACGTAAAACGTGGTGCTACTAGCTAGCGCGAACCAGCCATCGCACCATGAGTTACGAAGATTTAGGGTACCTGTTAACCAAAACAGAAACAAACTCGCCCCTCCCTACCATCCCGGCAGCGCCCGCCAGACCCACAAGCCAGGACAATTCCGCTAGAAATAGTGACCCAGCGCACTTTTCGCGGCATAATCGGAAGGCAGGACGTCCACAGCACGAGCCACCACCCCGCGCCGTGCTGGCGCACCTTAACCGGAAAGGATTTTTCATGCGCACCACCATCGGCGAGTTCCTGCTGGACCGGCTCAAGGCCATCGGCATCACGGAGATCATCGGCGTGCCCGGCGATTTCAACTTAAGCTTCCTGGAGCAGATCGACGCCGCCAGCGGCATCCGCTTCGTCGGCGCCTGCAACGAGCTCAACGCCGCGTACGCGGCCGACGGCTACGCCCGGCAGCGCGGCGTCGGGGCCTTGCTGACCACCTACGGGGTGGGGGAACTGTCCGCCCTCAACGGGATTGCCGGTTCCCGCGCCGAGCACGTGCCCGTCGTCTCCCTGGCCGGTGCCCCGCCGCAGTACGCCACGGAGTTCCGGTGGAATATGCACCACTCCCTGGCCGACGGCGACTACGCGAACATGCTGGAGGCCCTCGCCCCCTTCACGGAGGTCTCCACCCGGGTTTCCCCGATGAACGTCGTGGAGGAATTCGACCGCGCGCTGCATACGTGCCTGCGGGAAAAGCGCCCGGTGCACATCCAGATCCCCTCGGACATCACGCACCTGGAGATCGAGGTCGACGATGCCCCGTTCAGCACCGCCCTGGCCCCCTCCGACCCGGAGCGGCTGAAGGCCGCCACCGAGGCCGTCCTCGCGCGGCTGGAGAAAGCAGACCAGCCGCTCGTGCTCATCGACCAGGACACCGATCGCCACGGTTTCACCGCGGCCCTGGACGCGCTGGTGCACCGGGCCCAGATCCCGTACTCCCAGCTGTCTTCCGGCAAGGCCATCCTGGACGAGAACGATCCGCTCTTCCTCGGCACCTACAACGGCGCCTCCTCCGCGCCGGGCGTGCAGGACCGCGTCGAGTCCGCCGACTTCCTGGTCACCACCAACCCGCGCTTCATCGAGGTCAACTCCGGCTCTTACACCCACCAGCTGGACGAGAGCGCCATCATCAACTTCGGCGACCAGCACGTCAACGTCGGCGGCGAATACTTCGTGGGCATCAACACCCGCGAGCTCCTAGACGCCCTCGTCGAGAAGGTCCCGGCCCGCATGCCCGCCTCCCCCGCCCTCGCCGCCGACAGTTCCGCCACCGACGATTTCGGCGCGGATCCTTCCACCCCGCTCACCCAGGCGCGCATCTGGCCGCGGATGGCGCGGTTCCTGCGGGAGGGCGACGTGGTCATCACGGAGGCCGGCACCTCCAACATCGGGCTCGGGCCGCTGCCGATGCCCACGGCGACCAAGTACATCAACTCCCCCATCTGGGGCTCGATCGGCTTCACCCTACCCGCCCTGCTCGGCTCCCAGCTGGCCGCGCCGGGCCGCCGGCACGTGCTCTTCATCGGCGACGGCTCCTTCCAGCTGACCGCCCAGGAGCTATCGACCATCCTGCGCCAGGAATTGGACCCCATCATCGTGCTGGTCAACAACCGCGGCTACACCATCGAGCGTTACATTCTGGGCATGGAGCAGGAGTACAACGACATCCAGAACTGGGATTATGGCGCCCTGCCCAAGGTCTTCAAGGCCGATACCACGATGGCCTCCTACAGCGCCGCCACCGAGGGCGAGCTCGACGCCGCGCTGGAGCAGATTGCCGCCAGCGGGACCGGCGCCTTCCTCGAGGTCCGCCTCGATCCCTTCGACGCGCCGCAAGACCTCAAGGCCTTCGGCCCGACCACCGCTGATTTCGATTTCGGCCCACGCGGGCCCCGCAACCCCTAAGGTTAATTCCATGATTCGCCCTGACCTTTCCTCCCTACCCGCCTACCGGCCCGGCGCGCGCAACGATGACGCCGTGAAGCTGTCCTCCAACGAGGCCAGCCACCCACCGTTGCCGGCCGCGCAGGAGGCGATGAACCGTGCCGCCGCCGGGGCCAACCGCTACCCGGACATGGGCGCCGTGACCCTGCGCGAGGCCCTGGCCCAGCACCTGGGCGTGGACTTCGACGAGGTGGCGGTAGGTACCGGCTCCTCGGCCATCTGCCAGCAGCTGGTGCAGGTGACCTCCACCGCCGAGAGCGAGGTCATCTTCCCGTGGCGCTCCTTCGAGGCCTACCCGATCTTCGTCCAGGTGGTCGGCGCGCAGCCGGTGGCCATCCCGCTGGGCGCGGACCACGGCATGGATCTGGCCGCTATGGCCGGTGCCATCACGGAGCGCACCAGCCTGATCTTCCTGTGCAACCCGAATAACCCGACAGGCACCACCATCACCAACCAGGAGTTCACCGACTTCATGGACCAAGTGCCCGGCGACGTCATCGTCGCCCTCGACGAGGCCTACTTCGAGTACAACCGCGCCGCGGATACCCCGGACGCCACCCAGTACCTGCGCCAGTACCCGAACCTGGTGGGCATGCGCACCTTTTCCAAGGCCTACGGCCTGGCCGGGGTGCGCGTGGGCTACGCCTTCGGCGCCGCGAATATCATCGCCGCGCTCAATAAGGTGGCCGTGCCGTTTTCCGTCAACGCCGTGGGCCAGGCCGGCGCCCTGGCATCGCTGGCGGATGCTGCCACGCTCCAGTCCCGCACCGACGAGGCGGTCGAGCAGCGCGAGCGCGTCGCCGCCGAGCTGGCCGATTTCGGCAGCCCGCACTCTGAGGCCAACTTCGTGTGGCTGCCGGCGCCGGCCATCGCCGCTTTTGGCACCCCGCAGGAGCTGGCCGCCCAGATCGCGGCCGAGGGCGTGCTGGTGCGCGCCTTCGACGAGGGCATCCGCATCACCGTGACCACCGCGGAGGAAACCGACGCGCTGGTGGCCGCCTTCCGCGCCGCCACGGCACAGGCGGACTGACCGCTAGAATGGGGCGAAACGTCAACCGCTAGGAGTGCCCCGCCATGCGTACCCTCGTCAACCTGGCCCTGAACGTGGTGGCCATCGCGATCGCCCTGTGGGTCGTGGTCACCTTCGTGCCGGGCGTGGACATCGTCCCGCCGGCGGCCAACGGCTTCAACGAAATCGGATCGACCAACGAGCCCGGCTCGTCTGGCACGTTCATCGCCGTGGCCATCGCCTTCATCGTGGTCAACGCGGTGGTTACCCCGGTGCTGCGGATCCTCGGCGCGCCGATTACCTGCCTGACGCTGGGGCTGTTCATCCTGGTCATCAACGGCGCCGTCCTGCTGCTGGTCGAATGGCTGCTCAACCAGCTGGATCTGGGCGTGGGCAACCTGGCCATCGACGGTTGGTGGCCGGCCATCCTGGGCGCGGTGGTGCTCTCACTGGTCTCCGGCGTGGTCAACTTCTTCACCAGCCCGGTCCGGCGCCTGGCCAGCGGCGGCCGCTCCTAGCCGCCCGCGAAAGGCGGCAGGACGTCCACGCGGGCGACCCCTGCCAGGGCTACCTCGCGGTAGCTGTCCCCGGCGGCCGAACCGTCGACGAGGAAGGTGCAGCGAGGAAGGATTTCCTCCAGGCCCATCCCCGCCTCCGTGGTCCCCGGGTGCGCGGCGGCCAGCTGGTCCAGCAGCTCGCCTAGGCGGGCGGGCACCTGCGCGTCCGGGATCTGCTCCTGGGCCGTCCCGGCGGCGGCGCGGGCGGCCGCGAAATAGTGCACCTCCAACATGGCCTCTACTATGCCGGGCTAGGGCGTTCCTTGTCGAACCCGCCACCCCAGCGCGACTAGAACGCTCGTTCAGTCCGCGGCCAACTCTTTTCCGCGGCCGCCGCGCCGGGGCGGCTAAGATGGGGCCCATGCGTACTCCGGAACAGCACCATGCGGAAGTCAAGCAATTGCTGGATGACTGCGGCGCGCTCCACCGCAGCCGGCACCACGAGGTAGCACTGAGAGAATCCTTGGGCGCCACGCTGGCGACGGACGTGGTCGCCGCCTATGACTCCCCCCGCTTCGATAATTCGCAGATGGATGGCTATGCCCTGCCCACCGCGGCGGGAGGGACCTTTACGGTCGGTGAGACCATCCCGGCCGGCACGGATCCGGATCGCTTCTACGCGGACGGCCTGGACGGCCAGGCCGCGCCCATCATGACCGGCGCGAAGGTCCCGCGCGGCACCGCCGCCATCGTGCCAGTAGAGCGCACCGAGCCGGCGGACTTTCTGGCTAAAGGTGAGACCGTCACGGCCCCGGCCGTGCCGGAGGGCCAGTTCGTGCGCGCCGCCGGCAGCGATATCTCCCGCGGCTCCACGCTGGTCACCGGCGGCACGCGCATCAACGCGGCGGTCATCGCCACCCTGGCGGGCCAGGACATCCCGACCCTCAACGTGGTCGCCCCGGCGCGGATCGTGATCTGCACCGGCGGGGCGGAGATCGGTAGCAGCAGCGCGGACCTGGCGGATCGCTCGGCCGCCATCCCGGACTCGAACGGGCCCATGCTCACGGCCCTGGCCGCGGAAGCCGGCATCGTCGTGGCCGGCCACGTGCGCACCGACGACGATCCGGACAAGCTGCGCCGCGACCTGGACACCGCCATCGCGGAGCTGCAGCCGGACGCCATCGTGACCTCCGGCGGCATCAGCGCCGGCAAGTTCGAGGTCGTGCGCCAGGTGCTGGAACCGCACGGCTGGTTTGGCTACGTCGACCAGCAGCCGGGCGGCCCGCAGGGGCTGGCCAAGCTTTCCGGGACGCCGGTCATCTGCCTGCCGGGCAACCCGATCTCCTCGCTGGTCAGCTTCCACCTCTACGTAGCCGACCTGCTGGGGACCACCCTGCCGGCCCTGCCCGCCCAGCTCGCGCACCCGGTGACCGGGCTGGACGACCGCGAGCGCTTCCTGCGCGGCCACATGACCATCGGGGCCGACGCCATCACCGCCAGCCAGGTCGGCGGGCCGGGTTCCCACCTGGTCGCGCAGGCCATCGGCGCCGACTGCCTCATCCGCATCCCCATCGCCGCGGAGCTGGACGCCGGCGCCCAAGTGACCATCTACCCGCTGTAATTCTTTGTAATTTTCCCCGAATGTGAAGGAATTGAAGGAGCTGCCATGACCCGCACTGGACTCGTCATCGTCGCCTCGACCCGCGCGGCCGCCGGGATTTACGAGGACCGCTCCGGCCCCATCGCCGTGGAGTTCCTGCGCCGCAAGGGCTTTGATACTCCCGACCCGGTGGTCGTCCCCGACGCCGAGATCGAGCAGGCCGTCGAGACCGCCTTCGCCGCCGGGCACTCCGTCATCCTGACCTCCGGCGGTACCGGCCTGAGCGCGGACGACCGCACCGTCGAGGCCGTCGCCAAGCACCTGGAGCGCGAGCTGCCCGGCATCCCCATGGCCTTCTGGCAGAAGGGCCTGGAATCCGTGCCCACAGCCCTGGCCTCCCGCGCGGTGGCCGGGGTGACCGGCACGACTTTCGCCATGACCCTGCCCGGTTCTACGGGAGGGGTGAAGGACGGTTGTTCAGTCCTGGAAGAATTAGTGGTTCCCCTGGTTGACATGCTAGAAGGGACACATGAGCACTAACGGGGATCCGGATTACGTCCACGCCCAGACCGGCAAGGTCCTGGGCGCTTTCCTGACGCAACAGCCCCTCGAAGAACTGGTCGGCCCCGCCCGCGAGGAGGTCCTGACCCCGGCGATGGGCGCGGCGGTGACCTTCGATGGCATCGTCCGCGATCACGACGGCGGCCAGCGGGTAAAACTGCTGACCTATTCCTCCCACCCCAGCGCCGATGCGGAGATCGCCCGCATCGCTGGCGAGGTCGCCGCCGCGCACCCGGCGGTGCGCCTGTGGACCGCCCACCGCACCGGGCCCCTCACGATCGGCGAGCTGGCCTTCGTGGTCATCGCGGCCTCGGCCCACCGCAAGGACTCCTTCGTCGCGGCCGCGGAGCTCGCCGACCGCGTGAAGGCCGAGGTTCCGATCTGGAAGGAACAGCTGCTGGACGACGACTCGGTGCAGTGGGTGGGAATCGAATGAGCACAGGGCAGCCCGGCGCGGATCCGCAGTTCAGCCCTGCGGAAGTCGCGCGCTACCGCCGCCAGCTCAGCCTGGCCGGCTTCGGCCGTGAGGCCCAGGCGCGGCTGCGCGCGGGGCACGTGGCCGTCATCGGCGCCGGCGGGTTGGGCTCGCCCGCCTTGTTGTACCTGGCCGGGGCCGGGGTCGGGCATATTACCGTCTTCGACGACGACACCGTCGGGGTATCCAACCTGCACCGCCAGGTCATCCACACCGACGCCGCGGCCCGCGCGAACGAGCCCAAGGCGGAGTCGGCCCGGCGGGCCATGCTCGCCCTCAACCCGACTGTCGAGGTCAACGCCGTCTCCGCGCGCCTGACAGCGGACAACGCCGAGAAGCTGCTGGCGGATGCCGACGTGGTCCTGGACGGATCCGACAACTTCGCCACCCGCTACCTGGCCTCCTACGCCTGCGCGCGGCGCGGCATCCCGCACGTGTGGGCCTCCATCCTCGGCTTCGACGCGCAGATGACCGTCTTCTGGGCCGGCCGCGGGCCCATCTACGAGGATCTCTTCCCCACCCCTCCGCCGGCCGGTTCGGTGCCCAGCTGTTCGCAGGCCGGCGTGCTGGGCCCGGTGGTCGGCACCGTCGGCTCCGCCATGGCGCTCGAGGCCCTCAAGCTGCTGACCGGCGTCGGGGCCCCGCTCATCGGCCGGCTCGGATACTTCTCCGCCCTCGACGGGATCTGGGAATACATCCCGGTAAACGGCGATCCTTCCGTCGCCGAGCGGGTCTGCGCGCACGGGCCGGTCACCGACGCCCCAGCCACGGAGGAGCCCACCGCCTCCTCGCCGGCGGCCTACCCGGACGTAGAAGAAACCGAGACCATCCCCGCCGGCGCGCTCGTGCTCGACGTGCGCAACCCGGACGAGGTCGCCACCTTCGCCCTCGACGGTTCGGTGAATTGTCCCCTGCCCCGCCTGCGCGAGGGCTATACCCCGCCCGAGGTGACCGCCGCCTTGGATAATGATCGGACCGTGGTGGTCCACTGCGCCGGCGGCGTCCGCTCGGCCGAGGCCGTGCACCTTTTCCACGAGCGCGGGCTTACCGGCCCGCTCTACTCGCTGCGCGGCGGGATTGATGCCTGGTTGGATTCGAAGGGCTAAGGAAAATATCGACCTTTGCCGCCCCGCGCGCACGTTTCCCCAGGTCGGGGTTCGGCGAAAAGGACAGAAGGCGATATTTTCCGAAGCCTTCGGCGGAGACGGCGGGATTTGAACCCGCGGTGAGTTTCCCCACGCTGGTTTTCAAGACCAGTGCATTCGGCCGCTCTGCCACGTCTCCATCTGCCGCCCGCAGGCGACATGCTCACCTTACCCGAGCGGGTCTCCGCTCCGGTAAAGCGGGGCCTTTGCTGCGGATTCTCTACCTGCGGAAGCTGGGGAAGTTTCGGTACCGTGGAAGGGCATGAAGGCAATCATTCAAAAAGATCCTGATACCCCACGCTCGCTCGAGCTCGCCGAGGTGGACCGGCCCGAGCTGCAGCCCGGCGAGGTGCTGCTCAAGGTCCACTACGCCGGCGTGAACCGCGCCGATATCCTGCAGACGCAGGGCAACTACCCGCCGCCGCCGGGTGCCTCGGAGCTGCTCGGCTTGGAGTGCGCCGGCACCATCGCGGACGCGGGCGACACCGATCTCGAGGTCGGCCAGGAGTTCGCCGCGCTGCTCGCCGGCGGCGCCTACGCGGAATACGTCGCGGTGCCGGCCGGTCAGCTGCTGCCCATCCCGGAGGGCTACAGCCTGGAGCACGCGGCCTCGGTCGTCGAGGTCGCCTGCACGGTGTGGTCGAACATCGCCATGGAGGCCGGCCTGCACGAGGGCCAGACCATCCTGATCCACGGCGGCGGGGGCGGCATCGGCACCTTCGCCATCCAGGTCGCCAAGGCGCTCGGCGCCCAGGTGGCGGTCACCGCCGGTTCGGCGGAGAAGCTGGAGGCCTGCCGGAAGCTCGGCGCGGATATCCTCATCAACTACCACGAGCAGGACTTCGCCGAAGAGCTCAAGAATTCCTGCGACGTCATCCTGGACATCATCGGCGCGAAGTACCTGAAGCAGAACATGAAGGCCCTGGCCAAGGACGGCCACATGGTCACCATCGGCTTGCAGGGCGGGACCAAGGAAGAGCTGAACATGGGCATCCTGGTAGCCAAGCGCCTGACCCTGCAGGGCACGACGCTGCGCGCGCGTTCCCTGGAGGACAAGGCGGCCATCGTGCGGGATACCGTGGACAACGTCTGGCCGTGGCTGGCAGACGGCACGGTGCGCCACCACTGGCACGCCACCTACCCGCTGGCCGAGGCCGCCGAGGCCCACGCGGCCCTGGATTCCGGCGAGGTCACCGGCACGCTGGTGCTGCAGGTCGCGGACTAATTAAGCCAGCGAGGCCACCACGCGCGTGAGGTGCTCCACGTCGCAGGCCGTGTTGAACGGCCCCAGGGCGACGGTGACGGCGCCGCCAATTTCGTCGGCGCCCATCTCGCTCAGCAGCGGGGTCGCCGGGGCCAGCGTGGTCACCAGGCGGTTATCAAAGAGCCGCTGGTGGACGGTCTCCGCGGGCACGCCGTTGACGGCGAAGCTCAGGCGCGGCAGGCGATCCTCCTTCGCGCCCGCGGCGGCTTCCCCGGTCACGCCCAGGATGTGGACGGCGGGCAGGGTGCCGAGGAACTGGTAGAGATCGTCGCGCAGCCCGTTCAGGTAGGGCTCGAGTAGCTCCATCGAGGCCGTCAGGCGGCGCCGCCGGGATCCGCGGCCGACGGCTTCGCCGCCCAGGGCGGCGAAGTGATCGATGAGCGGGCTGACCCCGCCAGCCAGGCCCGTGGACACGGGGGTCTCCAGCTTCGCCGCGCCGTGGCGGCCGGGGCTGAGCGCGTCGATCCGCTTGAACATGCGGGTGTCCCGGAAGACCAGGGCGGCGACCTGCGGACCGCCGAGCTTGCCCAGGTCGACGCCCAGGATGTCGGCGCCGAGCGCGTCGATATCCACCGGCCGGTAGCCCGCCGTGGCGGAGATGTCCACCAGGGTCCAGGCCCGGGAGCGGGTGTTGACCTTCTCGATGATTTCTGCCACCGGCGCCACCGTGCCCAGCAGCTCGTGGCCGGCGGCCAGGGAGACCAGGCGGGTCGAGCCGTCGACGAGATCGGCAAACTGGAAGGCCGGCATCTCCCCGGTCCCCAGGTCCGGCTGCGCCCAGCGCACCTGCGCGTCGACCTCCGTGAAGGCGGAGTAGAGCTCCGGCGGGTCCAGCTTGGACAGCACCACGGAGGAATTAGCGCGCAGCAGCGGCGCGATCGCCCGCGCCAGCGCCTGGTAGAGCACCGGCAGGTTGGCGCCGAGCACCACGCGGTCGGCGGTAGCGCCCACCAGGTCGGCCACGGCGGTGCGCGCGGAGTCGATATAGTACTGCCCCTCCAGGCGGCCGGGCTGCGGCGCTGCGGAGTGCGTGCCGGAGGGGATGTCCTGATCCGCCACCGAGGCGGAGGTGCGGAAAGCACGGGATACGCCCGCGATCACCTTTTCCGGGATTTGCGGCACGTCGTGTGCATTCAGATACGTCCAACCGCCCGACAAGCCGGTATATAGGCCGCGCACACTGGCGACATCGTACCGTGTGACCATGCGGTTCGAACCCTCCTTGGGTGGTTGTTGCGGGCGCGGCTTCGCGCCTTATGCCACCCCACTTTATACGCCACTTCACCACAATACTGAAATGCCCAGGATCGGCTATTCCGCTCTGTTATTAGGTATATATTCACCATCTTTATGCCGCCATTAGCTGCGCTGGAGGCGTGCGGAGCCGGCCGGTAATTTGGCCAGTTGTGCGTTAACTCTCGGGCGGCAAGACCCACTTTTGCCCTTCAGCGCGATAGGGTATTTCACGTGCAAGACGAAAATAAACTGCAGGAAGACGTAGCGCGCATGACGGCTACTCCGGACGGCGGCGCCCCGGAGTCGAAGTCCATGACGTTCAGCGCCGCTTTCGGCGATCTCATCCAAGGCGCCAAGCAGCGCGAACTGTGGTTCATGTTGGGCCTGCAGGACATCAAGCAGCGCTACCGCCGCTCGGTGCTGGGCCCGCTGTGGATCACCATCGCCACGGGCGTGATGGCCGCGGCGCTCGGCCTTTTGTACTCCATGCTGTTCCAGATCCCGGTCGCGGAGTTCCTCCCCCACGTCACCGTGGGCCTGATTATGTGGAACTTCATCTCCGGGGCCATCAAGGAAGGCTCCACCATCTTCATCGACAACGAGGGGCTCATCAAGCAGCTGCCCGCCCCGCTGTCGGTGCACGTCTACCGCCTGGTCTGGCGGCAGACGCTGTTTCTGGGCCACAACATGATCATCTGGCTGCTGCTCATCCTCATCTTCCCCCGCCACCTGGGCTGGGAGTTCTTCCTGTTCATCCCGGGCCTGTTCTTGCTGCTGGTCAACGGCGTGTGGGTAGCGATGTTCTTCGGCATTATTGCCACCCGCTTCCGCGACGTGGCCCCGCTGCTGGAGGCGCTGACCCAGCTGCTGTTCTACGTCACGCCGATCGTCTGGATGACCAACACCCTGAAGGACCAGGGCGGCGCCGTGGCGGACCGCGCCCGCATCGCGGAGATCAACCCGCTGTACCACTACCTGGAGGTCGTGCGCGCCCCGATGATCGGTGAGCCGGTGGCCGCCTACCACTGGTGGATCGTCATCGGCTGCACTATCGCCGGCCTGTTCATCGCCGGTCTGGCCATGCGCAAGTGGCGCTTCCGCGTGAGCTACTGGGTCTAGAAGGAGCACCAACTATGGTTTCTATCGATACTTACAACGCCTGCGTGGACTTCCCCATCTTCGACGCGAAGTCCCGCTCCCTAAAGAAGGCAGTGCTCTCCTCCGCCGGCGGCGCCATCGGCAAGAACTCGGACAACACCGTGGTGGTCGAGGCCCTCAAGGACATCAACCTGCACCTGCGGGAGGGCGACCGCGTCGGCCTGGTCGGCCACAACGGCGCCGGCAAGTCCACGCTGCTGCGCCTCCTGTCCGGCATCTACGAGCCCACCCGCGGCTCTTCCGACGTGCGCGGCCTCGTCGCGCCCGTCTTCGATCTGGGCGTGGGCATGGACCCGGAGGTCTCCGGCTACGACAACATCATCATCCGCGGCCTGTTCCTGGGCCAGACCATCAAGCAGATGAAAAAGAAGATGGACGAGATCGCGGAGTTCTCCGAGCTGGGCGACTACCTGTCCATGCCGCTGCGCACCTACTCCACCGGCATGCGCGTGCGCCTGGCCCTGGGCGTGGTCACCTCCATCGAGCCGGAGATCCTCCTGCTGGACGAGGGCATCGGCGCCGTCGATGCCGCCTTCATGGCCAAGGCCCGCGTCCGCTTGGAGGAGCTGGTCAAGCGCTCCGGCATCCTGGTCTTCGCGTCCCACTCCAACGACTTCTTGGCGCAGCTGTGCAACACCGCCCTGTGGATCGACCACGGCGAGATCCGCTCGGCCGGCGAGGTCGCCGACGTGGTGGCCGACTACGAAGGCCCCGAAGTGGGCGAATACGTCCGCGACCTGCGCAAGCGCTTCGAAAACGAGGACGCGCAATCCTAGTTCCGCTGGGTGTCAGTAGCCGGGCCGGCGCCCCGCCGGTGGCACAATAGAGCGCATGACTGCCACCTTGCATTCCTCCGGCACCACCGCCGCCGTCATCGTCACCCACCAGCGCGCCAAACTGCTGCGCCTTTCGCTGGATCAGGTGGTCAACCAGACCCACCCGGTCGACTGGGTGATCGTGGTGGACAACGGCGCGGAGGACGCCGTGCGCGACTCCCTCGAGGAACTGGCGGGCGAGCGCGCGGTCTACGTGCCCTCGGAGACCAACCTGGGCGGGGCCGGCGGCTTCGCGCTGGGCTTTTTGACCGCGCTATCCCTGGGCGCGGACGCCATCTGGTGCGCCGACGACGACGGCCGGCCGGCCGACCACTCCGTGCTGGAAACCCTCTACCGCGTGGCCGAGGCCCACCACCTGGCGGAGGTCTCCCCGGCGGTCTGCAACATCGACGACCCGCAGCGCCTGGCCTTCCCGCTGCGCCAGGGCCTGGTCTGGCGCCGCCGCCTGGACGAGCTGGAGGGCGACTTTTTGCCCGGCATCGCCAGCCTGTTCAACGGCGCGCTGCTCTCCGCCAAGGCGATGGAGGTCATCGGCGTGCCGGACTACCGTCTGTTCATCCGCGGCGACGAGGTCGAGTACCACCGCCGGCTGGTCGGCTCGGGCCTGCCCTTCGGCACCGCACTGAACTGCGCCTACCTGCACCCGGACGGCTCGGACGAGTTCAAGCCGATTTTGGGCGGGCGGATGCACACCCAGTACCCGGAAGGCGAGTTCAAGCGCTTTTTCACCTACCGCAACCGCGGCTACCTGCTGTGGCAGCGCGGCATGCGCAAGCTGCTGCCGCAGGAATTCGCCCGCTTCGGCTGGTTCTTCCTCATCCAGCGCCGCGACCCGGCCGGCTTCATCGAGTGGTTAAAGCTGCACAACCGCGGCCGCACCGAGGACTTCCGCCGGCCTAAGAATTAGCGTTAAAGCCCTAGTAGCTAGCGCCTAGTCCACCTCAAAGCTCTTGCGCGTGGAGCGGAAGATGATCCAGCGCTGGACCCAGAAGTTCACGAAGGTGGCCAGGCCCTGGGAGACGGCGTAGGCCACCACCAGCGCCGGGGTGGACGGCCAGTCGAGGTCGTGGTCGAGGAAGCCAAAGCCCCAGCGGTAGAGCGTGATGTTGACCAGGAAGGTCAGCGCGTAGGTGGCGGCCACCGCCAGCAGGCGCCGCAGGCTGGGGCGCGCGTTGAACGTCCACTTGCGGTTGAGCAGGTAGGCCGTGAGCGTGCCCACGACGAAGCCGACGGAGCGCGCCCCGGTCTCCCCCAGCACGCCGAGGGCGATCTGCAGCAGCCAGGTCAGACCCAAGTCCACGACCGCGGAGATGGCGCCGGTGATAATAAACTTGGTGGATTGGGCGCGCAGCGAGTTCGACTGGGACAACCGCCCCGCCATCTTCGATAGGTCTGCTTGCTCCGCCACTAGTTTCTCCGCTACTTGCCTACTTGAACACGAATACTCGCTGGACGACGAAGTTGGTCACCGTCGCCACGCCCTGGGCGATGACGAAGGCCACGGTGTTTTTGACCGCGCCGTCCAGGCCCAGCGCCATCAGCGGCGAGTTGAGCAGCCAGAACAACAGGTTTTGCACCGCGAAGGTGCAGCCATAGAGCACCGCCACCGTCGCGGCGGTGCGACCGGTCACCTGCGCGCCGAACGTCCAGCGCGCGTTCGCCATGTAGGCGGCGATGGTGCCGAAGACCCAGCCGATGGCCTTGGCCGCGGAGCGGTGCAGGCCGAGCGCGATTAGCAGCATGGTCAGCCCGTAGTCCAAGGCAGCGGTGAAAACGCCCACCGCGATGAAGCGCCCCAGCTGCTGTTTCAGGGATCCGCGTTGGACTTCGGTATTCTCCGGCATGTCATTCACGGGTCACTAGCCTACCGCCTGCGCCCCGCGGCCTTGATGATCAGCGCCGCAGCAGCGCGCGGTAGATATCCAGGCGCTCGACCGGGGAGGCCTTCTTCTCCCCCAGCCCGCCAATCTCCGCCAGGGCGCTCAGCGAGGCCTCGCACTCGTGGCGGGCCTGGTCGGCGGCGAGCTCGGAGCCGTCGTCATCGACCCAGCCCAGGGCGTTCATGGTGGTCTCGATGACGCTGTCGGTGACCTCGGGCCCGGACAGGCAGGCCAGCCCCAGCACCGTCGACCAGAAGGCGTCCTTGCCCTGGGAGGTCACCTCCCGCGGCAGGCTCGCCAGCACCCGCTGCGCCTGGGGGCTGATATCCCCCTCGCGCTCCAAGTCGAGCGCCTGCAGCAGCGGCACGAAATCATAAAGCCGGGTGCGCTCGACTATCTGGCGCACCTCGTCGGTGACCAGCTCCAGGACCTCGTCGATGGTGTCCTGCCCGGTCAGCGCCGCATTGACCGCGGTTAGGTTGAAGCTCGAGCCCGGGAAGGAACCCGATCCGCCCACGCACAGCGCCCGGGGCGATCCCGCGTCGCGCGGGTAAATATCGGCGACCACCAGGGAAAAGTCCCACAGCCCCCAGGTGTAGTCCACCTGCGAGCCCACGCGCCACAGGAACTCCGAGACCTGGTGGGTGGGATCGATGCGCTTGCCGCGGGCGTCGTGGTGCTCGAAGAAGTGCCAGGGCGAGTCCTCGTCCGGCAGGTCGAAGCAGACGGTGAGGACGTCGTGGAGGTCGTGGAAGGACAGGGCGTCGTTCAGCCCGATCTGGCGGTGGACCTCCGCGTCGGCGCGCACGTTGGAGACCTGGCAGATGACGGTCAGCGGCTCGCGCGCAAGGCGCACCAGCTGATCCCCGCGGCCGCGGGCGGCGCGGATATCGGTGACGCTGGCCATCTCTGACATAGGCCCCAGCGTAGCGCTTTCGCCGCTAGCTAACCGTTGCCCCAGTTGAGACGGACCTTAATCCGCGCGGCGGGCGATCTCCCGGGCCTCTGCCTCGCTGACCACGAAGGTCAACCCCGCCCCGATGGCCCCCAGCAGCGTCCACGGCTTGCTGACCCCGCGCTTGCGCAGCCAGCCGACCACCCGGCGGGTGACCGCGATGTCCAGCGCCGCGCCGAGGGCGAAGACCGCCACGCCGGCCACGATGGACCACGCGGGCAGGGTCGGGGCGTCGTCCGGGACCTGGCCGAACTCCTCGTCGTCTTCGTCCTGGGCGTTCAGGTAGCCCACCAGGCCCAAAAAGCCGGCGGCGGACAGGGCGTAGGCGCCGATGAGCACGGTGCGGTTTTTGATCCAGTCCGGGTAGGAAGTCACCACGCCGATGATCGCCGATTGGGCGATCCTTCCGGCGAGCGTGTCATCCAGGGCGTAGTTGTCAGTATTGTCTGCGCTGACCGTGGTTTCGGTCCGTTCGCGGTCGGTAGAAGTCATGACACCACTGTAGGCAGGGCTAGAATTGGGCGCATGTATTCTTCGGATCCGCAACACCTCACCCCGGCGCAGCAGGCGGCGAAAGACCAGACCCACGAAGACGACCACCGCCACGGCCACTTTCTGGCCACCGAGCACACCAACCTTCCCTTCGACGGGTTCATGACGCGGCTGATGGCCCAGGAGCTGCCGATGTTGGACTCGGCCTCCCGCACCCGGGTCATGGAGATCATCAAGGCCTACGACGGCCCGGTCATCTGCGCCCAGGAGGAGCTTCCCGCCGAGATCCGCGAGCTCATGGATCTCTAGGCTTCCTTCCCGAAAAGATAGAAACCGGGCACAAATAATACGGTTGTACTGCCCGTTTTGTTCCGAATATCACGAACTCGCCGCGCTGGCTTTCACACCTATACCGATCGGCACTAGGTAGGCTAGGGCATTGAACTATCCGTCAAGCAAAGAGTTGAAAGATGGAATTACACACCACTGAGAAGTCTCTCCACGGCTGGGGCCGCACCTCGCCGACCACCGCGCACGTGCTGTCCACCCCGGATGTAGATGTCATCAAGAACGCGGTCGCACAGGTTGCGGACGCCAACGCCGACGCCCCGCAGCACCTGCGCCGCGGCGTCATCGCCCGCGGCATGGGCCGCTCCTACGGCGACCCGGCCCAAAACGGTGGCGGCCTCGTCATCGACATGCAGGCACTGAACCAGATCCATTCCATCGATCCTGACAGCGCCATCGTGGACGTCGACGGCGGCGTCACCCTGGACCAGCTGATGAAGGCCGCCCTGCCGTTCGGCCTGTGGGTCCCGGTCCTGCCGGGCACCCGCCAGGTGACCATCGGCGGCGCCATCGGCCCGGACATCCACGGCAAGAACCACCACTCCGCCGGCTCCTTCGGTGACCACGTGGTCTCCATGGAACTGCTGGTGGCCGACGGCCGCGTGCTCCACCTGGAGCCGGAGGGCAGCTCCGATGACCCGGACGGCACCCTGTTCTGGGCCACCGTCGGCGGCATGGGCCTGACCGGCATCATCCTGCGCGCGCAGATCCGCATGACCAAGACGGAGACCGCCTACTTCATCGCGGACACGGACCGCACCGAGAACCTGGAAGAGACCATCGCCTTCCACTCGGACGGCTCGGAGAAGAACTACACCTACTCCTCCGCCTGGTTCGACGTCATCTCCCCGGAGCCGAAGCTGGGCCGCTCCACCATCTCCCGCGGCAGCCTGGCCACGCTGGACCAGCTCAAGGAATTCGCGCCGAAGCTGGCGCAGGATCCGCTGAAGTTCAACGCGCCGCAGCTGATGACCGTGCCGGACATCTTCCCGTCCTGGACCATGAACAAGCTGACGCTGTCCGCCATCGGTGAGGCCTACTACCTGATGGGCGCTCCCGCCCGGAACCAGGTCAAGAACCTCACGCAGTTCTACCAGCCGCTGGATCTCATCGGCGAATGGAACCGCGGCTACGGCTCCAAGGGCTTTTTGCAGTACCAGTTCGTGGTCCCCATGGACGCGGTCGAGCCGTTCAAGGAGATCATCCGGGACATGCAGCGTTCCGGCCACTACTCCGCGCTGAACGTCTTCAAGCTCTTCGGCGAAGGCAACCGCGCGCCGCTGTCCTACCCGATGCCGGGCTGGAACGTCTGCGTGGACTTCCCCATCCGCGAGGGCCTGGGCTCCTTCCTGGACGACCTGGACCGCCGCGTTATGGAATTCGGCGGCCGCCTCTACCTGGCCAAGGAGTCGCGTACCTCGGCGGAGAACTTCCACCGCATGTACCCCGGCCTGGAGGGCTGGCTGAAAACCCGCAACGAAATCGACCCGACCGGCGTCTTTGCCTCCGATATGTCGCGGCGCCTCGAGCTGCACTAAGAAAGGACACTCATGCTTAACGCAGTAGGCCAAGCACAACACATTCTCCTGCTCGGCGGCACCAGCGAAATCGGCCTGGGCATCGTCGAAGAATTCCTGGACCGCGGCCCGGCCAAGGTCACCCTGGCGGCCCGCCCGGGCTCCCAGCACTTGGAGGCCGCCCGCGCGGAGCTGGCCCACAAGGGCGCGGACGTGGAGGTCATCGAATTCGACGCCACCGACTTCGACTCCCACCCGGCGGTTATCGATGCCGCCTTCGCCCGCGGCGACGTCGACGTCGCCATCGTTTCCTTCGGCACCCTGGGCGATCAGGAACAGCTGTGGCAGGACCAGGCCAAGGCCGTGGCTTCTGCCCAGGTCAACTACACCGCGCCGGTCTCCGTCGGCGTGCTGCTGGGCGAGCGGTTCAAGGCGCAGGGCCACGGCACCATCGTGGCGCTGTCCTCGGTGGCCGGCATGCGCGTGCGCCGCTCCAACTTCGTCTACGGCGCCTCCAAGGCCGGCCTGGACGGCTTCTACGTCAACCTGGGCGAGGCCCTGCGCGGCGACGGCGTCAACGTGCTGGTGGTCCGCCCCGGCCAGGTCCGCACCCGCATGTCCGCCGAAGCTGGCGATGCCCCGCTGACCGTCAACGTCTCCGACGTCGCGAAGGACACCGTGCAGGCGGTCCTCGACGGCAAGCAGTCCATCTTCGTCCACCCGCTGTTCAAGTACGTGAGCTTGGCCTTCAAGTTCATCCCGCAGCCGGTTTTCCGGAAGCTGCCGTTCTAAATCGGTTCGCCGGTTGAGTCATAGGCCCCGGAGCTTTCGTTCCGGGGCAGCTGGCGACATTCCTGTTCCTCGGCATCGCCGAAACGGCTGACGTAGAGGCCCGCATCGCGCTGGGCCTCTTTTTCTGTCTGGCCGTTGCCAATCACCGTGCCCACAACGCGCGTGTCACCGGCCGCTCCCGGGCCTTCCACCGCGCATTCGACGGTCACTCCCACCTTCTGGGCGGGCACCGACTCCGACTCATCTTCGCCAAAGGACTGGCCGACCACGGGGACGGCGATAGCCACCGCCGCGACCGCGCCCGCCGCTGCGACTGCGTATCCTCGCTTCATAGTTTCTCTCTAGTTCTGATCACGGTAACCGCGTATCACCGTACCTAAGATCCCTGGTGCTGTATAGCGACGTACGCAGCCTCGTCCAGTATCCCCGTTCGCAGCGTGCGCTATGAGGAACGAGCCGCGCTATATGAGAAACTAGAGAGCATGTCCACTGAGTCCACCGTGACAACTCCTTCCGCACCTGCCTCCGCCCGGCCGCTGTCCCAGTTCGGCGATCACCGCGATGAGCTCGGCCGTGGGCCGGCGCTGCTGGCCATCCTGCTCGCCGCGCTGGGCGGCGGGCTGGTCACCCTGGCCGGCTGGGCAGTCTTCCGCTCGGTGTCCCTGCCGGCGTTTTCGACCTCGATGGTCACGCGCGCGTTGGCCACGGTAGGTATTGTCGCCACGCTGGTGGTGGTAGGCGTCCTGCTGTTTTTCTGGATCCGGGACGAGCACTCGGCCGGCCCGCGCCCGCGCTGGCGCGCCTGGCTGACCACCGTCGTGTCCTACCTTTCCCCGGCGCTGCTGGTGCTGTCCTCCATCGGCTTGCCGCTGTCGGCCAGCCGCCTGTGGCTGGCCGGCATCCAGGTCGACCAGGTCTTCCGCACGCAGTTCCTGACGCGGATGGCGGATACCGCCACGCACGCGGACATGAACTACCTGGATCTGCCCACCTTCTACCCGATGGGCTGGTTCTGGTTGGGCGGGCGCCTGGCCAACGTGCTGGGCATTCCCGGCTGGGAGGTCTTCCAGCCCTGGGCGCTAATCTCCCTGGCCATGTGCGGGTGCCTCCTGGTGCCTCTGTGGCAGCGCCTGGTCGGCTCCCTGCCCGTAGCCACCGCTATCGCGCTGACCACCACGGCCGTGACGCTGACCATTGCCGCCGAAGAGCCCTATTCCGCCGTCATCGCGATGGGCGTGCCGGCGGCGGCCTTCCTGTGCTCCCGGGCCTTCCACGGCTCCTGGCTGTCCACGCTAGGCCTGGCGCTCTTCCTGGGCGCTTCGGCCTCCTTCTACACCCTGTTCACCGGCGCGATCTCCCTGACCGTCGTCAGCTTCGTGGCCATCATTACCGCGGTGCTGGAGCGGCGCTGGGAGCCCATCGTGCGCCTGATCTGCATCGGAGTCGGCTCGCTGGCCCTGGCCGCCATCTGCTGGGGCCCGTACGTCCTCGGCGTGCTGCGCTCCGATGTCCCCATCAACTCCACCGCGCAGCACTACCTGCCGGAAGAGGGCACGCAGATCCCGGTGCCCTTCCTGGCCCCGACCATCATCGGGCTGCTCTGCCTCATCGGCCTGGTGTACCTGTTCCTGCGCCAGAACAACCGCGACATCCGGACCCTGGGCTGGGCGCTCGGCGGCGCCTACCTGTGGATCGCGGCATCGATGGTGCTGACCCTGCTGGGCAGCACGCTGCTCGGCTTCCGCCTGGAAATCCTCGTGGTCCTCATCATGGCCACCGCCGGCGTCCTGGCGCTGGCCGAGGTGCGCATGCACGGCATCGACAAGCTCTGGCCGCAGGGCTTTAGCCCCGCCACCAACCGCCGCATCACCGCCGCGTTCATGGCCGTGTTAGTGCTGGGCGGGGTCTTTTACGCCCAGCGCATTCCCGAGGAAAACGAGTCCGCCATCGATCACGCCTACACGGACACCGACGGCTACGGCGAGCGCGCCGACCGCTACACCAGCGACTCCTCCGGCCACTACCAGGAGATCCAGCGCTTCCTGGAAGACCACGGGGTAGTGCCCAACGAATCCGTGATGCTCACCGACGAAAAGCTGTTCATGGCCTACCACCCCTACTGGGGCTTTAACGCCTTCACCTCGCACTACGCCAACCCGCTGGGCCAGTTCGACGCCCGCAACGAGCAGATCGAGACCTGGGCCAACGACTCCTGGGACCAGACCCCGGAGGAGTTCCTCGACGCCCTGGACTCGGCCCCCTGGCGCGGGCCGGACGCCATGCTCTTCCGCGGCAGCCTGGAAGACTCCGCCGACGGCTTCAAGACCCACCTGGCCGAGGACATCTACCCGAACCAGCCGAACGTGCGCTACCGGGCCGTCTTCTTCGACTCCGAGGTCTTCGACGAGGCGCACTGGGCGATGGAACAGGTCGGCCCCTTCGTGGTCGCCGTCCGCACGGATTAGCCGGCGGAAGGTATGCCGCGACATGGAGTTTTAGCCGCGGTGCCGTAAACTATTCGCCGTGTCAGATAGCCTCGCAACTCCGTATACGCCAGCCGAACCCACCAGCCACGGCTCCCCCGCCCCCGGGTGGCTCCGTCTTAGCGCCATCGTGGCGGGCCTGGTGGGCTTCGTGCTGTTTATCGCCACGCCGCTGCTGCCGGTCAACCAGGTCCAGTCCTCGTTCAGCTGGCCCAGCGACGACTCGCTGAACTCGGTCAACGCGCCGCTCATTTCCTTGGCGCCGGAACAGCTGGAGGCCGATATCCCGGTCTCCGCTATCGACCAACTGCGCGAGGGGCAGACCCAGCTCTTCGGCACGCTGCCGGCCTCCTCCAAGGAGGCCACCGACCGCGGCCTCTTCGTCAACGCGGGCGACTTCGGCCTGTCGGTCAGCTCCCTGAACGAGGTCGTGCTCTCCCTGACCCCGGATCAGATGGAGCGCCTGGACGACAAGGACGTCATCCACATCTCCTCGACCGAGGACGAGACCACCGTCAAGGTGGGCCCGTTCTCCCAGTCGATCGATGACGACGACCTGCGCCCGCAGGTCACCGGCGCCTACTCGGAGATCGAAGACACCCCGGAAAACCTCGCCCAGCTGCGCGCGGACGGGCTCGACGTCCAGGTCGAGATCAACTCGCGGTTTACCTCTTCGCCCACCCTGATCAAGTCGTTGGCCATGTGGGGCGGCCTCGCGATGGTGCTGGTCAGCCTGTTCACGCTGTGGCGCATCGACCGCTTGGACGGCAAGCGCCCGGGCTTCATGCCGGAGTCCTGGAAGAAGATCCGCCCGCTGGACGGTGTGGTCGCCGCGGTGCTGGTCTTCTGGCATATCTTCGGCGCCAACACCTCCGATGACGGCTTCATCCTGACCATGGGGCGGGTCTCGGAGAACGCGGACTACATGGCCAACTACTACCGCTGGTACGGCGTGCCGGAGTCACCGTTCGGTTCCCCGTACTACGACCTGGTGGCCTTCCTGTCCCAGATTTCCGCGACCTCGGTCTTCATGCGCCTGCCCGCGCTGGTCTCCGCGTTTCTCATCTGGTTCATCCTCTCGCGCGAACTGCTCCCCCGCTTCGGCGAGCTGATTGACTCGCGCCGCGTGGCCCACTGGACCGCGGCGTTGATGTTCCTGGCTTTCTGGCTGCCGTACAACAACGGTGTCCGCCCGGAACCGGTCATCGCGCTCGGCGTGATTTTCACCTGGGCCTCCTTTGAGCGCGCCATCGCCACGCGCCGCCTGCTGCCCGCGGCCGTGGGCACCATCGCCGCCACGCTGACCCTGGGCGCGGGCCCGACCGGCCTGTTCGCCGTCGGCGTTTTCCTGGTCTGCCTGCCGCAGCTGTTCAAGATCATGCGCGAGCGCCTGCCGCTGCTGGGCGGCGGGGCCACCGGCTGGCTGAGCATGATCGCTCCCTTCCTGGCCTCCGGCACGGCGATCTTCGTGGCCGTCTTCGGCGACCAGACCCTAGCCGCGGTGATGGAGTCCATCCGCGTGCGCTCCGAGGTCGGCCCGGCGCTGCCGTGGTACTCCGAGTACGTGCGCTACTCCACGCTGTTCCAGCAGTCCGTGGACGGCTCCATGACCCGCCGCTTCGCCATGTTCACCATGCTGTTCTGCCTGGTGCTCATCATCTACGCCTACATCAAGGACCACCGCGTGGCGGGCGCGCCGCAGGACATCACCCGGCGCCTGTTGCTCATCGTGGCCATGTCCATGTTCTTCCTGCTGTTCACCCCGACCAAGTGGACCCACCACTTCGGCATCTACGCCGGGGTGGCCGGCGTCATCGCCGCGCTCGGTGCGGTGGTCTTGTCCCAGATCGCGCTAAAGTCGCCGCGGGCGAGGACCTTCTCCCTGGCCGCTGTGGTAATTCTGCTGGCCTTTTCCACCGCCGGCTGGAATGCCTGGTGGTATGTCTCCTCCTTCGGCGTGCCGTGGTGGGACCGCACCATCCAGTTCCGGGCCATCGAGGCCAACACCGTGCTGCTGGCCATCGGGCTGATCCTCGTAGGCATAGGCATCTGGCAGTCCTTCCGCCACAACTCGCGCAAGGCGAAGGCCGAGGCCGCCGGCGCCACCGACGAATTCGCACGCCAAGAGGCCGCCCGGGTGTCCCGCTGGGCCGGGGTCATGTCGGCGCCTATCGCGCTGGCCTGCGCGTTCATCGTGGGTATCTCCGTGGCCTCCTTCGCCAAGGCCTATGTCGACCAGTACCCGGCCTACAGCGTGGGCAAGGGCAACACCCAGGCCCTGGCGGGCAAGACCTGCTCGCTGTCGGATGAAGCCATGATCGAGACCAATACCAACGACGCCTTCCTGGCCCCGATAGACGGCGACTTGGGTGACTCCTTAACCGATCCGGACAAGGACAACTACGGTTTCGACCCCAACGGCATCCCGGAGGATATCGAGCCGGAGGCGCAGAACTCCGCGTCGGTCGGCGCTATCGGTGACTCCGGCTCGGCCGGTTCCGCCACCTCCGGCGGCAACCGTTCCGCCGGCGGGGACGTCTCCGACTCGGACGCTACCGGTTCCGACGACTCCGAGGACTCCAGCCACAAGGACTCCGCCAGCAAGGCGGCCGAGGAATCCGGCGCCTCCGAGGGCGGTTCCCGCGACACCACGGGCGTCAACGGCTCGGTCAAGCACCTGCCGTTCAACTTCGACTACCACCAGGTGCCGGTCTTAGGCTCCTACAACGCGGGCCAGAACTCGACCGCGAAGCTGACCACCAAGTGGTTTAACCTGCCGGAGGAGAAGGAAAACTCCCCGCTGATCACCGTCGGCGTGGCCGGTAAGATCCGCCACCACGACGTCAACGGCGTGGAGCAGGAGGGCATGGACGTCACCCTCGAATACGGCACCGCGGACGAGACCGGGCGCGTCTCCAACACCGGCGAGATTGAGATGATGGACGTCGGCGCCACCCCGAAGTGGCGCAACCTGCGCTACCCGCTGGCCGACATCCCGGACGAGGCCAACGTCGTGCGCATCGTCGCCGTGGACGACTCCACCAACGAGGACGACTGGGTCGCCGTGACCCCGCCCCGCGTGCCGGAGCTGACCAGCATGACCTCGCGCTTCGACAGCTCCCGCCCGGCCCTGCTGGACTGGTCCACCGCCTTGCAGTTCCCCTGCCAGCGCACCTTCGACCACTACGCCGGCGTGACCGAGATTCCGGAATTCCGCATCCTACCGGACGCTCCGGCGCAGACCTCCCTGACCGACTTCCAGTCCTTCAGCGGCGGCGGCGCCATGTCCACTTCGGAGGCCGTGAACTACTCCTACGAAATCCCCAGCTACCTCAACAACGATTGGGACCGCGACTGGGGCTCCATCTACAAATACGAGTTGCGCACCAACTCCGAGGGCATCGCCCCGGACAAGGCCGACATCAATCTGGAAGACATCACCCGCTCCGGCTGGTGGAAGAACTCCGAGATGAACGTCCGCCCCGAGGGCGAGGAATAGCCCTCCGCACCCGCCTCAGCTAAAACCCCGGCTGAGGCGGGTTATTTCTGGAAACGCTTAGTCAGGACATAAACCCCCATGGCCGCAGCGTAGGATACCGCCACGAGCACCACCGAGCGCTCCACGGAAGCAAACCCATCGAAGGCAACCCCACCGATGGAAAAGACCACCATGAAGGCGAGTAAGGCGTTGAAATATGGGGTCATGTGCTGTCCTCCTGCTGTGGCTTAGTCAATGAACAAGGGCCAGCGTAGCAGAGGCATGAATTTGCTATCGAAAACTGTTTCGAAGTAAAACGCCCGGGTGTCCAGCGCTTTTTCTACACTCTTTTCATCTTTACTGTCTCATCTAGGGAGGAACCATGAAGAGAGTCTTCACCCTTGTTCTACTGTCCGCCACGGCCCTTAGCGCTGCTGCCTGCACTAGCGGGGAGCAAACAGACAACGCAGGGGAGACGATCTCCGCCGCAGCGCCCAGTACCACAAAGGCCCCAACCAACGAGTCCCAGACAATCGAGTTTGGCACTCCCTTCGAGACCTCCTCGCTGCCCGACAACGAGGCCTATCTCACCATCACCGACGCCACCGTGGGCGAGGAGTGCCACTACGGCACCTACGGGGTTCCCGAGCAGGACGATCTCGCCTCGGGCAAGCAATACCTGCAGGTGTGGGGAGAATTCGACGTCCAGAAGCTGGACAACCCCATGAGCGCTAATGGCGCGATGCTCGAGGGTCCGGAGATCATCGACGACGAGGGCTTCACCCAGGAAGCCGACTTCGCCGTCGACTGCCAGATGGCCACGGACGGCGCGGAAGATTGGTTCGTCATCCGGCACGGGGGCGAGAAGTCCCGCATCTACCGGGCCTTCGTCATCCCGAACAACGCGAAGCAGGTGAAACTCTATGGTCGGACCATGGATGTCGCACCTGCTACCCAGGAAAGCTAATTGCGTTAGCTCAACCCGCGGAGGAACTCCGCAACGTCACGGATGCGCTGACGCATGACGGTCGGGGTCTGGAAGCGGTGCCGCCCGGCGTAGTCCCGGGTGGTGATGTGGCTGCCCTTAACGTCCGGGTGGGCGGCGACCTCGTCCTGCCGGGCGAGCTGGAGGAAGGTTGTCGGCCAGCTCTCCGGGTCGGGGAGCTCGTGCCCTGCGCGCAGCTCGTCCGGCAGGGCCGCCAGGGCGCCGAAGTCCGGGAAGGTGAGCACGAGGGCATCGGCAAGCGGGGCGGCGAGTGCGGCCAGTGCGGCGCCGGAGGAATAACCCCAGACCACGACCTTGTCCGCGCCCTGGGCGCGGCAGTACTCGACGGCCTTGGCTACCGCCTCGAGCATCTGCCCGACCGTGTGTTGCGGCGCCAGCGGGTAGTCCAGGTCCACGGCATGAGCCCCGCTCAGCCCGACCGCGGCGGCGACCTCCGGGCGCCACTGCATGTCCAGGGCGCTACCGGAACCGCGCCACCAGCCGCCCGAGTGCAGGCTGACCACCCAGGGGCCCGAATGCGCGGTCTCCTGGGTGGAGGAGAACTGGCAGGCGGGGAGCTCGGGCAGGTCGGTCTGCTCCACGTCGCGGGTAAAAGCCACGCCCGGCAGGCTGTGGTCCACCCCGGTGCCCAGGACCATCATGGCCGCGTGGGTGACGCGGTCGGGCAGCTGGGCGCAGTAGTTGTCCGCCGGGGCCGGATCCCCCGCCCCGCCCTTCCACGGCGGGGTGAAGTCCGGCAGCTCGTAGTGGGCGTCGATATAGGAGGCCAGCTGTTCGAGCTGGGCGTCGTCGTCCAGCTGCCGGTCCTGGCCGCCGATGAACCATTCTTGGCCCTCGTCCAGGGGGCGCGCGTTATCCGGAGTGCTCATAACTACCAGATGGTCACGCGCTGCTCGGGGGCGACGTACATCGGGGAATCGGCCGGCACGTCGAAGGCTTCGTAGAGCTCCGCGACGTTGGCGGCGATCAGGTTACAGCGGAACTCCGCCGGGGAGTGCGGATCAATGGCCAGGTACTGGGTGGCCATCTCCGGGCGGATGGCGGTACGCCAGACTCGCGCCCAGGCCAGGAACAGGCGCTGCAGGCCGGAGTAGTTCTGCTCGTGGAGCTCCGGCTCGGCGCCATCGACCTCGAAGGGGGCGAGTTTCTCGTGCGGATCGATGCCCTTGTCGCGGCAGTAGTTTTGGTAGGCCACCACGGCGATGCCCAGGCCGCCCAGGTCGCCGATGTTCTCCCCCAGGGTGAACTTGCCGTTGACGCCGGAGGACTCGATCCCGTTGTCCTTGAGCACCGTGGGCACCTGGCCGTCGAACTGCTCCACCAGCTGGGCGGTGAGCTTCTCAAACGCGGCGCGGTCCTCATCCGTCCACCAGGAGTTCAGGTTGCCCAGGCCGTCGTACTGCGAGCCCTGGTCGTCGAAGCCGTGGCCGATCTCGTGGCCGATGACCGCGCCGATAGCGCCGAAGTTCTCCGCGGCGTCCGCCTCCGGGTTGTAGAACGGCGGGCGCAGGATGGCCGCCGGGAAGGTGATGTCGTTGACCACCGGGTTGTAGAAAGCGTTCACGGTCTGCGGGGTGGTGACCCACTCGTCGCGGTCGGCCGGCTTGCCCACCTTGGACAGCTCGTAGTCGTGGGAGAAGGCCGCGCCGCGCCGCGCGTTGTCCACCAGGTCGGCGCCCGCGGGGCTAAAGCTTAAGTCCCCGTAGTCGCGCCAGGTATCCGGGTAGCCGATCTTCGCCTTGAACTGGCCCAGCTTCTCCAGCGCCCGCTCGCGGGTGGCCGGGGTCATCCACTCCAGGGTGCTAATCCGCTCGCGGTAGGCGGCAATCAGGTAGTCCACCAGCTCGTCCATCTCCCGCTTGGAGGAGGCCGGGAAGTGCTTGTCCACGAAGGCGCGGCCGATCTCCTGCCCCACGAAGCTCTCCGCCAGGCCCACCGCGCGCTTCCAGCGGTCGCGCTGCTGGGTGGCCCCGGACAGGCGGGTGCCGTAGAACTCGAAGTTCTTCGCCCCCACCTTCTCCGGCAGCAGGGCGGCGCGGGAGAGCAGGATGTGCCAGGTGGCCCACAGCTGCCAGTCGGCGATCCGGTCCTCGGTAAACAGGCCGGCCAGGTGGTCGAAGTAGGACGGCATCATGGAGACCACGCGGCCGTCCTTGATTCCCCCGGCGCGCACGATGGTCTGCGCCACGCGGGGCACGTCCTTTAGCTCAACCGGGTTGTAGGTCTCCACCGCGTTGCGGGTGGCGACCACGTCCCAGTGGCCGGCGGCGATGTCGGTCTCCAACTGCACCACGCGCTGCGCGGCGACCTCCGCGCCCAGACCGAAGAGGCGGGCCGGATCCAAAAAGCCCAGCATCTGCGCCACGTGCTCGGTGTAGGCGCGCAGGGTGTCCGCGTGCGCCTCCTCGCGGTAGTAGGCCTCGTCCGGCAGGCCCAGGCCCGACTGGATGAGGTAAGGGACGGCGTCCTCGGTGCCGGAATCCTTTTCCACCCAGAAGGTCACCGGGGCGCCCACGCCCTCGCGCTCGAGCTGGCCCAGGACTTCCGCCAGGGCGTCCATGTCCTCGACGGCCAGGCGGTCTAGGTCCTTATCCAACGGGGCGAGGCCGGCGCCGTTGACGCCGTCGACGTCCATGAAGGAGGCGTAAAGCGCGCCCGGGCGGGAGTCATCGCTTTGCACGATCTCGTGCACCATCTCCTCGGCCTCATCGCGCAGGCCGTGGAACGTACCGTCCACGCCGCGATCGTCCGGGATGACGTGTGCGTCGAGCCAAGGTCCATTGACAAACTGGTAAAGGTCTTTCATACCCACCCAGCTTAGGCGAGTTAGCAGACTCGCGACGACCCCATCTGCGCTACCGCCCGGTTGACGGCCCCGCACGCCTGCGCGGCCGGTTCCACGCGGCGCACGTCGGCGGTGTGCTCGCCGGCCGTGCCGAAGGTGTGCGCTGCGACGGTGAAACCGTGCCCGTGGGAAACGCTAGCGTGGATGTGTCGGCTGTCGGACCAGCCGAATTTCGTGCCTTCCATGCCCGGCAACGTGGCGGTGCCGAAGTCCTGGCGGTAGCCGTCGGCCGCCACCGGCGCAGCAGTGTTCATGCCCCGAAACAGCGGCGCCGCCGCCGGGTCGCCGTGGATGGCGTCGATGAACCTGGCCATGTTTTCCGTCGACGTCACGGAGTTGCCCCAGTAGCCGTTGCGGTGCGTGGCATGCAGGCGGAACTGGCGGGCCACGCCGTCGATGGCCTGCGGGTAGCGGGCGTCTAGGTCCGTGGCGATGCCGTCGTGGCTGACCCGGATCATCTCTTCCACCTGCGCCTTGTCCGCCGCGGCGCCGTGCTTGAGCACCCAGTAGCCCAGGTACAGCTTGGCCAGCGACAGCGCCGGCCGGGACTCGTTGGCGTTCGGCGTGGCGATGCTCCAGCCGCTGGCGTGCCGGACCGTGACCTGGGTGCGCTCCGGCACACCTGTCAAAGACGGCGCGGCGTGGGCGACGGCGGGGCTGGCGATCGCTGCGATAATCACCGCAGCGCAGGGGACGGAATAGCGCATGCCCTGATATTAATACGCGGCCGGCGGGAAATACAGGGTTGCTTAAGAACCCATCTCCACGAGCAGCACCCCGCCGATAATCAGCGCCACGCCCAGGGATTTCAGCCAGGTGAAAGGCTCTTTGAAAAAGAGGAAGGACAGCACCGCCGTCAACGCCACGCCTACCGCGGACCAGATCCCGTAGGCCACGCCTAGGGCCATTCCCTCCAGCAGGGCCAGGGACAAAAAGACATAGGCCGCGAGGTAGCCCGCGATGACGGCCAACAGCCACCAGCGCCCGCCGCGCACCGCGGACATCCGCAGGCTCATCGTGCCGGCGACCTCGCAGAGCACCGCGAGGATGATATACGCCCAGCTCATACGGTACCCACCTCCACGGGGGCCGGTTGCGGGCGCGGCCTGGCGCCCATCTCCACGCAGGCGACGCCGGCCACGATGAGCGCCATTCCGGTAATCTTCAACCAGGTCAGCGTCTCCCCGAACAACACCGCCGACAGCGCGGCGGTGGCCACTACCCCGCCGGCGGCCCACATGCCGTAGGCCACCCCGATGGCCATGCCCAGCTTGAGGACCCTATGCAGCAGCGCGAAGGCCGCCGCGTAGCCGGCCACCACCACCGCGTAGACCCACGGATGATCCAGGGCTATTTTCAGTCCTAAGGTGGCGACCACCTCGCTGGCAATCGCCAGCAGGAGGAAAAACCCAGCGCGCAAACACTCAACCCCTTTGCCAGATGGACTGTAATTCTTCAGCGGCGATACCGCACTGCCGCATATCCACTCTACCTGCGGAAAACGCGATTCCTTCCGCCTGCCAGTGGGCCCGCGCGCGGTCCGGATCGTGGCAGGTGCCGTCGGCGCGCACCACGCGCCACCACGGCAACTGCGCGCCATGCCGGCTCAAGAACCAGCCGACGTAGCGGGCGCCTACGCCGGCGACCTTGCCCACCTCGCCATAGGAGGTGACGTTGCCGGCCGGGATGGCCGCGCAGACGCTGCGGACCGTCTCTTTCACTTAGCCGCCGAGGTTGAGCACGTCGTCGGACTCGCGCGGCTCTTCCTCCGGCGCCGGCGGGGTCTCGACCAGGGTAACCGTCGCGCCGGTGGCATCGGCCAGCAGGCACATGCGGCCGAACGGGGACTCTTCGGCCGGCCGGATGACCTCCCCGCCGTGGGCCTGCGCCTGCTCCACCGCGGCGTCGAGGTCCGCGACTCCCAGGAAGGTCTGCCAGAAGCTATTGACCTGGTCCGGGAACTGTCCCTGCGCGTTCCAGAAGCCGGCAAAGGCCGCGCCCTCGGCCTCCGCGGCGGCGTATTCGATCTCCCCTGCGCTGCCCGGGCTGGTGCGCAGCTCCCAGTCGAAGAGCTCGCCGTAGAAGTCGAGCGCCGCGGAGAAATCCCGCGTGACGCTCAGCTCGTGCCAGACCGCGCAGCCGGGCTCGCCGCCGGCGGTAAAGCTGGTGGGTGCCGCGGGCTGGATCAGCCCGAAGAGGCCACCGGTGGGATCCACCAGCAGCGCCATCTGCCCGCGCTCGATGGAGCGCGGATCCGCCATCACCTTGCCGCCGAGGCGCTCCGCGCGCTCGCAGTCGGCCGCGATATCCGCCGACAGGAAATGCGTGACCCAGGTATCCGGGGTCTGGGCGCCTTCCGGCTGCGGGATAAACCCGCCGATCGGCAGCCCCTTGACCGTCACGGTCTGGTAACCGCCCGGCTCGCCCTCGATGTCCCAGCCCAGCACGGAGCGGTAAAACTCCGCCGAGGCCGGATGGTCTGCGGTGGTCAAGTCGATCCAGAAGGGCAGGCCTACCTCGGCCTCGAATGCTGGCATCTACAGGTTCCTCCACTTCTCGGGGTCAAAATCATCATCGGCCGTGGCCTCGTCGAAAAAGTCGTCGTCCGCGTCGTCGGCTTGGCCCACCACGAAGACGGCGTCGGCTACCTGCACTCGGTCGCCGGGCACGATCTTCTCGCCGCGCGTCTGGCACACCGAACCGTTAACGGTGACCTCGCCGGCGGCGATGAGCTCCTTGGCCTCGCCGCCGGTAGCCACCGCGCTGGCGAGCTTGAGGAACTGGCCAATCTTGATGGACTCGCCCGCAATGGGCACTAGAATTTCCGCCATGCGGACCAGTCTACCGCTGGGGTTTCAGCGTCACCGCGGTGCCCGAGGCCGTGACCATCAGCATGTTGTTGGACGTGCCCAGCACCGTGTAGTCGAAGGCGATGCCGATCACCGCGTCCGCGCCCAGCTCCTGGCCGCGGTTCCACAGCTCGTTCAGGGCGGACTCGCGGGCCCGCACGGCCTCTTCCTCGTAGCCGGCGGAGCGCCCGCCAGTGATGTTGCGGATGCCCGCGCCGAAGTCCTTCAAGAAATTGATGCCGGAAACCGTCTCGCCGGCGATGACCCGCAGGTAGGTGTCGATCTCGCGGCCTTCTACTGTGTTCGTCGTCGTGAAAATCATGCCTTTAGGCTACCCCGATTGCCCCGCGCACACCTTCGTAGAGGATGAACGCGGCCAGGAGCAGGAAGACCACGCCCGAGAAGAGATCCACCCACGAGGAGTGGCGCGACATCCAGCGCGAAAACGCCCGCACGGTCAGCG
Organism: Corynebacterium sp. LK2537; assembly: GCF_040946485.1. NCBI lineage: Bacteria > Bacillati > Actinomycetota > Actinomycetes > Mycobacteriales > Corynebacteriaceae > Corynebacterium > Corynebacterium sp. LK2537. Next base: position 237,681 of record NZ_JAYWLQ010000004.1, read on the forward strand.
CGACGGCGCCGAAAAGCGCCAGGGACTCGCCCACCAGCAACACCACCAGCAGCACCGACCAGCCCAGGCTCATGCCCGGCTCTAAGAAATTGGAGAAGACCGCGCCGAAGAAGATGACGACCTTCGGGTTCGACAGATCGCAGATGAAACCCATCCGGTAAGCCTTGCCGGCAGTGATCCACACCCGCGGCGCCGAATCCGGGTTGTCCTCTTGGAAGGTCTCCGTCTGCACCACGCGGGCGGGCACGCGGCGCTGCGCCAGCCCGGACTTGATAGCGCTGTAGGCCATCCACAGCAGGTAGGTACCGCCCAGCAGCTGAAGCGTGATGAGAATCCCCGGGTGCGAGTCGATCAGGGCGGACAGGCCCGCCAGCGAGGCCACCACCCAGAGCAGCAGGCCGGTGGAGCTGCCCAGGGCCGCCCACAGCCCCGCCCGGGTGGAGCGGGACCCCAGCCGGATGATCTGGATGACGTCGGGCCCCGGTGAGGCCATGGCCACCAGCCACACCCCCACCAGCGTGAGCAAAGAGACTAAAGACACGCGCACCTCCTGTAGAAACGACTGCAAGGCCCCGACCGCACATCGGGACCTTGGATGAGCTCTCTTTGGCTCCGCAAACGGCGGAGTTGATACCGCCATCGAAGGTACGCTCCATCCCACCTAGTGGGAAACAGGTTTGTGTACTGGGCTAATTAACCAGGCCCATGACTCCTTCCACCACCATGACAAGCCCGAAGATGGTGAAGATGATGCCGGCGACGATGTCCAGCCAGTTGCCGTGCCGGGCCAACCAGCGCGCGGCGGTGCGCACGACGAGGGAAAAGCCGCCGAACCAGGCGAAAGAGATGGCCAAGAGGATGAGGCCGACCGCCACGGTCCACAGCGCGGACATACCCGGGGAAAGGAACTGGGCGAAGACGGCGCCGAAAAACACCAGGGCCTTCGGGTTGGACAGGTTGGTCATCAGCCCCAGGCGATAGGACTTGCCGGCGGTGAGCACCCCCTGGACGCGCTCGGGCTGCGCGGCCTCGGGCTGGCTCGTGCGCAGCCCGCCGCGCAGGGAGCTAAGCCCCATGTAGATAAGCACCCCGCCGCCGATGACCTGCAAGCCGCTGAGCAGCTCCGGGCGGGCGGCAATCAGCGCGGACAGGCCCGCCAGGGAGGCCGCCAGCCATACACCCGTGCCGGTGGCGATCCCGGCCGCGCACAAAAGGCCCGCCCGGCGCGAGCGCGGCGCGGTGCGGATCACCTGCACCACGTCCGGGCCCGGGGTTACCAGCAGGACTATCCACACGCCGATGAGCGTCAGCAGGGAGGCCATGCTCATGGGGTTTCTACCTTCCGTAATTTAAAGGGGCAGTCATTGAAAAACCGCCACGCTGCCGGGGTGGCAGGTGACGGTTTTAGTGTAACGGAGCGTTTTCCGTGGGTTTACCAGGCGCCCTCGATGGCGTCCTTGTGGTCACGGACCTTCTCGCCCTCGGCGTAGAGCGGCATGTCCTCGCCGGCCTTGTACCAGGAGGTGTACTCCGGCTCCAACGGGGTGCGGCCGGCAATCAGATCGGCGGCCTTCTCGCCCACCATCATGGTCGGGGCGTAGATGTTGCCGTTGGTGACGTTCGGGAAGACACCGGCGTCGGCGATGTAGAGGCCTTCGATGCCCCAGACCTGCATGGTCTCCGGGTCGACGACAGCCATCTCGTCGTCCTTGGAGCCCATCTTGGTGGTGCAGGACGGGTGCAGCGCGGTCTCGCCGTCGTTGCGGACCCACTCCAGGATGTCCTCGTCGGTCTGGACGTCGGAGCCCGGGCTGAACTCACGGGCGCCGACTTCCTCCATGGCCTCGGTGTCCAGCAGGGAGCGGGCCACGCGCACGGCCTCGACCCACTCGCGGCGGTCCTGGTCGGTGCGCAGGTAGTTGAACAGGATCTCCGGCTTCTCGTGGATGTCGGCGCTCTTGATGCGCACGTAACCCTTGGTGTCGGAGAACATCGGGCCAACGTGCCACTGGAAGCCGTGCTTGACGTCGGCCTTCTGCCCGTCGTAGCGCACTGCCATCGGCAGGAAGTGGAACATCAGGTTCGGGTACGCTTCCTTGTCGTTGGAGCGCACGAAGCCGCCGGCCTCGAAGTGGGAGGTGCCCACCGGGCCCTTCTTGGTCAGCAGCCACTCCAGGCCCATGAACGGCCAGCGCCACTTATCCAGGTACGGCTGGGAGGAATCCGTGTTGTTGGTCAGCTCGTACTGGATGTAGACCTCGAGGTGGTCCTGCAGGTTCTCGCCCACGCCCGGCAGGTGCTTGACGACCTCGATGCCGTGGGACTCCAGCAGCTCGCGGTCGCCGATGCCGGAGACCTGCAGCAGCTGCGGGGTATTGATGGCGCCGGCAGACAGCACGATCTTGTCCGCGTAGACGCGGTGGACGCCGCCTTCCCACTCATATTCCACGCCGATGGCCTTCTGGCCGTCGAAGAGGACCTTAGTGGTGAAGGCGTGGGTGCGGATCTCCAGGTTCTTACGCTGCTTGTTCGGGTGCAGGTAAGCCCGGGCCGCGGACCAGCGCTTGCCGTGGCGGATGTTGCGGTCGAACGGCGCGAAGCCCTCCTGGCGGTAGCCGTTGACGTCGTTGGTCAGGTTGTAGCCCGCCTGCTGGACGGACTTGAACAAGGCCTGGAACAGCGGGTTGGTGGCCGGACCGCGGGATAGGTAGAGCGGGCCGCTGTGGCCGCGTCGCGGATCGTTCGGGTCGGCGCCGGTGGCGGTCTCCATCTTCTTGAAGTACGGCAGGCAGTGGGCGAAGTCCCAGTGCTCCATGCCCGGGTTGTCGGCCCACTTCTCGTAGTCCATGGGGTTACCGCGCTGGAAAATCATGCCGTTGATGGACGAGGAACCGCCCAGCAGCTTGCCGCGGGCATGGTAGACGCGGCGGCCGTTCATCTCCGGTTCCGGCTCGGACTCGTACATCCAGTCGTAGTGCTTGGCGCCGATCGGGAAAGAGAACGCCGACGGCATGTGGACGAACAGGTCCCACAGGGAGTCGTTGCGGCCGGCTTCCAGGACCAGCACGCGGGTTTCGGGATCTTCAGTCAGTCGAGCAGCGACCACGGAGCCGGCGGAGCCGCCGCCGACAACAACCACGTCGCTTACCTCGTCAGTTACCTTCTTCGAGTTATTCTTAGTCACCTTGTCTAATAGACCCATACGGAAAGCACTTCCTTTCTTCGCGGTGTTCAGAAATGCATATTATGCAATCAGTGCATGGACAAATACGCATTATTCCGCTCCTACTTACATAACGAGCCTACCTGAGAAGCTTGCATTTTGCCCAGAATAGGATAAGTTTGACGTGTTCCATACTGGTATTTTCGATAGTGCCTTTGCCCCTTCCCACCCTAAATGCGCTCGGGTTTTTTGCGCCGTTTCGAATATATGAATCAAATATGTTTGAGCGTTTAGCCTTAAGCCCGTCTATGTCCGTTTGGGCGTCGGTGCGGGCCAGGGCGCTAATAACTTCAGAGGAGTGATCCATGGCGAATTTCGATCAGCATCATCCTGAATCGCCCCAACCTACTAACGCCGAACCTTCCTCAGAAGGTAAGGCGCGCACCAAACGTCGATCGCGCTACCAGGTCCGCGCCCTGGTAGGCAGCTACAAGGCGGAGACCGGCTCCGATGTCGGTGCCGACGAGGTCGAGCCGCCCAAGACGAACTGGCCCGTTTTCACCGTTTCCAGTGTGCTGATCATCGCGATGGCGCTCTACGCCGGCTTGGGCCGCGAACACGCCGCCAACACGCTGGCCAGCGTCACCGGCTGGATCAGCACCAACCTCGGCTGGTTCTACATCCTGACCGCGACCATCGCGGTCGTTTTCGTCCTCTACATCGCGATTTCCAGTTCCGGCAATATCCGGATGGGCCCGGATCACTCGCGCCCGAAGTTCAACACCTTCGCGTGGGCTTCCATGCTTTTTGCCGCCGGTATCGGCGTCGACCTGATGTTCTTCGCCGTGGCCGAGCCGGTGACCATGTACCTGGCCCCGCCCACCGGCGAGCCGGAGACCATGGAGGCGGCCAAGGAGGCCGTCGTCTACGCCATGTTCCACTACGGCCTGACCGGCTGGGCGCTCTACGCCCTGATGGGCATGGCCTTCGGCTACTTCGCCTACCGCCTGAACATGCCGCTGGCCATCCGCTCCGCGCTGTACCCGCTCATTGGCAAGCGCGTGCACGGCCCAGTCGGCGACGCCGTAGATGTCGCCGCCATGCTGGGCACCGTCTTCGGCGTGACCGCCTCCCTGGGCATCGGCGTGGTGCAGCTGTCCTACGGTATCCACCTCATCTTCGATATCGACCAGGGCCTCGGCCTGCAGTCCGCCCTCATCATCATCGCGATTGCCATCGCTACCCTGTCCGCCGTCTCGGGCGTGGACAAGGGCATCCGCTTCTTGTCGGAGCTCAACGTCTTCCTGGCCATCGCACTGATGATCTACATCGTGGTCTTCGGCAAGACGGCCTACCTCTTCGACGCCATCGTGATGAACGTGGGCGACTACGTCTCCAAGTTCCCGTCTTGGACCATGGACACCATGGCCTTCACGGATGATCCGGCCGCCACGGCCGAGTGGATGCAGTCCTGGACCCTGTTCTTCTGGGCCTGGTGGATCGCCTGGGCTACCTTCGTGGGCCTGTTCCTGGCGCGTATCTCCCGCGGGCGCACCCTGCGCCAGTTCATCTTCGGCACCCTGACCTTCCCGTTCCTGTTCATCCTGATGTGGATGTCCTTCTTCGGCAACACCGCCCTGGACATGGTGCGCTCGGGTGATTACCCCGAGTTCGCCGAGAACGCGGTCAACATCCCGGAGCAGGGCTTCTACGACATGCTGCAGGAGTTCCCGGCCTCGGGCTTCATCATCCTGCTGACCACGGGCATCGGCCTGCTGCTTTATATCACCTCGGCCGACTCCGGCGCGCTGGTGATGTCGAACTTCACCTCGAAGATCACCGACAGTCGCCAAGACGGAACCCGCTGGCTGCGCATCTTCTGGTCCATCGCCGTGGGTCTGTTGACCCTGGCCCTGCTGCAGATCGACGGCATCGCCACGGTGCAGTCCGCCACCGTGGTCATGGGCCTGCCCTTCGCCGTGGTCATCTACCTGGTGATGTTCTCCCTGTGGAAGTCGCTGCGCCTGGAAAACCTGCAGAAGGAGGCGCGCACCACCGCGCTCCACGGCGTTATCTCCGGCCGCACCGACCGGATCGCCGCCGACGGCGACAGCTGGAAGCAGCGCCTGGATCGCGCCAATACCTACCCGACCAAGCAGGACATGGACACCTATATGCGGAACACCGCCGAGTTCGCCCTGGAAAAGGTCGCGGTCCAGATGCGCCAGCGCGGCTACGACGCCATCCTGCTGACCAGCGAGCTGCCTGACCTGGAACTGCCCCAGCTGGACCTGCAGGTCACGCTGCACAACGAGCGCAAGTTCCGCTACCAGCTCTTCCCCGTGGCCTCCGAATGCCCGGAGTTCCTGGCCGGTGATCAGAAGGAATACTTCCGCCTCGAGGTCTACGATCTCACCGGTTCTTTGGGCTACGACGTCTACGGCTACAGCGAGAACCAGCTCATCAACAACGTGCTGGATCTCTACGAACGCCACCTGGCCTTCCTGCACATGCAGTCCGAACGCCCAGGTGAGTCCGATGTTTCCGATGGCGCAGAGCCCGAGCAGATCTGGCGCGAGGATAATTAGTTCTGGTAGACCGGAAAGCGGAACCGAACAACTTCCCTGTTTGAATACGAATGCCGGCCCCTATTAAAGCGCCGACAAGAAAGGATGCTTTGTTGAGCACCCAGAACGCACTGTTTGATCCTTCTACGACGGAGCTCCTCTCCGGCGTCCACACGGGCGACGGTCCGAAGTCCCTATTCATCGATGGCCAGTGGGAGGCCGCTGCTGAGGGCGGCACCCGCACCATCACCTGCCCGGCCGACGGCACCGTCGTCGCCGAGGTCTCCGAAGCCACCGACGAGGACACGATCCGCGCTATCAAAGTCGCCCGCCGCACCTTCGATGCCGGCACCTGGTCCTCCGTCCCGGCCATCGAGCGCGGCAAGCTGCTGCTGCGCGTGGCCCAGGCCATCCGCGACAACCAGGAGCTTTTCGCCAAGGCGGAATCCGCCGACACCGGCAAGCGCCTGGAAGAGTCCATGGGCGACATGGAAGACATCGCCGGCGCTTTCGATTACTTCGGCACCCTGGCTTCCCACCAGGCCGGCCGCGTGGTCGACCCGGCGGACCCGAACGTGCGCTCCCGTATCGACGCCGAGCCGGTCGGCGTCTGCGGCCTGATCACCCCGTGGAACTACCCGCTGCTGCAGGTGTCCTGGAAGGTTGCCCCGGCCATCGCCGCTGGTAACACCTTCGTCCTCAAGCAGGCGGAGCTGACCCCGCACACCGCCATGCTGCTCATGGCCGTGCTGCGCGATGCCGGCCTGCCGGACGGTGTGGCCAACCTGATCACCGGCGCCGGCGCCAACTGCGGTAACCCGCTGTCCCAGCACCCGGACGTGGACATGGTCTCCTTCACCGGCGGCCTGGTCACCGGCAAGCTGATCGCCAAGAACGCCGCGGAGACCGTCAAGCGCACCGCGCTGGAGCTAGGTGGCAAGAACCCGAACGTCGTCTTCGCCGACGCGGACTTCGACGCCGCCGTGGACAACGCCCTCAACGCCGCGTTCTTCCACTCCGGCCAGGTCTGCTCCGCAGGCTCCCGCCTGATCGTGGAGGAATCCATCCACGACAAGTTCATCGAGGCCCTGGTCGAGCGCACCAACAACATCAAGATCGGCGGCCCGACGGACGACAAGGCCGAGACCGGCCCGCTGATCTCCGCCGAGCACCGCGAGAAGATCGCCGAGTACGTGGACCGCGCCCGCGAGCAGGGCGCCTCCATCCTCACCGGCGGCCGCGCGGCCACCAGCGAGGACACCAACGGCCAGCACGGCACCGGCAACACGGACCTGGGCGCCGGCATCTACTACCTGCCGACCATCATCGATGACACCACCCGGGAGATGGACTGCGTCCACGACGAGGCCTTCGGCCCGACCGTGACGGTGGAGACCTTCACCACGCAGGAGGAGGCCATCGAGATCGCCAACGACACCGAGTACGGCTTGGCCGGCGCGGTGTGGACCACGGATGCGGGCAAGGCCGAGCAGGTCGCCCGCGGCCTGCGCCACGGCACCATCTGGATCAACGACTTCCACCCGTACCTGCCGCAGGCCGAGTGGGGCGGCTACAAGCAGTCCGGCAACGGCCGCGAGCTGGGCCCGACGGGTCTGGAAGAGTACCAGGAGCACAAGCACGTCTACCAGAACCTGACCCCGGCCGTTTCCGGCCAGTTCGGTCTGCAGAAGTAGGCTCTTAGCTCCTAGCTCTGGGTGCGCGGCTTGACCGTCATCACGTCGATGTTGACGTGGGCGGGCAGGGACGCCACCCAGCGCACCGCCTCCGCGATGTCCTCGGCGGCGAGGTTGAGCTGGCCGTCGTAGACCTTAGCGGCGCGCTCTTCGTCGCCGCTGAAGCGGACGAGCGAGAAATCGGTGGCCACGCGGCCCGGGTCGATCTCCGTGGTGCGGATGTTGTGGTTTTCCAGCCGCAGCGCCCGGGAGATCACCCGCACGCCGTGCTTGGCGCTGTTGTAGCCGGAGCCGCCTTCGTAGACGCCCCAGCCGGCCACCGAACCCATGTTGATGACAAGCCCCGAGTTATCCGGGGCTTGTTCTAGTTTCGGCACCAGCGCCTGCAGCATGCGTACCGTGCCCAGCACGTTCACGTCATACATCCACTGCCAGTCCCCGATCTTGGTGTCGACTAGTGGCTCCAGGCCCTTGGCGCCGCCGGCGTTGTTGACCAACAGGTCCACCCGGTCCACCTGCGCGGCGAGCGCGTCCACGGACTCCTGGCTGGCGACGTCCAGCTCGATGGCGGTGCCGTCGATTTCTTCCGCGAGGGCGTCCAGCCGGTCCTTGCGCCGCGCCGCCACGATCACGTGCCAGCCGTCGGCTGCCAGCGCCCGCGCGCTCGCGGCGCCAATCCCGGAGGAGGCACCCGTCACGATTGCTACTTTCTTGTTACCCGCGTCATGATTAGTCATGCCCCGCAGTGTAACAAAACCCTTGTTTTCTAGTACGGAAAGTGTCATACTTTCCACTGTGGAAAACAATGAAAAGAAGCAGGCCACCGAGGCTCTGTCCTTTAACGAATCCCTCGCAAAGAAAAAGAACGCCCTGTTCCCACCCTGGGTCGCTTTTTGCCTGGCGTTGACCTACCTGGCGGCCTTCGTGCTCATGGCGTTTCGGCCCCGCCATTGGTGGGCGCTCCTCATCGTCGTTGCCGTTATACTCGTCGCCGCCTTCCTCCTGCCCCGGCGCTACCCGCGGGTGCGACAGTCTTACCGCCAAGATCCCTTCGCCGCACCCTCCGCGGACAAGCGCTACGGGCTGGGGCTTTTCTGCCTCTATTGGCCGATGTCCGCCTTCATCTTCGCCCACGACCTGCCGGCCTGGGTCGTGCTACCTCTTGGCCTCCTGGCCTTTGCCAGCGTGTGGTGGGCCCTAGGCAGTGGCGCCCTAGATCTCAGCTCCCGGGAGCGGAATCATTCATGAACGGCCAGCTCGATCCAGTCATCCACCCTCTCAACCGGTTTAAAATCTGCGCCGTACTCAACGCCTACGGCGCGACCGAGGGAGCAGTCAACCAAGAGATGGAGTTTTCCTCGCTGGCCCGGGAGGTGGGCTTAAGCCCGTCCGCGCTCTCCAAGCAGCTCAGCGCCCTACAGGAGGTAGAATACGTCAGCCGCTTCCGCGAATACGGCTCCACGCGCGGCAAGGACACCGTGTGGGTAAGCCTCACCGCGCGTGGTCGCGCTGCCTTCCGTGAGCACCTGGCGGCACTCAAGGACATCGCCGGCTAGTGGGCGCGGAAGGAATAGCTACCCGTCAGACCGTTGTGGATCTCCACGGAGTAGCTCTGCCCGTTAGCCTCGGCGCCCTCCACGAGGGAGTCCAGCTCCTGCGCGTTGTAGTAGCGGCTTAGGCCCAGGTACAACAGCAGCAGCAGGAACAGCCCCACCACAACGATCGCGGCAACCACCATGGGGGCGTTTCGAGTCGTTTCTACTTCTGGCATTCGAAGCGGTAGCCTCCTTCATTCTTAGCTGCTCCGGAATCGGTGGTACCCTCCACGCCGGCGGAATCGCGGCTGTCAACCACCGGGCTGCCACCGTTCTGGTAGCACTGGTTAATCAGGTTCTGCTTTTCTGCATGGGAAGTGTACATCGAGTAGAAGATCAATCCGCCACCGGTGAGAATACCCAAGATGGCCACGCCTCCCCAGATGATGGCGGGCGCGATCCGGAAGGAGACCCCGGAGTTGTCGTTATCCGAGTCGCGCATCTCGTCCGGCTCGTAGCCGTTGTCGATCAGCACCTGGTCCACCTGCTCATCGGTCAAATCCGCCAGGCCAGCCTCTACCTGATCAATCTCTTCGGCGGTGACGCGATCGTGGTCAATCTTGCCTTCGTCGAGCCGGATCTCGTCCTCCCCGGCGTCGTAGTACATCGCTTCGGCCAGCACCAACGGGCCCTGGATGTTGGAATCCAGCTCGTTGGCCGGCGCTGCCGGGGCGGCAGCGCCGGTCGTCACCAGTGCGGCAGCCAGCGCGCTGGCGATGCCCTTCTTCGGGATGAACGGGAAGGTCACGGAAAGTCCTTTCTACTCAAAAATAACGGTGTCCTGGGCCAGCGAATGCCGTGGGCACCGCCGGCCGCAGACACCGTAACAAGCAGCCAGGCACCCCGCAGCGCGACCGCCAGCGACTTTCTCCCACCGGGGGTAATTCCACACACCTTGATGTATCAACGAAGCCTATATTGAGGCTTTATAAAATCGAAGCAATACTCCGCCGGGGGGTTATTTGCCCAGCGCATCCTCGAGCTCGGCCAGGATGTTGTCCATGCGCTTGGTCTTGTCCTCGTCCGGGGTGAACTCGCCGTCGGTGAAGTCGGAGAAGATGGAGACCTCCAGCTGGTTGCGCAGCTGGGCCATCTGGAAGTTGCTGACCACCAGGCGCCAGGCCTCGACCGCGCGGATGGCGCCGGAGGCGCCGTAGCCGACGAAGGCGACCGGCTTGCCGGCCCACTCCGCGCCCAAGGAGTCGTAGGCGTTCTTGAAGGCGCCCGGCACGGAGTGGTTGTACTCCGGGGTGACGAAGACGAAGGCATCGCAGGCATCGATAGCCTTGGACCACGCCTGCACGTTGGCGTCGTCGTACTGCTTGTTGGCCGCGCCCGGGACGGTGGCGGCGGTCAGCAGCGGAACATTGAAGGCAGCCAGGTCGATGAGCTCGTAGTCCACGCCCTGCTCAGCGCGGTCGCGGGCGATACCCTCGACCCAGCGGCCGACGGCTTCGCCCAGGCGACCTTCGCGGATAGAGCCAATGATGATGCCGATCTTTGCCATGTCGGACTTCCTTTCAGTTTAACGGTTAAGTGTTTCTGGCACAGCCTACCCGGAAAAGACCTGCCGCACCGTGACATTGATTCGGCCCTGCGCCAGCCCGCAGCCTTCCGGCGCGGTGCCGGGGCGAACCTCGGGCACCCCGTGGAAAGCAAAACGCTTCGGGCCGCCGAAGACGATGAGATCCCCGGAGGCCAGCGTCACCTCCTCCCAGGGCCGGTTGCGGTTTTCCGTGCCGCCGATGCGAAACAGCGCCTCCTCCCCAATGGAAAAGGAGACGATGGGCGCCCGCGTGGACTCGTAGCGATCCTGGTGCATGCCCATCTGCGCGCCCGGCGGGTAATAATTCACCAGGGCCATGTCCGGCAAGTAGCTTTCCGCCCACGGGACCAGCTCCTCGGCGAGGGCGGCGGCGCGGGAGACGGCATCGATAGCCGCCTGCCGAAGATCCCCGGGCAGGGCCGGGACGGTGTGTCCGAATTTCCGGTCCACGTAGCGGTAACTGTCATAGTCGAAGTAATGCCCCAGGTTCAGCATGTGCACGCTCATGCGCCCGCCGGAGGCCAGCTGGGGCCGCTGCATGGCAAAGGGCGTGCCGTTGGCCCGGCGCGCCAGGTCCCTAAACCGCGCGACCCACGCGTGCTGCTCCGGCGCCGACCAGTAGCCCGGCACGTGCGCCACCCCGGGCGCGACCTTGGCCGTGGGGCGCTCCACCTCGAAAAGCATGACACCCAGTCTGGCACAACCAGCGGCGCGATTGTCGGCACAATAGACAGCATGACGATCAAGGACAGCGAGGACAATCACGCGGTCTACGGCACCCGCGAGCGCATGGAATCCGGGCGGTGGCACCTGCCCGGCAGCGACGAGCTCCGCACGGAACAACTCCGCGGCTTCCGGCTCATCAAGCAGTTCAACGACCTGGGCAACACCGAACCGCACGCCGCCGAAGCCATCCTGCGAGAGCTTTTACCGGAAGAATCCGCAGTCCCCGGGTGGTTTGCCCCGGCCAACGTGGAATACGGCTACAACCTCATCTGCGGCGACAACGTCTTCATCAACTTCGGCGCGACTTTCCTGGCTCAATCCAAGATCCGGCTAGGCGCGGGCACCCTGGTCGGCCCCCACTGCTCCTTTATCACCGTCGGCCACCCGATCGACGACGCGACGATGCGCGCCGCCGGCTGGGAGATCGCCCACCCCATCACGGTAGGCACCAACTGCTGGTTCGGCGCTCACGTCACCGTCCTGCCCGGGGTCACCATCGGCGACAACTGCGTCATCGGCGCCGGCACCCTGGTCACCAAGGACGTGCCGGACAATTCCCTGGTGCTTGGCTCCCCGGGCGGGTCGTGCGTAAGCTTGGATGACATGTTCGACATCGCACGGATCGGCCGCGACCTGCCCGTGGCCGGGGTCATTGACCGCCTGCCCACGCTTGTCGATGCCACCGGGCGCCTAGTCATCCAAGCCCCGCCCGGCACCGGTAAGACCACCCTGGTCCCGCCCGCCCTGGCCAACCACTGCGGGGGCAAGGTCATCGTCACCGCGCCCCGCCGCGTGGTCGTGCGCGCCGCCGCCCGCCGGCTGCGCCACCTCTCCGGAGCCCCGAAGGCCGTCGGTTTCAGCGTCAAGGGCGAGCACCAGCCCGGCACCCACGTCGAGTTCGTGACCCCGGGCGTACTCCTCCAGCGCCTGCTGCGGGATCCGGATCTGGAGGGTATCTCCGCCGTCGCCATCGACGAGGTCCACGAGCGCCAGCTGGATACCGATCTCATCCTAGGCATGTGCCTGGAGCTCGCCGAGCTGCGCGACGACTTCCGGCTGGTAGCCATGTCCGCCACCCTCGAGCGCGACAAGCTCACCGAATTCTTAGGAGCCGAAACGCTCAGCACCCCGGCGGTGACCTACCCGCTGGATATCTCCTACCGCCCACACCCCGACCGCAGCAGCTGCTCCCGGGAATTCCTGGACCACCTGGCCCAGCTGGCGCAGGAGCAGGTCTCCGCCACCGGGCACTCCGCCCTGGTCTTCGTGCCGGGCGTGCGCGAGGTCGAACACGTCGTCGGCCGCCTGCCCGGCAGCTTCCCCCTGCACGGACGCCTAGATTCCCGGCAGCAGGACGCGGCCCTGCAACCCTCGTCCACCCCGCGGATCGTGGTCTCGACCTCCCTGGCCGAGTCCTCCCTGACCGTGCCCGGAGTGTGCACCGTCATCGACTCCGGCCTGTCCCGCGTGCCCCGGCTGGATGCCAGCCGCGGCATGACGGGGCTGGTCACCATCAGCTCGGCCAAGTCCACCGCGGACCAGCGCGCCGGCCGCGCCGGCCGCGAGGGCCCGGGCACCGTGGTGCGCGCCTATTCCGCCGCCGACTACGAGCACGCGGCCGAGGCCATCACCCCGGAGATCCTCACCACGGATCTCACCCAGGCCGCCCTGCAGCTGGCCGCCTGGGGCGACTGCCCGCTGCTCGATAGCCCCCAGCCGCAGCACCTGACCCGCGCCCGAGAACACCTGGAATCCCTCGGCGCCCTGCGGGGCGGCCACCTGACCCAGCTAGGCAAACGCCTGGTCCGCCTGCCGCTGGACCCGCACCTGGGCCGCGCCCTTATCGAATGCGGGCCGTCCGCCGCGGCCACCGTCGCCGTGCTGGCCGACGATCCCCGTGGCGACATCGCCCGCCAGCGCGCGCCGAAGTCCGAATCCCAGCGCCTGGCCGAGCTGGTGAGCACCGGCAGCGGCGTCAGCGATCCCGGCGCCATCACCGGGCTGGCCTTCCCCCGCTGGATCGCCCGCCGCGTGAACGACGACACCTACCTGCTGGCCTCCGGAACGCGGGCCCGCCTGCCCCACGACCTCGGCCTCGACGGCTCCGAGTGGCTGGCCACCGCGGTCGTGACCCGCTCCGCCGAGGGCGGCACCATCCGCGCCGCCGCCCGCATTTCCGAAGAAGACGCGCTGGACATCATCGGCGTGACCGAAGAGCTGGAAACCGACTTCGTCAAGGGCAAGCTGCGCGCCCGCCAGATCCGCCGGGCCGGGCAGATCGAGCTCAGCTCCACCCCGACCCAGCCGAGCCCGGAGGCCGCGGCAGAGGCCCTCGCCCGCCTGCTCGAACGGACTGGCTTAGAAATCTTCCACTTCTCCGACAAGGCGCAGCGCCTCTTCGACCGCCTGGCCTTCCTCCACGCGCGCCTCGGCGATCCCTGGCCGGATCCACAAAAGGCCGATCCGCAGTACTGGCTGGGCCCAGAGCTCGGCGACATCGTCCGCGGCAAGCCCCCGCGCGAGGTCGACATGTACCCGGCGCTCCAGCGCCTGCTGCCGTGGCCCAACGACATCGATGCCGCCGCGCCCGAACGCCTCACGGTCCCCTCGGGCAAGCACCCGCGCATCGACTACGCGACCGGCCGTCCCGTCGTGCGCGTCAAGCTCCAGGAGTGCTTCGGGCTGCATTCCTCCCCCGCGATAGCCGGCCTGCCGGTCCAGTTCCACCTGCTGTCCCCCGCCGGCCGCCCGCTCGCGGTCACCGACGACCTGGCCAGCTTCTGGTCCGGCCCCTACCAGCAGGTGCGCGCCGAAATGCGCGGGCGCTACCCCAAGCACGCCTGGCCGGAAGACCCGGCCTAGCCCCACTGCTGCCACGCGAGGTAGCAGCTCATGACCACCACGAGGGTCAGCAGGGCGTAGCGGATAAGCTTCGTGCCCCCGCCCAGCACCGTGCGCGCGCCCAGCTGCGCGCCGACGATATTGGCCACCGCCAGGACGATGCCGAGCGTCCACCACACGTGTCCGCCGACGATGAAGACCACCAGCGCGCCCAGGTTCGTCGCGGTGTTGACCACCTTCGCCATCGCCGCCGAGCGCAGAAAGTTCTGGGAGAAGATGGCGGTAAAAGCCATGATCAAAAACATGCCGGTGCCCGGCCCGAAGATGCCGTCGTAGAACGCCACCGCAGCCGTCGCTGCCAGCGCCGCCCAGGACCGCCAGCCAGAGTGGATCCCCTCGCTGTCGCCGCCGCCGAAGCTCGGCTTGAAGGCGATGAACGTGCCCACGGCGAGCAGCAGAACAATGATCAGCGGCCGCATCACGTCCTCGTTGAGCAGCGAGGCCATCAGCGCACCCACGCCCGAGGCCACCGCCGCCAACACCGCCATCGGCACCAGCTCCCGCGCGGGCGGCCGCACCTTGCGCACCAGCGTTACCGCCGCCGATGCCGTGCCCGAGACCGCCGCCACCTTATTCGTCGCCAGCGCCGTGGCCGGGGCCACGCCGGGAACCAGCGCCAAGATCAGGGGGATGAGCACCAGCCCGCCGCCGCCGATGACCGCGTCGATCCAGCCGGCCACCCCGGCCCCCGCCACGAGCAGTGCCCAGGTTCCCGCGCCTATTTCCATGGCAACAGTATAAGGCCAATAGTATAAAGGGGATCGAATTTACAAGGAGGTGCCCGCATGCCGTTGGCAGTGCGCTGGATGATTGTCGCGCCCGCCTCCGTGGGCCTCGGCTGGCTCTTTGACCACTGGAACGTGCCGGCGGCCTGGATCGTGGCCGCCATCGTGGTCTCCGCCGGCATGGCGCTGGCGACCCGCAAAGAGCTGCCCGTCAACCGCCACGTCTACGCGCTCAGCCGCGGGTTCATCGGCATCCTGGCCGCGATCCCCCTGACCACGGTGCCGCTGTCGCGCATCGTCGGCTTCCTGCCCGCGGGCGTCGTGGTCTCCCTGGTGACGGTGCTAGTCGGCATTGGCGGCGGGCTCCTCCTGCACCGCGCCCAGCCGAAGGCCGTCAGCCGGGACACCGGCATCCTGTCCATGCTGCCCGGCGGGGCGTCCATGATGCCGGTGCTCGCCGACGACCTCGGCGCGGACTACCGCTACGTGGCGCTGACCCAGTACCTGCGCCTGCTGACCGTGTCCATGACCCTGCCGGTCGTCGTCGGCTTCCTATCCACCCCGGCCGACTCCCATCCGGTCGACGCCCCGCAGCCGGATCAGCACTGGTGGATGATCCTGCTCGTGTTGGCCATCGCCTTCGCCGGCGAGCCCCTCGGCAAGCTTCTCCGCCTGCCCGCCCCGGGCGTGATCGGCCCGCTCCTGCTGACGGTGCTGGCCTCGTTGTTCCTGCCCGGTGAGCTCACCCTCCAGCCCATCGAACCCTTCCGAATCTTGGCGTTCATGTGCATCGGTTGGGTCTGCGGCGGCGGCCTGTCGTGGCCCGCACTGCAGCGGTTCGCGGCGCAGCTGCCCGCCACCGTGGCCTATATCGTCGTGGTCATCGCCCTCTGCGCGGCAACTGCTTGGCCGCTGACCTGGGCGCTGGACATCACCTATTTCGAGGCCTACCTGGCCACCAGCCCCGGCGCGCTCGAGACCGTCCTGGCGCTGTCCTCCGAAGGCGGGGCCGGGCCAGCAGTGGTGGCCATCCAGCTCATCCGGCTCATCATCGTGCTGGTGATTGCCGGCTACCTGCCCCAGCTCATCCGCCTCTTCACGCGGAGGAAACGCTAGCACCTAGTCGAGGATGGTCTCGCGCAGGATGGACATCGGCACCGAGCCCAGCGCCAGCGCCTCGGCGTGGAACTCGCGCTCGCTCATGCCCTGCGCGACTGCCTCGTCGCGGGTCTGGCGCCACAGGCGCGCCCCCAGCGCGTACGATGGCGCCTGGCCGGCCCAGCCCAGGTAGCGGTTGACCTCGAAGGAGAGGTTCGCCGAGTCCATCGCGGTGTTCTCCCGCATGAAGGTGTGCACGTGGGACTTGTCCCAGACGCCGGAGCCGTCCGGCATCTTCTTGCCCAGGTGCAGGCCGATGTCCGCGACCACGCGGGCCGCCCGCAGGCGCTTAGCGTCCAAAAGGCCCATCCGGTAGCCGGGATCGTCCATGTATCCGAGCTCCGCCATGAGCTCCTCGGCGTAGAGGGCCCAGCCCTCGCCGTGGCCGGAGTTCCAGCACACGCTGCGGCGCCACAGGTTCAGATCCGGCTCGACCAGGGCCTGGCCGATCTGCAGGTGGTGGCCCGGCACGCCCTCGTGGTGGACCGTGGTCAACTCCTGCCAGGTGTGGAATACGTCCTGGCCGGCCGGCACCGACCACCACATCCGGCCCGAGCGGGAGAAGTCATCCGCCGGCTGGGTGTAGAAGATCCCGCCGGTGCCCGCCGGATCGATGCAGCACTCAATCTCGCGCACCTGCTCCGGCACGTCGAAGTACTTGCCGTCCAGCTCCTCGATGGCGCGGTCGGCCGTGGACTGCATCCACTCCACCAGCGCGTCCTTGCCACGCAGGAGGTAGCGCTCTTCCTGGTTGAACTTGCGCATCGCCGTGCGCACGGTGCATTCGTTGCCGTAGAGGCTATGGGCGATCTTTTCCTGCTCGGCGTTGATCTCGCGCAGCTGCTCCAGGCCCCAGCGATAAGCCTCGTCCACGTCCACGACGTCGCCCACGAACAGGTGGGAGAACAGCTCGTAGCGCTCGCGGCCGAAAGCGTCCGAGGTCGGCGCCTGCGGCTGCAGGTCCGTCGACAGCCAGGCGGAGAATTCTTCGAAAGCCTGCTTGGCGTGCTCCACCTCGGCGGAGTCCTCGGCCAGGCCGAGCTCGTCGAGCATCGAGTCGCTATCCGTCAGCGCGTTGCACTGGCCGATGACCTCATTGATCTGGCGGTTGGCCGCCACCAAGCCGTGCGATGCCGCCTCCGTCAGCGAGTCCCGATAACCCGCCAGCGCGCTGCCCACCTTGGACAGGCGGGAGCGGATGGCGTCCAGGTCCTCCTCGGTCTCCTGCGGCATGAGCAGGAGGGTGTCCCGGATGGTCTGGACCGGCGAGGCGATGTTGTTGAGCAGCCGCAGGTCCTCCATGCGGTGGTGCATGTCTAGGTCCAGGCAGAGGCGATCGCGCAACACGGCTGCGGTCACGTAGTCGACGTCGTCGAAGTCGTCCTCGTCGTCCGACTCGTCCGTCGAGTCATCCAGGGCGTCGAGATCCGCAATCATCTCGCGGGTACGGTCCGCCACGGCTTCGTAGTATTCGGGCGAGAAGTCCTGCAACTCACCCTCGTAGCCCGCAACGCCCCACGCCGTCGCATCGGTAGGGGTCAGGGCTGCCAAATCAGCTGCGAAATTATCGCACGAAGCGTCCAGAAGGGAAGGCTGACGCTCGGCGTTATGCTCGGAACTCATGATTGGGAAGTCTAGCCACTTTCCCCGCTTCACCGCTACCTGGCGCGGCGCGGTGAGAACGCTGAATGCCTCCTGCCCCGCCAAAGTCGCCCTTACCAGGTCTTTTCCCGCTGCCGGCAGGAAGATAACACTTAGGCATCAGTTCCCGAACTAGTCCCCTTCGAAAATTGCAACATAGTTTCGAAAAAGTTTGGCGCAGGGGTTGCGGTGCTGGTTTGGATTGCTATTATGGGGGTTGGGTTAGAACATAGTTACGACATATTCATTCGGGGAGAATGTCATGGACCCTTATTACACCGTCAATACACCGAACTGCCCTATCGCCCACGAGGCCACCCAGATCCGCCGCGTTGACTACCACCTGTGGCAACGCCTCCGCCCGCCCATTAACGAGGATTGCGAGACCACCGTCGGCAACCTCGCCGCCCGCACCGGCCTTTCTTATACCGCCTGCCTCAACCGCTGCTTAGCCCTCGAACGCCTCGACACCCTGCCCCAGCTCGAAGAAACCGTGGAAAGACTCCAGCACATCGGTTTCAATTACCTCATCCTGATCGACCAAGTCTTAAATAACCTGGGCGAGCCCACCCAGGACGTTCTAGAACGCATAGATACTGAATTAAACAAATACCTCAGCCCTACCCGCCCGGGCCAGCGCCTGCCCTCCTACGCCAACCTGCGCCGCAAGCTCAACAGCCTGGTGGCCACGGAACAGCCCGAAGACACGTCGAAAGATTCGACCGATACCTCCGGCCCAGACGGCGGCAACTATTCCTGCGAGTCCCAGTCAGGATCCCGCGCCGGCATCTACGCCGACTACGACCCCGCAACCACCGCCCAACTAGACGACGCCATTTCCCGCACCGCCAAAGAACACGGCATCAGCCCGGCCGCCGCGCTCGCCGGCCTCATCCTCGGGGAATACTCCTCCCCGCAAGTGGTCCTCAACCTCTACCAGGCCAGCGACGTCCCCCATGCCCCCATCTTCGTCGCCGGTTTCGGCTGGATTAGCCACAAAAGCGGCCAGAAGCTGGCGGACGCAGCAACCACCGTCCGCCACATGTCGGATATCGCGGAAAAGCGCAGCCGCAACTACGCGACGCCGAACGACATCAAGGCCTTCATCAACGGCCGCGACGGCACGTGCCGCTACCCCGGCTGCACGGTCAAGGCGGAGCGCTGCCAGAAGGACCATTGCGTCGACTTCGGCGACGGCGGCCCGACGGCCGCGTACAACCTCGTCAACCTGTGTCAGCACCACCACAACATCAAGACCGACGGGCGCGCGACCTACGTCATCGACCCGCACACCTCGGACGTCATCTGGCTGTTCAACGACGGCACCTGGCAGGCCACCAGCCCCGAGGGTCCGATGTCCCGGCGCTCCTGCAATTGGTTGCGGACGGTCGAACAGGTAATGGCCGGGCGGAGGGGGTGATGTCGAAAAATCTGACATTTCCGCACCAAAACACCACAATTGCTAGACCATGCAGTCTAATTTCGACCACCGGTCAACGTATAGAATTAGACAATGCAGTCTGTTCTCTTTATACTAAGTTGCATGATCAAGCCAGGACCGGCCTTCACTCGCCCACGCACACCCGCCGCCAAGTGCCTCCACCTGGTGCGCCTCAAGCCGATCATCACTCGGAGCGAGCTAGTGGAAGCGACCGGCCTGTCCCAGCCCACCATCACGCGCGCGACCACGGCGCTGCTGCAGGCCGGGCTCATCCAAGAGCGCACCGACCTGACCCGCACGAAGGGCCGCGGACGCCCGACGGTGCCGCTGGAGGTAGCAGAGAACAACTGGCTGCTGGCTGGCATCGCCATCGGCACCTCCTCGACCTATATCGGCCTCTACGACACCAAGGGCCGCACCATTCGGGAGGATGACATCACCACCCCGGTGGCATCGCTGAGCGAGGCGGATTTCATCGAGCACATCATGGCCGGCATCAACCGCTTGACCGCGGGCCTGGACCAGGCGCTGGTCTCCGTCGGCGTGACCACCTCCGGCCAGGTCGACGACGAAGGCCTCGTCTACGCCCCGAACCTGGGGTGGAATGGCGTCGACATCGCCGAGCGCCTGCGCTTCCAGTTCAGCGTGCCGGTCGTGGTCACCGCAGCCATCCCGGCCATCCTGGGCTCCGAGACCCAGGCCGCGGACATCGCCTCCGAGGACAAGGTCCTAGTGCTCTTCGCGGACGACTCCATCGGCGCGGCCCTGTCCAACGACGACGGGGTCCAGCAGCTCACCCCGCTGACCGATCCGCAGGGCCGCCCCGCGCAGGATTCCCTGTCGACGGCGGCGGTGCTCAAGAAGGCGGCGGAGCAGGGCGTGACGGTCGACAGCATTGCCGATGCCCCACGCTCCATCCTCGATGAGCGCGCGCACGATCTCGGCGTGGTCGCCGCCCGGCTGGTGCGCGAGCACCACCCGAATACCGTGGTGGTGGCCGGTTCCGCCTTCGTGGATGACCCGCAGGCCCCGCGCCGCTTCGCCAGCGCCGTGCGGGAAGAGGCCCCCGATGCCGAGGTCCAGCTGCGCATGATCCCCACCCACCGCGAGATCGTCCGCGCGGTCGCGCGCGCCGTCGCCCTGGACCCGCTGCTGCGCGTGCCGCTCGAGCTGCGCAAGGTCAGGGTGTAGAAAGCACCTTCCGCACGCTATCGATGCCTTCGAAGCGCTCGGCCCGCAACCCCGCCTCGCGGGCCTCGCGCACGAAGTCGTCGCGGTCGTCGAAGAAGATGGTGTCCTTGAGGGTGCCGCCGAGGGCATCGACGGCGACGAGGTAGGCCTGCTCCTCCGGCTTGGCCACCCCGATATCGCAGGACAGGGTGACGGCCGCGAAATCCTCTAGCCAGGGGTGCTCGCGCCGCACGACGGCGGCGAGCCCAGTCGGGATGTTGGAAAGGACGCCGACGGGGTGGCCGGCATCGATAAGCGACTGCACGAAGCCAACCATCTCCATGTCCGCCTCGAGGCAGCCCGCGATGTCCGCGGCCACGGCCTGGCTGGTGTCGATGTCGCCCAGGCCGCTGCGGCGGGCGAGCGCGGTCCACCAGCGCTCGTCGGAGACCAGCCCGGCGTCGTAGGGCGGGCGCAACTCCTCGTAGGTCTCCCAGAAACGCGCGCTGTCCTGCACCCCGAGCGTCTCCTCGAGGAGGCGGCGGTCCGCGGCCGAGGGCAGCCGCATGAGCACGCCGTACAGATCGAAGAGCAGCTTGGCCTTAGCCATGCGTGACCACCCGGGGCTGGAGCAGGCACAGGCCGACGATGCCGCAGGTGGCGCCGCCGATGAGCTCCGGCAGGCCCGTGCCCGCGGGGTTCACGAAGAACAGGGCGATGGCCGCCAGGAGCAGGACGCCGCCGACCCCGAAGAAGGCCTTGACGAGGCCGCTGGCGCGCAGGAAGCGCACGCCGGCGAGCATGGCCATGCCGGCGAACGGGCTCAGCATGAGGGCGGCCGAGGAGAAGAAGATCCCCCACGCGATGTCTACCGCCGTCAGTGCCAGTCCCCCGACCAAAGCGAGAACCATCAGCCCGAGGGCGATGGCGGCGGTCGTTTTCTGCTTTGCGGTCATAAAATACAATTGTCCCACCGGAGAAGCCTCCAGTGGGACAAAAGTGATTATTTTAACCGGACCGTTATTTGGTCTAATTCTTTATTCGGCAGAGCCCAGGTTTGCGTCGATGCGCAGCAGGCCGGAGCCGTCGTTGCCAACCAGCTTGACCTGGTCGATGATCTCGGAGACGGTGTCCTCTTCCTCGATCTGCTCGTCCAGGAACCAGTTGACCAGACTACGGGAATCCAGATCCTTGACCTCGTCCGCGATGCGGGCGATCTCGCGGATCTCGGCGGAGACCTTCTGCTCGTGCTTGAAGGCGGCCTCGAAGGCGTCCAGCGGGGTGGCAGCCTTCAGGGACGGGATAGCGATGTCGGTCAGCTCGACGCGGTAGCCGCGGGCCAGCAGGTGGTCGGCGAACTTCTGAGCGTGGGTGCGCTCCTCGTCGGCGTGACCCAGGAACCAGTCGCGCATGCCCGGGAAGGACAGGTTATCCATCTCGTAAGCCAGCTGGGTGTAGATGAGCGCCGCCTGGTGCTCGGAATTGACCTGGTTGTTCATTGCGGTTTGCAGTTTCTCGTCCATGACCTGGACCTTTCTCTCGGATCGGTGGTTAACTACTGATAAGTATACGCGTTTAAAAAACTATTTCCAGGCAGGAAATCCTTACCAATTTAAGGTTATGTTAACGTAACCTGCGTTATGCTTCGTTGAATTTCTCGATCCGCCGCTGGCTTTCGTCGTCCAGTCCCCTAAATTCTACCTCGATTCCGCGGGAGGCGTACTTGCTGCGCACGGCATCGACGGCCGCGATGGTGGAGGTATCCCACAGGGTCGCGGCCGAAAAGTCGATGGAGACCTTGTCCGTGCCCGGCGCGTAATCGAAGGAATAGACCAAGTCATTCGAGGAAGCGAAGAAGAGCTGGCCGGACACCGCGTACTCCCCCGGCCCGGTCTGGTCGACGGTCACCACGTGCGAGACCCGCTGGGCGAAACTGACCGTCGCCGCCAGCACGCCCAGCACCACGCCGACTGCCAGGTTGGAGGTAATCAGGGTCCCGGCCATTGTAATGCCCATGACGAGGGTCTCGGACCAGGGCATCGCCCGCAGCGTGCGCGGCCGCAGGGAATGCCAGTCGACGGTGGTCGCCGCCACGATGATCATTACCGCCACCAGGCCCGCCATGGGGATGCGCCCGACGGTCCGGCCCAGCACCAGGATGAGGATGAGCAGGAAGACGCCGGCCATGAGCGTGGACAGCCGGGTCCGTGCGCGGGCGCCGCGGACGTTGATCATCGTCTGCCCGATCATCGCGCACACGCCCATGCCGCCGATGAGGGCGGAGAGGATATTGCCTATCCCCTGGCCGTAGGATTCGCGGGTCTTGTCCGAGTGGGTATCGGTGATGCCGTCGACCAGCTTGGCCGTCAGCAACGACTCCATCAGGCCCACCAGGGCAACGCCCAGGGCGTAGGGCGCGATGATCTGCAGGGTCTCCCAGCTCAGCGGCACATCGGGGAGGAACAAGCCCGGCAGCGAGTCCGGCAGCTCGCCCTGGTCAGCCACGTCAGGGACCTCCCAGCCGGAGATCATGACCAGGGCGGTGAGCACCACGATGGTAATCAGCGGCGCCGGGATGGCCGGCAGCAGGCGCGGGGCGGCGAGCATGAGCACCAGGCCTAGCCCGACCAACGGGTAGACCAGCCAGGGCACGTCCTGCAGGTGCGGCAACTGCGCGGTGAACATCATGATGCCCAGGGAGTTGACGAACCCGGTCATCACGCTGCGCGGGATGAACCGCATGAGCTTGGCGATGCCCACCGCCGCCAGCACCAGCTGCAGCACCCCGGCCAGCAGGATGGTCGCGACCACGTAGTCGAGGCCGTGGCTGGCCGAGAGCGGGGCGATGACCAGCGCGACCGCGCCGGCCGCGGCGGAGACCATCGCGGGGCGCCCGCCGGTAAAGGCGATGGAGATAGCCATCACCACGGAGGCGAAAAGGCCCACCCGTGGGTCCAGGCCCGCCAGGATGGAAAAGCTCAGCACCTCCGGGATAAGGGCGAGGGAAACCGCGAGGCCGCCGAGCACCTCGATGCGCAGCCGGCGGGCAGAGGAAAAGGCGTAGCGGAAGCTATCCGCTACGCCCAGGGAACCTGTGTCATTCACCGGAGTCTTAGGACCCTTCCTGGAAAGAACCATCCGCGGTGATGACCGGCAGGACCGACCAGCAGAAGTTGATCCACTTGTCGGTCTCGCGCCACACGAAGTCCGGGTGGAAGATGGTCACCGGCTTGGTGTAGATGACCGCCGAGCGCACGTCCACGTTCAGCTTCGGCTTTTCCGGATCCAGATCCTCGTGCTCGAGGATGCGGCAGACCAGGTCGAGGGTCTTGCCGGAATCCGCGACGTCGTCGACCACCAGGACCTTCTTGCCGTCCATGTCGGAGGCGTCCAGGTACGGCGGGAGCAGTTCCGGCTCGGGCAGGGTCTTGCCGATATCGGTGTAGAACTCCACGTTGATGGACCCCATGGCCTTGACCCCGATGGCGTAGCCGATGGCCCCGGCCGGGATCAGGCCGCCGCGGGCGACGCCGATGATGAGATCCGGCATCCAGCCCGAGTCGATGATCTGCTGCGATAGGTTGCGGCTGGCCTCACCAAACGTCTCCCAAGTGAGGTTCTCCCTTTCCGGTACCGCCCAGTCGGGGTTATGGGGATTAGTCACGTGGTGCTCCTATCACGGTTGCAGACTCTCGTATGGGGAAACTTTCCGTCTAGTCTATCGCCGGATTAGCGTTAACGGAAAGGCACTTCCCCCAGCGCCCGCCGGAGCTTGCGCGTGTGGAGGCGGGACGGGTTTTCCGCCAGCTGCTCGACCGCGCGCACCGCGCACATGACGTGGGCCTGCTTGGAATTCGAGTAGAAGGCCTGCGCCTGGGCCGGCAGCTTGGGCACCGCGTGCAGCGGCAGGTCGCTGACGGCCAGCAGGGTGCCGTAGGGCACGCGGTAGCGGTAACCGTTGGCGGCCAGCGTGCAGGACTCCATGTCCACGGCCACGGCTGCCGATGCCCGCAGCCACTCCCACAGCTGCCGGGTGGTGCGCCACTCCCAGTTCCGGTCGTTGGTGGACAAGACCGTGCCGGTGCGCATGATGGGGTTGTCCGCGCCGTAGATCTCGTCCACGCTCGCCTCCAGCATGCGCTGGATTTCCGGGATGGCGGGGATCGGGTTCGCCGGGGTGACCGGCTCGTCCAGGAGCCCGTCGTCGCGCTGGTAGGCGTTGCCCAGGATGAGATCGCCAATGCGCATGCGCCCGTCCAGGCCCGCGCAGTGGCCGATCATGATCCAGGCCTCGGGGCGCAGTACGGCCAGGCAGTCCGTGATGGTCTTCGCGTTAGACGGGCCGACCCCGATGTTGATCATCGTGATGCCGTCGCCGGCGGCGGTGATGAGGTCGAAGCGGGGCATTTGGTAGCGCGAGGTCAGCGTCAGCTCGTCGACGTCCAGGTCCACCGCGTCGTTGGGGTGGATGGTCTCGCCCGTGGGCAGCACCAGCGCGGTGTAGCGCGAGTCCTCGCTGGCGAGCTCGCGTAGCCCGAACTGCACGAACTCGGTGGTGTGCATGGCGTAGTTGGTGAACAGGATGTACTTCTGCACCGTGTCGACCTCGATGCCGGTGTAGTGCTCGATCCGCTCGCAGGCGATGTCGAAGCGCTGCGGCCCGAAGTGGAACAGCGGCTTCTCCGCGCCGTGGAAGGCGTCCCAGTCGCCGTCGATGATGGCGTCGTTGACGTCGTCGAGCGTGGGGCGCGGGACGGTGGTCCCGCGGTCCTGCGGGGCCGGCGGGGCGCCGCGGATGTACTCGGGCGGGATGCGCACGTCCGAGTAGCCGACGTAGATATCGCACGGGTAGTTGTCCACTAGACGCTGCAGCTGGGCGGTCAGGTAGTCGCGCAGCAGGTAGGGCTTGGAGATCACCGCGGAATAGTTGCCGGCCTCGTTGACGTAGCCGAAGGGTTGCGAGCGATCGATGGGGTGCCACTCGCGCACGGCGACGGTGATTTTGGGGTAGCGGACCTGGTCGTAGTCCGCGAAGTCGTGGGAGCGCCGACAGGACTGCTCGTAGAGTTCGATGAGGCGCGTGACCGCCTCGTCCACCGTCTGCACCTGCACTGTCTCTACCTGATTGCGCATGCCGCCACACTACCGCGTAAACGAAGGCCCCGCCGGCTGCACGCTGGCGGGGCCTTCTCCCCATGACTAATCTAATCGGTGCTAAACAGAAGGAGTGGAGCGCAACTTCTGCAAAACAACCGCCCGTGATTAGGCAAGGCTTACTTTAAGATACTTTGGAAAGAGCGTCAACCCTTCGGATGACATTTTTTTTAAAAAAGTTTTTCCTAATCCGCCTCACCTGCTAGTTCGCTAGGCTGGAAGGCCCCGGATTGTATAAGGAGATGGTTGTACGTGGCCGCTGATGCACTACAGGAACTGCGCTCCACAATCGAAAAGCAGCTGCGCCGCTTTTGGTCGAACGATGCCCCGGCCAACCCCCGTTTCGGCGTCAAGAACACCGCCCCGCCCAACGCGCTGCGCGAGGAGGTCGCCGAGGAGATCGCCGAGATGCTGCGCAAAGACCCCACCAAGGAGGGCTATTTCGGCTCGCTGAGCGAGGATTCACGCACCCGGATGGCCGTGTCCAACGAGGAGGTCGACTCGGCCGGCTCGAGCTCCACGGTGGACTCGCTCCCGCTGGGCGCGCGGCTGAAACCCCGCGGCATCTTCGAGGACGACTGGACCGCCCGCCCCAGCCCGGACCGCCCCTGGCCCATCATCTTGTTGCACGGCACGGCCGATTCCAAGGGCATCTGGCAGATCCTGGGCGGCGAGCTCCGCGAGGACGGCTGGGCCGTCTTCGCCCCAGATTACGGCACGCGGGCGACGGGCCTGCTGCCCGAGTCCGCCGCGCAGGTCGGCGCCTATATCGACGCGGTGCTGACCATGACGGGCGCGGAGAAGGTCATCATCGCGGGCCACTCGCAGGGCGGGCTGCTGGCCCGCTACTGGATGCGCGTGCTCGGCGGGGCCAGCAAGGTCCGCCACCTCATCTCGATCGGCGCGCCCAACCACGGCACCACCGAAGGCGGCATCATCAGCCCGCTGATGGCCAGCAAACGCAACGACTCCATCATGAAATCCATCATCCAGTCGTTCTTCGGCGACGCCGGCCAGCAGCAGATCGTCGGCAGCGAGATCTTGAGCGCCGTTAACGACGGCGGCGACTTGGACGAGGGCGTGACCTACACGTGCATCGCTACGCGCCACGATGCCGTGGTGGTCCCGCCCGAGACTTGCTTTTTGTCCCCCAGCAAGGTCAAGGACGGCACGGTGCGCAACATCTACGTCCAGGACTTTGATTCTCGCGCGGTGGTGCTCCACCACGACCTGCCGGTGGACCGGCGGGTGCGCGCCATCGTGCGCACCATCGTCCGGCAGCTCTAGTCCGACTCCCGGATGGTCTCGACGAAAAGCCAGCTCGAGTCCAGCTCCCCGTGGGGCGAGCACCGCGCGTGCCAGCCGTCGGGGCGGACCTGGACCACCATCCGCCGCCCACACAGGCGGCAGTAGCGCGGCACGTCCAGGCCGGCCGCGGCCGCCGGGTGCAGGGCGGAGACCGCTTCCAGGAGCTGTCCGGTATTCGGGTGGTAGACGGGCGGATCGCCGGCGAGGACGGACGCGGCGAGCGCGGAGTGATTAGTTTCCGCAGATTTCCCCGACATCTACAGCGCCTTGATGGGCAGGTCGATGCGCCCGAGCATGTCCACATCCTTTTCGATCTGGCGGCCCAGGGTCGTCAGGTAGTTGCCCGCGATGATGGCGTTGATGCCGCCGAGCAGGCCCTTCTCCGTGCCGTCGTCGCCCAGGGACAGCTCGCGGCCGCCGGCGAAGCGGAGGGTGACAGCGGGCATCGCCAGCCGGAAGGCGGCGACGGCGCGCAGGCCCTCGCCCAGGGGAACCAGCGGGCGATCCGCGAACGGGGTGCCCGGCCGCGGGTCGAGGAAGTTCATGGGCACCTCGCAGGGCTCGATCTCGGCCAGCTGGGCGGCGAACTCGGCGCGCTGCTCGAGGGACTCGCCCATGCCGATGATGCCGCCGCAGCAGACCTCCATTCCGACCTCGCGGACGAAGTCGAGGGTCTGCCGGCGCTCTTCCCAGGTGTGGGTGGTGACCACCTGCGGGAAGAAGCTGCGCGCGGTCTCCAGGTTGTGGTTGTAGCGCTGCGCGCCCATGTCCTTCAGGCGCTGCGCCTGCTCGCGGGTCAGGGTGCCCAGGGAGCAGGAAATCTCAATGTCGACCTCCGCGTTGATGGCGGCGATGGCCTCCCCCACCTGGTCCAGGAGGTTATCGTCCGGGCCCTTGACCGCGGCGACGATGCAAAACTCGGTCGCGCCGGTCTTGGCGGTGTTCTTCGCGGCCTCCACCAGCTCGGCGATATCCAGGCGGGCGGCGCGCACCGGCGAGGCGAACAGGCCCGACTGGGAGCAGAAGTGGCAGTCTTCCGGGCAGCCGCCCGTCTTGATGGAGATGATGCCTTCCACCGAAACGTCCGGGCCGCACCAACGCAGGCGAGTTTTATGCGCGATGTCGGCGATTTCTTCCAGCTGCTCGTCGGGGACGGAAAGGACCTGCAGGAGCTCTTCTTCGTTCAGGCCGATGCCCTGCTCTAAGGCCTTCTCGCGGGCGATATCAACAATACTCATACGGGTAGCGTAGCGAACAAAGTTGAACGGCGTTTAATTTTGCAACTTTAAGTTTATTTCTTTCGCGGGTGGACCGCGGCACTAGGCTGGGGTGCATGAGCGAAGACACCAGCCTGTACGACGACACCCTGGAGCTACTCCAGGAGCTTATCCGCAACGCCTGCGTCAACGATCTGACCGATGATTCGGGCCACGAGGTCCGCAACGCAGACACGCTGGAGCGCTTCTTTGCCGGCACTAACGTGCAGGTACAGCGCTTTGAGCCCCACCCCGGGCGGGTCTCGGTGTTGTTTACGGTCCCGGGCGGCGACGGCGAACCGCTGACCCTGATGGGCCACACGGACGTCGTGCCCGTCGACCAAGACAAGTGGACCAAGCCACCTTTCGATGCTGTCATCGAGGACGGCGTGCTCTACGGCCGCGGCGCCGTCGACATGCTCTTCATTACTGCCACCATGGCGGCCGTGACCCGCGAGGTGGCCCGCCGTGGGAAGCCAGCGGGCGATCTCACCTTCGCCGCCCTGGCGGACGAGGAGGCCCGCGGCGGCTGGGGCTCGCGCTGGCTGTATGCCCACCACCCGGAGGCGATGAGCTGGGACAACTGCCTGTCGGAGACCGGCGGCAGCCACCTGCCGAACTCGCTGGCTTTCAACGTGGGCGAAAAGGGCGCGGGCCAGCGCCGCCTCCACGTGCACGGCGACGCCGGGCACGGCTCGACGCCCTTCGGCAAGGACTTCGCCATCGTGAAGATCGGCGAGGTCGCCCGGCGGATCGCAGAGGCATCCGCGCCCGTGGCCACCAGCGAGACCTGGACCGGCTTCGTCAAGGCGTTCCGCTTCGATCCCGCCACGGAGCAAGCGCTCATCGGCGGCCAGGGCACCGCGGAAGATTACCGTGCCTTCGGCAACCTGGACGCCTACGCGCACGCCTTTTCGCACACCACCTTGTCCCAGACCGTCCTGCGAGCCGGCGGCGCTATCAACGTTCTGCCCTCCCACGCATACCTGGAGATGGACATCCGTCCCTTCCCCGGCCAGACCCAGGAGGACCTGGACGAGTTCCTGCGCCAGGCGCTGGGCGATCTGGCCGACGAGGTCACCATCGAGCACCTCATTACCGAAGACGCCACGCAGTCGGGCACCGACACCGCGCTCTGGCAGGCCATCGAGTCCACCGCCCACGAGTTCTTCCCCGACCTGGACGTCACCCCGGTGCTGGCGACGGGCGGCTCGGACCTGCGCATCGCCCGGCGCGCCGGCGGCAACGGCTACGGCTTTGCCCTCCACGCACGGGCCCGGGACATGGCCGAGGCCAATTCGCAGCTCCACAGCCACGACGAGGCGCTCCACTTGGAGGATCTCGATCTCACGGTCCGGGCCTACCGCAGCCTGGTGCGGCGCTTCCTGGGCGTCTAGAAAGTTTCCTGCGTACACTTTCCCGAACCGCGAACTCGTGCCAAGATGTATCCCATGAAGAAACGCCTCGCTGCCCTCGTGTTGACCGCTACCCTTGCAACCCCCGCCGTGGCTTCCGCCGATCCCGTCGACGACCTGCTGGCCAAGGTGCCCGCCGGCCAGATCTCTTGCGAAAAGGCCCGCAGCTACTGGACCAACCCCGGCGACTACCAGTCCAAGCGCAGCCAGGCGCTGTCCGTGGCCACCTTCCACCCGCGCGGCGGGGAGATCCGCTCCGCCATCGCCCGCATGGACGACGCGGTCAACCGCTGCAACCTGGGACAGTCGGGCAACCAGCAGCAGCCTGCCCCACAAAACACCCATCAGAACCGCGCTCCGCAGAACACCCACCGCGCCCAGAACGTGATTGAGCTGGCGGTCGCGCCCGGCCAGCCGACCGTCGACGTGCCTTTCGCCGGTCAGACCTTCCGCATCCCGGATCTCGCCGCCCTGGCTCGCACCGCGCTAACCCAGGTGCAGCAGCAGTTCGGCTCTCTGTCGTCCTTCTAGTCGACCGGACCCAGCTGGAAGTAGATCTCCTCGTGCGCGTGACACCCGGGATTAAACGGGTGCCCGCACGCCGGGCAGGCGGTGGCTAGCCGGTAACGCCCGTAATTCATCGTCTCCCCACAAACGCCGCACAAAACCGCGTCCGCCTGCTTATCCATCGCGCCGAACGGGTGATCGGCAAGCTCCGCATGGCAGATAGAGCACGCGTAAAACTGCCCGCACGTCGCACACTTGTTGGCCACCACATCCACCGCGCTATGCCAGTGCGCGCAACGCCCCTGGGCGTCCACGTCGACGCCATGGATTTCTTTCCCCGACATACTCAGCCATTCTTTCCCACGAAAAGAGATACTCTTTGCACCTCATACCCTTTCGGGTTTATGCACACTCAACGATACTCAGAGGGAATCAGCAGACTTGCTGGGTTCACTGTTTTGTGAATTAACCAGACACAAACCATGCAGCATTCTCAAAGGGAAATCTAAGGCCTCTTCTTTCTCGAATGCCACCACGCCAGTAGGGCAAACCCCGTAACAAGCTGCGTCACGCCGAGTATGATCCACGCCGTCGAATCTAGGACGACGGGAACGAGGCCTCCCAACACGGTCATCACCGCGTGCATGCCACCATGTGTACCGGCCGCCCACCACACGCTTTTCTTCCACACAACCACCGCGCCGGCGAGAACCGCCATGCCTAAGGGAAGAACGAGGTATAAGAGAAAATCTGTTGTGCTTTGCTGCCCACCCGAGGAGGAGAGGTGCGGAACAGTGAAAGCCAAGGTCGTCCACACTACCGTGAATACGGGTCGCTCATCTGTAGTAGAAAACAGCCATCCACGATAAATCAATTCCTCTGGAATCCCTTGCAGGAAATAAGAACGTACTAGAACAAAGACGACACCTGCCACTATCACTCCCACTGGAGCAGTGCTGGGGTCTGCATCGTGCTGTGCCACAGGCTCCGAGAAAGCAGATAAGAAAACCCAGCCAACTACCATCGGTACTGCGACGACAGCCGTGCCACCGAGAATCCCAGGGAGGATTTTCGAGATATCGAGAAGCCCGATAGCTCGCAGTTTTCTCCGCTCGACAAACCGCAACCATCCCCACAGCATGATCACGACAGCGAGGGGGGTCAGCAGAAAGATAGCAGCATTAGCTCCGATACCCACAGCGTCGTCTCGCCTCGCGATGGGAAGCTGGTGCAACGGAACACGCACCATATTAGAGGCCATAAGTATGACGAATGCGGCAACGATGCGAACCAAGAGTCCCCACCAGTTCAATGGAAGACGTGGGGAAAGAGGTAATTGAGGTTTGTTCATGTCAGGAAAATTACAGCTACTATGAGCTGTTTTTAAGTGTCTCCAGTCATTACTTCAGGTCGCTGAAAATATGACCCACGTCATGGGTCGGGCGATCTAGGATTAGCCCTATGCCTTCCCGAGCTCGCTACATTGCTCCATCCACGTATGTTGCGTCGACCTACGACGTCGCCATACTTGCGCAGCCTTTTCTAGCTTTCCTCAGCCCAGTAGCGGTGTTTATGATTCTGGCTATTGTTCGCTGGGATACTCCCCAGGCGATGATCCCTCAACTCGTAGCCCTGACGCTTTTCCTTGGCACTGAAATCTGGTGGTCGCACGCGGTAAAAAAGCGCCTGCCTCTCACTGCGGCTACGTGGTGCTTCGCTGCGTCAGCCCTAGTTGTATTCCTCACCGCAAATAACTCGTCCTCGCTGGTAGTAATCTGGCTTGGGGTCGTGGCCGTAGTCATTGTCCAGTCGTTGCGTGCTGGAATCATCTACGGTCTGTTCCCTGTTTTAGCCGTAGTCGGAATCCATGTCGTCTCCGGTTCTAGCCTTGGCAGAATCATTACCGAAGCTCTAGCGTCGTTCTCGCTGATAGCAATCGGTGTCTTTCTTGCACGCCTTGCCCGTACGGCAGCCACCGATGCTGTAGAGAAGACCCATCGGGCTGCAGAACTCGCCGTCGCAAATGAACAGCTACGGCGCTCTATCGAGACCGCCCGGGAGCTCACGCTCTCTGAAGAACGCGGACGCATTGCAGCAGCTTTGCATGATGGTTTAGGACATCGGCTCACGGCCATCAGCATGAGCTTGGATTTTTCCCAACGCATGATAGCGAAGAACCCAGAACGTGCCGCCGAAGAGATAGCTCATGCGCGCAATACAACAATTGCCGCTCTCGACGATATGCGCACTGTCGTGCGGGCTCTCCACCCTATTCGTTTAGAATCCGAAGGGTTTTATGACGCACTGACTGCGTTGGGAAACTCCTTTTCTTCTACCGCACTGACCGTTGAGGTAGAAGTAGCATCAAACGCCCCAGAACTCACACCTCCCGTGGAGAATATTCTTCTCGCTGCGGCACAGGAGGCCTTAACCAACGTGGTCCGACACAGTGCAAGCACCACCACGGCACGCATGTCCGTGAATTTTGACAGCGATTTCAACGTCATCACTATGTCGGTTTCCGACAACGGCCCAGGTTCTGATGACTCGCAGGCTGGCTTTGGTATTCGCTCGCTACAAGAACGCGCCGGAGCGCTTGGCGGACGAGTCCTCGTTTCGGGGCACGGGGGAATTGCTGATGGGTTTCTTCTCAGTATCGAACTGCCTGTGACTAGCTGCTAACAGAAGGACAGATCAACGTATGACTAACCGAGTAATTCTCATCGATGACCATGAGCTGCTTCTCCGCGGTCTCGCCTTAATTTTCGACACCATCGACGAGTGCGAGGTCGTCGCAACTACTACTAATGGAAAAGAGGTGAGCTCGCTTATCGATGCTTTTGCTCCCGACATTGTTGTCACTGATGCGGTCATGCCTGACTTCGATGGGCTCGCTGTCGTACGCGAGTGTGCGACCCATTACCCTCATGTTCCCGTACTGGTTCTCACCACCTTCGACGACGCCACACTGGTCCGCTCACTCATCGATGCTGGTGCTGCAGGCTATCTACTCAAAGACATTGATGCCAATCATCTCGCGGAAGCGATCGATGCCGCCGCCAGCGGCGGCATCGTCCTCGATCCCCGTATTGCCCGCATGCTGCACCGACCAACAAACGCGTGCTGCAGTCCATCATCTAAAAAGCCTGCGTCCGTGGAGGGAGTCACCACCTTGACGCGTGCAGAGCGCAAAGTCGCGACCCTTGTTGCGGAAGGAAAGAACAACAAGGAAATCGCTGAAATTCTCTACTTGGCCGAAGGCACCGTAAAGAACCATGTGTCCGTCCTACTGCGCAAGATGAAGGCTTCCGATAGAACCGTCCTCGCTCTCACTCTTGCCCGAGCTTTTGGTCAGCTAGATTAATTAACATACTGAAGCGTTCTGAGTTTAGGTCCTTTCTCAGCTAAGCAAGGACAAGACACTAGGCCTAGAAAATATTCCGTCGAGCTCAAGGAGTAGGCGGTCCATCAGGTCATCGAAATGGTCCGCTTGGAGTCCTGCTCACTACAACGCGCCTACGAGGAAGTCGGTGAGCTCCTCGATGCATCACGCCACACATTGCGGGCGTGGTACCGCGACAGCGCCTCTACACGAGACGGCCGCAAAGCGCCGGATAGCGAAACAATGGAAGAAGAACTTGGGGCGCCTGCGTCGAGAAAACCGCGAACTGAAACGAGCAAACGGGATTCTCAAGACTACTTCAGCTTTTCGCAGCGGAACTCGACCGACCCACGACCACATGATCTCTTACATCGACGCGTATAAAGATCAGTTTGGGGCCTGGGGCCATCTGCAGAGCGCTTCGACAATCAGATCGTGGATTCATCACCTCACGCGGCTACCGAAAAGCCACCACACGTGTTCCCAGTGCGAGAGCGTTAAGCGATAGCCTGCTTATCCCAGAGATTCAACGCGTGCATGCTAAGAATTTTTCGGTCTACGGTATCCGCACAATGTGGCACGCGATGAACCGTGAAGGCTTTCATATCGGTCGTGACAAGACCACACGTCTGATGAAGCTAGCAGGTGTTTCCGGCCGCAGACGCGGGCGAACTCCGGTCACCACGATCAGCCCGAAGACACCGGATCATCGCCCGGATCTTGTACAACGAGACTTCCGTGCACAAGCACCAGGCAGGCTTTGGGTTGCTGATATTACTTACGTTCGCACCCTGTCAGGATTCGCCTACACCGCGTTTGTTGTGGATGTCTTCAATAGAAAAATTGTTGGTGTTGCGACACGCTCGACGATGCGTACCGATGCGCTGCCCATGGAGGCATTGGAACATGCGTTAACGACTGCAGGACGAATCCATGGAAACCAGCTGGCACACCATAGCGATCGGGGCAGCCAGTACGTGTCACTGAAGTGTTCCACCGCGCTAGCGGAATCCGGAATCCGCCCGAGTGTCGGAATAGTCGGCGACTCCTACGACAACGCATTGACGGAGACAGTCAACGGACTCTACAAAGCTGAACTCATTCACGCCCAAGGCCCGTGGACATCGGTGGGGGAAGTCGAACTAGCCACCTTGCGGTGAGTGCATTGGTGGAACACCAAGAGACTTCACGAAGCATTGGACTACACCACCCCACAAGAAATAGAAACCGAGTATTGTCTCACCCAGCCGATCAGCACAGGGCCGTAAAAGAAGCGGAACTAAACCCAGGACGCTTCAGTTGGTGGTGGATCCGGATTTCTTATCAACGTAAATGTATTTGCTGGCAATACCTTCCTGGCGCAGAGCGTCGATCTGTCGGTCAAGATCCTGTTTCGCGGTCGACACCCGAGCGTAGCCAGTATCCATAACCAGAATAGTGCCGGAAGTCTATTCTGTAGCGGACATTATGGGACATGGTTGTGGCATGACTTGTGGGAAATACTCCTCCTGGGACTGTGTATTTTCAATCCATTGTCATTGATGGTGTCCCACTTCCTTGAAAGTGAGGCGTTCGGGAAAGGCCGGAAGGGGCCCCTTTTCCGACGTTCAAACTATTGCTTGAAATACAAGTACTCGCTTGTTAATATCGGAGTGTGCTTACAGAGATTTCCTTATCCATCCCCGCGTCAGATCTCAGTCCCGCCGAGCGGGCCCAGTTACTCGCACCCACACTGTCCGCGCTGTCGGATGAAAACCGGTTGACGATCCTGCTCACCTTGGCGGAGAAGTCGATGACCAACCGCCAGCTCCATGAGGTCACCGGGATGAGTCAGGCGTTGGTTAGCCATCATCTGGCTGCCCTGCGCAAGGCCGGACTGGTGGACTCGGAGCCGAGGGGTCGTGCCACGCTGAATTCGGTGTGTTGTGCTCAGCTGGCTGATCCGGTGCGCTGGCTGGCGCACCTGGCGGCGTTGACCCCGGAGGGACAACGCGCCTGCTGCACGGACACCTCCCTGAGAAGCGAGGTCGTTGATGCTGATTAGCGCGCTCGGCACGTTCACTATCCTCCTGGTCGAACTGCTCCTGCTATTTCTGGTGATCTCCTATGCGGTCGCGCTGATCAACCGGCGCTTCGGTCCGGAGCGGTTGCAGAGCTGGATGGATGGTGGAGCGGTTCCCGGCCAGGTCAAAGGGCTGGCATTGGGGGCGATCACTCCGTTTTGTTCCTGTTCGACGATCCCGATGTTTGTCAGCATGCTCAAAGCCGGGGTGGCCTTTCGTACCACCGTGACCTACCTGATCGCTTCGCCGCTGCTCAACCCGGTTATCGTCGGCGGGATCTGGCTGATCTTTACCTGGCAGGTCGCGATCAGCTACGCGGTGATCATGGTGCTGCTGGCGCTGGGAGCACCCTGGGCCTGGACCGCGCTGGGTATGGAAGACCAGCTGCGCAAGGTCAAGGTCAAGGGCGGGCGCCAGCTGGACGGGACCCCGTGGCGTGGAATCAAACAAGAAACCCCGGCAACGATCCGTCAAACATGGGACGATCTTCGCCCCATGCTCCTTCCGATGATCATCGGCGTGGCCATCGGTGCATTCATCTACGGGGTCGTGCCCGAAGACGGCCTGGGATTTATGGCCGGTGGAAACGTCTGGTGGCTGATTCCACTGGCTGCGGTGATCGGTATCCCGCTGTATGTCCGACTGGAAACGATGCTGCCGGTCGCCCTGGCTTTATCGGGTGCCGGGGTAGCCATCGGCCCGATCTTCGCGATGATGATCGGCGGGGCGGGGGCCTCTCCGCCGGAGGTCTCCATGTTGGCGGCGGTGTTCAAGCCGAAACTGTTGACCACCTTCGTGATCACCATTCTGCTGGCGGCCATGCTGGCCGGCTACGCGATGACGATCATCCTCTAAACCACGTACCTCTAACGAAAGGAGACCCTCATGGGCTTCAAAGACCTGTTTACCAAGAAAAACTCCACCTCCGACTGCTGCGGGGTCG
Source organism: Corynebacterium sp. LK2537 (assembly GCF_040946485.1). Taxonomy (NCBI): domain Bacteria; kingdom Bacillati; phylum Actinomycetota; class Actinomycetes; order Mycobacteriales; family Corynebacteriaceae; genus Corynebacterium; species Corynebacterium sp. LK2537. The sequence continues at coordinate 274,036 of NZ_JAYWLQ010000004.1, forward strand.
AGATCGTCGCCGACGACGACACCGACACCACTGAGACCACCAGTGACCAGGAGGAGCAGCACCCGCAGGCTACGTCCTAACCCGACACATCCGGTCTCTACCAGCGTGTCTGGCTCTCGGACGAGGAGCTGACAGCCGGTGCAGACACCAACGACCCCGCGTGACAATCGCGCGGGGTCGTTGATGTGGGGTGGGGTGATTAGTTCTCAAGCAGCTCGGCGATGAGCCTGCGTACCCGGGTGTCGATGTCGTCACGGACCAGGCGCATGCGCTCGATCCCCTCGATACCGCGCGTGGACGGCTCGTCAGTCACCCACCGTTCGCACGTTCCGTGGGCGTCGTCGGGTAGCTCCAGCTGGGCATCACCTCCCAGGATGATCACGCGGTCGACCTCGCGCAACAGCTGTGGATCTACACCCTTAGGGTGGCCTGCGGACATGTCGGCGCCGGCCTCTGCGATGACCTCGACGGATTGGGTGTTGAGCTTCGTGCCGGGTGTCGTGCCGGCGGAGTGGATCTCGATCCGGTCACCGGCGTGCTTAGCGGCTAGGGCTGCGGCCATTTGGGACTTTCCGCCGTTGCCGACGCAGACGAACAGAACTGTTGGGTGGGTGCTCATGAGGTGAAGGTCTCCTTCTCGGATACAGCAGTCTGCGAGGACGGTGTCGAGGATACGGGTAGGGTCGGATCCTGGGGGAAGAGTTTCGGTCCCAGCCACCGCATGGTGTAGACTAGGCCGACAAGAACCGGGATCTCGATCAACGGGCCGATCGTGCCGGCTAGCGCCTGTGCGGAGGTCGCCCCGAAGGTGCCGATGGCCACGGCGATGGCCAGCTCGAAGTTATTGCCCGCTGCCGTAAACGACACCGACGCCGACTGGGCGTAATTCATTCCCGACGCCTTCGTCGCAATCAGTGCGATGGCGAACATGCCGACGAAGTAGGCCAGCAGCGGCACAGCCACGCGGGCCACGGTCCACGGCTGGGAGGTAATCTGCTCGCCCTGCAGGGAAAACAGCAGCACGATGGTATAGAGCAGGCCGCTCAGTGCCAGCGGGGAGATCTTCGGCAGGTAGGTGTTTTCGTACCAGGCACGGCCCTTGGTTTTTTCACCGATGATCCGGGAGGCCACTCCGGTGGCCAGCGGGATGCCAAGGAATACGAGCACGGAAACCACGATCGACCAGAAGGAAAATTCGGCCGAGGTAGTCTCCAGGCCCAGCCAGGCCGGCAGGACCTGGAGGTAGAACCAGCCGAGTACGCTGAGCATGATGACTTGGAACACCGAGTTGATCGCCACCAGGACGGCCGTGGCCTCCCGGTCACCACATGACAGATCAGTCCAGACGAGCACCATCGCAATACACCGAGCCAGGCCGACGATGATCAACCCGGTGCGCAGTTCCGGCTGATCTGGCAGGAAGATCCAGGCCAAGGCAAACATGAAAGCCGGACCGACCAGCCAGTTGAGGACGATGGACACCGTCATCAGGCGTTTATCGGCGGCGATCTCGACGGCCTTGTCGTAGCGAACCTTCGCCAGTGGCGGATACATCATCACCAGGAGGCCAAGCGCTATCGGCAGGGAAATCCCACCGACCTCCAGAGCGCCCAAGGCGTCACCAATACCGGGGACCACCCGTCCGATGAGTAGGCCAGCGGCCATGGCGAGAGTGATCCAGACCGGCAGGAAGCGGTCCAAAATCGTCATGCGTGGGCGGTTATCAACATTCATATTCATACGAGCCTTTCACAATATTGACAAGCATCAATACAAAAAGTAGCCTTTATATTGAAGGTTGTCAATATAGGATGGTTGGTATGACATTCTCGCAGACTCTCCCGCTGGCGGACTTGTCCGCCTGTTGCTCACTGGGTGCTGGCCCCTTGACCAGTGGTGAGGCCGAGCGCTACGCCACGTTGTTCAAGGTGTTGGCCGATCCTGCCCGCCTGCGTTTGCTATCGCAGTTAGCGGCCGAAGGCTGCGGCCCGGCCAGCGTCGGGGAGCTGACAGAGACGTCGGGGTTGAGTCAGCCGACCGTGTCGCACCACCTGAAGCGGTTGACCGAGGCCGGGTTATTGGACAAGGTCCGGGTCGGTCGGACGGTGACTCATCAGGTGCGCCCGGAGCTGTTCGCGGAGCTGCGCACCGTGTTGCAGATGGACTGACCCACCACCGACGAGAAGGAGACGATCACACACGTGACCAGCAAACACTTCGAGGCGATCATTATTGGCGGTGGCCAGGCGGGCCTGTCCACCGCCTACTACCTGCTGCGAGCAGGCGTGGACGCCTTGGTCCTCGACGATCAAGAGGGTGCCGGTGGGGCGTGGCGGCATGTGTGGCCGTCGATGACGTTGTTTTCCACCGCAGAGTTTTCCAGCCTGCCGGGCAAGCCCATGCCAGCCTACGAGGGGTTCCCACCGTCGGACCATGTCATCGACTACCTTGCTGACTATGAGCAGCGCTACCGGATCCCCGTCGAGCGCCCCGTGCACGTGGACCGCGTCGACCGGGAGGATGGAGGCTACCGCCTCTACGCCGGTGATCGATCGTGGACGGCTCCCCATGTCGTAGCCGCCACCGGTACCTGGTCTACTCCCTTCGTCCCGGCATACCCGGGATTGTTTACCGGCACGCAGTGGCATTCGGCAAACTATCCCGGGGTGGGCCCCTTCCGGGGGTCGACCGTGGCTGTGGTGGGGGCGGCGAACTCCGCCGCGCAGATCGCCGCCGAACTCACCGGTGTTGCCGAAGTCACCTGGTATACCCGCCATCCACCACGGTGGATGCCCGATGAGGTCGACGGGCGGGTGCTGTTTCGCCGGAACCGGCAACGCGCCCTGGCCGTCCAGCGCGGCGAGACCGATCCGGGGGCCGACTCGGAGCTCGGCGACATTGTCGTGCTGCCTGAGGTGCGCGCTGCCCGCGACGCCGGATGGTTGGCGGCGACGCCGATGTTTAACTCCCTCAACGAAGTACGGGCCGATCATCTGATCTGGTGTACCGGGTTTCGGCCGTCCCTCGGGCCGGTGCGCCGGCTCCTGGACGGCACGACCCCAAAATACCCGGGCCTGCACCTGGTCGGTTACGGCGACTGGACCGGCCCCGGATCCGCCACGCTCACCGGGGTAGGCCCCTACGCCAAGCAGACCGCCCGGACCATCGCGGACTCATTTGGCATGACCGTCAAGTAATCTCCGCCTGGCCGGTAACCCCGAGGTATACGCTGTGGGTCAGAGATTTTCCTATATCCGTGTCTTCAGTGCCGACCAGAACCTGGCCCGCCAGCGCGAGATGATCGGCACCGTAGATAAGGAGTTTCTCGAAAGCTCTCTGCCCGCTCCCGCGCTGACAGATCAGGCTTGGAGCGCTGCGTCGACTACCTGCGGATCACGACGAGCTGATCGTGGCGTCCGGCTCGCCTGGCCCTTGGTGTACGGGCCTGAACCCCGGAAAGTGGACACGTCGGGGGTTAGCTATGCTCCTTTGGTCAGTGTAGCGTATGTGAGTGCTTCAAAGCTCTGCTGATGCTGCGTTCAGCGAGAGGTCCTCATTGTTCTCATAGAGAGCCACAGCATCGCGTTTGAACTGTTCGGAGTACCTGGACATGATGGTAGATTACCTTTCTTCCTAGCCCGACTAGGCTGGATAGCAGGTGTCCACCTAAAAGGGGTCAGGTCCGTTACGAATTGTTAAAGGGTAATCATGAAAAACTACGCCAGCTTTTTTGAGTACACTGCACAGCCGGCAAGCGATCAGCACATCCTTGAGATCGAAGACAAGCTTGGCAAAAAGCTACCTGGTGATTAGAATATGCTGCTTTCAGAAACTGGAGGCGGCATCCTCAACCTAGAAAAGTCTTTCCTTACAGATATTTCCTTGCCTGATGGGGACACCTTGGAGATCGTTGTTGAAAGCATCTTCGGCAACGGCACAGCAAGCAATGGCTCTCATGTTGATTTGATTTGTGGCTATCCACGATTTGCGGGTAACCCCACAGTGTGGCTATCCAAAGAAATCCACGTTGTTTGCAGTGTTCGATAGCGTTTAGGCGGGCATGTCGGTCTTTGCGGTCATTGATACCGAAACCACCGGCTTTAACAAGCGCTACGACCGCATCATTGAACTTGCTGCCGTGCGCGCTGACGCATACTTCAATCCCGTCGACTCCTGGCACACATTGCTCAACCCTGACACCAAAGCCGTGTCCACTACTCGGGGGGACACCCCGCCCACCTCGGCACTCAACCCTGCTGTGGGGGTTACTCGTAGCGAAGCGAGCTGAGCATCCCGGTTTCCATGTGATAGGCGTTATGGCAGTGAAATGCCCACTCACCGGGGTTGTCAGCGATCAGGTCGGCGATCATGGTTTCACCGTGGCGGAGAAGGACGGTGTCCTTGCGTAGCCCGCCGCTGCCGGGCAGCGCCCACGTGTGGCCGTGGATGTGCATGGGATGGGGCATCATGGTCCTGTTGCGCATGACCATCCGCAGGCGCTGGCCCCCCTGCACGGTCGCGGAGGAGGATTGGCCGTCGGTGAGAATGCTCCATTCATACGGCATCATCTGCCCGCCCAGGTCGATGCTGACTTCTCGGTCTGGTGTGTCCTCGGGCAGGAGTGCACGGTCTGCTGGCTTCAGGGAGGACAGAAGCAGTCCGGTGGACGACAACTCGGGGAAGTCGACATCGGGGTGGGGGACCTGGCCGCCGGCGGTGCGGATGACGGCGAAGGCGCGGTCGTCCTTACCCACCGTCAAAGCCGTGAGCGGGAAGATGCCGTCGCCGAGGATGACCTCGACGTCGACACGCTCGCCCATCGACAGGTAGATCGATTCGGTCTCCCGGGGCTGGACAGGGAAGCCGTCGGTGTGGGTGACGGTCATGCGGTGACCACCGAGGGCCACCTTGAAGATGGTGTCACCGCCGGAGTTGATAAACCGCAGGCGGGCCTTGCCGCCCGGGCGAGCCTCGAAGGTCCGGTGAGCACGGGGGATACGTCCGTTGATGAGGTAGTGCGGATACATCACATCGCCGGCATCCCCGCCCAGTACCCGGTCCGGGGTGCCGTGCATCATATGGCCGTGACCTCCCATCCCCTCCTTCCCGTTATGGTCGCCCGAACCCATTCCGGTGAGCTTGTCGAGCTCATCGTCGGGAGTGCCCTGAATGCCATCGACCCAGTCGTCGAGCACGATGGTCCACTCGACGTCCTGGTCCTCAGCGTCTTGCGGATCACGGACGATCAGTGGGGCGTGGAGGCCGCGATCAAGCTGCAGGCCGGAGTGGGAATGGTAGAAGTAGGTGCCACCGTGGGGGACTTCAAAAACATAGGAGAAAGACTCGCCAGGTTCAATGGGGTCCTGGGTCATGCCGGGCACACCGTCGGCTGCATTGTGGAGTGCGATGCCATGCCAGTGGATGGAGGTGCTCTCAGGCAGTTCATTGATGATATCGACCTGGAGGACGTCGCCGGCGGTGGCCTCAATGGCCGCATCCCCGGTGTCAGAGACGTATCCCCACGTCTTGGCTTCGATACCGCCGATATCTAGAGAGAGGGGCCGGGCGGTCAGTGTCCGGCGCACCGTTGGCTCACCGAGCGCAGTGGGGGTGGGAGTGGGGCGAAGAGAGGAACCTGGTGCCGAGGCAGCGGGTCCAGGGTCGCTGGTGCAGGCGGCCACGGCCCCGGTGCCGGCGAGGACGAGCCCGCCGAGCAGAAACTGTCGTCGGGAAAATCCGTTCATCATGATTTAACCTTCCTTGGTGTTAGATTTCAGTGACACGGGAGACAGGCGCAGGTGAGGACCCTGCTGAGCCATCACGTCAGGTGCAGGTCTGTGACACAGGTGGCACCGTCGTCGGCGGTGGAAAACTCCACGGTGCCGGTACGCCCCTGGTAGCTGACCTCAATCAGGCCGGTGGCATCATCGGGAAGCCAGAAGCCAATAAACCCGTTGTCGAAGGTGGTTGTCGCCTCGTCCACCAGCACCTCACCGTTCACCTCATCGGTGATCGTGACCTGGATATCCTCATTGTCGAGTTCCCCCAGGCAGGTCGTGAGGCTGTGGTAGAAGCAGTCGTGGGTGGAGGTGAGATAGGGTGCGATCGAGACATACGTCTGATTGTCGGGAAGATCGACCACGACTTCCTGGTCATCGCTCGAGAGCAGCAGTTCATCGGCACGCACTGAAGCGATCAGATCCGTGGGACGCTCAGTGACCTTCTGCCGGTCGAGGTGATCAATGATCTCCACCGCGTCCATGGCGGCCAGGCCATGGGTAGCCAGGAATGTATCCTGGGACACCGTCCCGTCGGCGGTGGGTTCCGGGTCGGCGGCCGAACACCCCGTGAGGGCGAGGGCAAGGGCGGCGGCTGCGAACGCTGCTCGTTTCACGTCAATCTCCTTGAATCATGGTAAGACCGTGAGAAGACACCGCCTCAAGGTCGATGCCATACCTTTATTTAGCACGGGTGCCTGACGGACTAGAAATCAAAAACCCTGCTCACGGACTTATAACAGGGCGAAAAAGGGGTGAATTCGGTGGGCTGGGTCACCACCAGGACACCACCCCACAACCGTGGGCGATGTCCTTCTACCCGCCCCGAGTATGCGGTGCAGGCAGTGAAATCCCTGGTGGCGCCTGCTGAACCGACCAGGGGAGGCGATGCCGCCGGCCCGGGGTGGGGCACAGGGGTGACGGCGGTCGAAGGGTGATGTTTGAAGATTTGATGAAGATTTCCCCGCCGGGCACTGAGCGAGGGTGGTATTCCCCTCTGGCCGGAGCGATACTGGGGTCCATGGCTAACCGCACACCGACCACCGCCACACCCCCGGGGCGGGTGCTGGTCGTCGATGATGAACAACCCCTGGCTCAGATGGTGGCCTCCTACCTCATCCGGGCCGGCTTCGATACCCGCCAGGCGCACACCGGCACCCAGGCCGTGGACGAGGCCCGTCGCTTTTCCCCCGATGTTGTGGTGCTGGAT
>NZ_JAYWLQ010000005.1:0-204206 GCF_040946485.1 Corynebacterium sp. LK2537
GTGTCCACGATTTGCGGGCAACCCCAGAGACAGACCGCATGACCGGCGTCGACGATGACGAGGACGAGTTCTTCCCCTTCATTGACACCATTGACCTTGCCAAGCAAATACTCGACCGTGGCCCCTACAACCTACCGGCACTCCTTAACCGCCTAGGGCTAGACAACCCCGACGCGCACGCAGCAGTAGCCGATGCGACCGCCACAGTAAACATGCTCCACGCCCTCTTCGGGTTCAAACGCGGCGAAATTGGCCGCAAGATTCTGCGCCAAGGCGAAGCATTCCACGCCACCAACACCTGGCAGAAAAGCCACGCCACACCACTACTCCCCCGCAATATATAGGCCTACTACCAGCACCACCGCTGACATAGCCGAGACGAGCACGTGGCCATATGCTTTAGCATATGGCGGAACATACGCTACAACATATGGCTAAACATATGTCCTGCCATATAGCAGGACATACTAGGTGTTTTACGGCTGCTGCGTGGTGAGCTTTTCGTAGTTGGCGAACAATAGCTCCTGGCGCTGCCGAACAGTTGTCAGCTTTCGGGGCGCGCCAAACGCCTTATCCACCTCACGGTCGAGCACGTCGTGGGCTTTCACGAGTGCAGGATCCATGGCCAGCGGGTTGTAGTGCTCCGCGAGCGAGCGCTCTGGGTGTAGCGCGCGGGCATTGAGCACCTTTCTGCCTGCCTTAATAATGTGCTGCCGCGCCTTCTCTCCCGTTACTGATGCGGAGAAATATTTTGATCAAGGTATTAGTGAAACAGAGTCCCAGTTTAATTCTTCCCCCGCTGCTTGTTGACAGATGAAGAATGCAGGTAATGACGGCACCAAGATCGTTCATAAATACCCTAATTATGGGGCAAAAGAAATAATTGGTAACCGGATTTTATAGCCTAAGGGGTGAGGCTTGTTCACTTGATAAACAGGCTTAGTGGATGGGTCGGTCATGTGAGTTTTGTTTTCACCCTGAGGGAATGGAGAGCATGAGAAATAAGGTCAAACGGCTTACGCTGTCGGTAGCAGTCGCTGTTTCGGCAGCGTGTGTCCCTGTCGCTGTAGCCCAAGCAGATACGAAGGCTGATCTCAACATTGATCGTGTTATTAGTGTTGAGAAAGAACGACAAACCTCAACGCGAAGTGCTTTTACGGAGCAAGCAAGTGATGCGGACAAGGAGAGTGCGCGGGTTTCTGAAGAGGGGATCGCCTTTTCTCTCGGGGAAAATCAGGGGGAAGCTCAACTATCGGCGGGAGGTGCTCTTACTGACGCTGTCCAATCAAACAAGAATGGGGATAACTGGGTTGCCGACTCCAGCACCGTCTATCGCGATACAGATGATGGAGCTGCTGCATACGCTCTTATTCCCAAAGGAGAGTCCTCAACGGAGTGGGAATTGCAGCTTCCCGAAGGGGTAGACGCGAAGGTAAATCCCTCTGGAGAAGTAGAGTTCCAAAAAGCCCTCCAAGAGGGAGGAAATATTACGTATGATGCTTACTTAGAAAAGCCGTGGGCTGTAGATCGTAAGGGGGAAGAAGTTCCGACCTGGTACGAAATCGAAAACGGCAAGATTGTACAAAAAATCGAACGCTCTGACCCTAACGAAGAGGTCCTCGCCGATCCGCGAATTTCTTATGGGAGAGGTGTGTACCTAAATGCTTGGGGACACGAATTTAGGACGCTCCACAGTATGACTACTGTGGGAGTTACTGGTTCCTTCCTTGTTGCCTGTAATGTCTCGAAGCTCCCCACTCCTGCCAAACTGGTTTTGGGCCCCGTTTGTTTGATTGGTGGGGTAAACGCACTTGATCTTGTTAACGTAGTAAAGGCAGTCCCTGAATACGAGCCTAGCACCTGCTATCAGATTAGGATTGCACCTAACATGGGAGATCGTCCGAATCCAGTTGGGGCGCATGAATGCAAAAGATAAAACCTAAGAAATATCACCCAAGACTTACCTGGATCATATTTCTTGTATTAGCGATACTTTTGGGACTATTTTTCGGGTTGGTCCTAGATTTAGGCACCGGTCCTAGGACAGTGGTAGCCCTAATCTTGTTCTGTATTTGGTTCTGGGTAGATTGGACTATGAGAAAGAAGTATCCAGTTGATGAGGACTAATCCTCTCTCTAAAGCCGATATGGGGCATTCCGCTTTAGCGGAAGTTTCCCCATATTGCGTTGCTTTATCCCTTGCTTTCAGCTGGTTTAGGTTGAAAACCGGCAGGTGAAACTACATGTCGGCGAACATGTATTTAAACATATGGCAAGGCATACGGCAGGCCTGACACCTACACATAACTCGACACGCGACGACACAACTTCCTGCCCATAACGGGCAAGAGAAGATGGGCACCCCAGTGCGGGAGTATTGCGAAACCTCCGCGCGCGCATTAGCCTAAAACATGACAGCACAGTTCATCCCTGAATTGCCGCTGCACAATAAAAGGGCCCCAACGAGTGCCAGCTCGTTGAGACCCTCGGGCCTAAAGACCCACGTGAAGCGTCACTGCAATGAGCTTCACGGTTACGGTCGCAAGTGTTATGACCTTGATTGCCACATCGAGCCAGCTAAGCTTCGTGGCGTCAAGGTCTTTTCTTTTTGCGACCGGGTGTATCCAATGAGTGCTTACCCATTGTCTACCTCCCCTTGCGTCGTAGGGTTGTCCGCTCGCCTGAAAAAAGGGCGCGCGGGACAGCCCACGTCACGCGCGGGCCAACCGCGCACCGACGAGGAAGTCACGCCCACGCCCCACTACAAGTAGTGGGGTGTGATTGTGAACCGAAAATAACGTTAGCAGCCGCACCTGACGAGACCTAGAAGCGTGATTCCGCTCCTGCCTTTATAAAGTCGCCCACGAGGGAAAACGCGCACAGAGCTACCCGTAACCATGCTTAAATTCGTCAATTTCTGCGCCTATATCGTGGAGATAAGTACGCGACCGTGCAGGTGTCACTACATAAATGAGGACATATGTTATAGTGTATGCCTTGCCATATGCTTAGGCATATGTCCTGCCATACGGCAGGCACCGTGGGTGCGCAGATTTACCCTCACGCCGCCGACGCTTAGACGTTCTTCAATGCCCGATACACCGTAGGCCGGGTGACCCCGAATTCTCGCGCCAAGGCTGCTTTCGACTCCCCCGCCAGCACGCGCCGCTTAATCTCCGCCACTTGCTGCGGGCTAAGAGCAGGCTTGCGGCCTTTGTACTTGCCAGCCTTTTTCGCCAACGCAATCCCCTCCGCCTGCCGCTCCCGGATAATGGCCCGCTCAAACTCCGCAAAAGAACCCAAAATGCCAAGCATTAAATCCGCACGTGGATCTGTGGTGTCTTTCGCAAAGACAAGATTCTCATGCAGAAAAGTAACAGTCACACCCTTGCCGGTAAGCTCATCAACAATACCGCGCAAATCCGCTAGCGAACGGGCTAAGCGGTCAATCGACGACACGACAAGCTCGTCACCGTCGCGCACATACGCCATACACTCGACAAGCCCAGGGCGCGCAGCCTTGGTGCGGCCGGAAATCTTATCTTCAAAGAACCGGTCAATCCTGCCGGAAGCATTGAGCAGTTCTTTCTGACGCTGATTATTCTGCTCCACCGACGAGACACGGATATAGCCCACCCGCTGCCCACGCGAACCAGAGTCATTGTCCATCAGTCTTCTCCCTGCGGGGGTTTAAAGGCAGCATTCTCCTGGGCAATGACCGCATCACGATACGACTCAACCACCCGCGCCAAGTCAGACAACTGTGCCCCGTCGAGACCATCAGCGTCATGGAAACCGTCAGACGACAACACCACACTCACCACATTCTGTAAGCCTAGGGCTTAGACCCCACTAGACACGTGTAAAACAATGCTAGGAACGACCCTATTTTACAGCAAACATTCTGCCGCAGGCACGTGTAACAATAGGGTGTACCGTTTTAGCCATAGTGAAGACTCATGCAATTTAACCAAAGTTATGCAGCCTAGTGAAATACGGAGTGTGAATTATGACGGAAACGTGGAGTTCAGAAATTTTTTACCAGGAGATACGCCATTTACTAAAGAGGTATTTTCCCTCAGAAAATTGTGTGTCTCCCGATGATGTCGAAGTACGAGCTACCTGGAAAACGTCCAAGTACGCATATTGCGTATTTTCAGTTAAATCCGCGCAAGGACTTGCATATGTTGGCATGGAATTTGCGCTGATTCCACGACACACTCTTGAATCGGGTGAAAGCTACTCATCAGAGGGGAGAACCGCTGTTACGGGGTGGGGAGATCAGTTGGCAGGAAATGCTGTTGCCCCGTATTTAGATTACGGTTCCGACGATAAGATTGAATGGATTGGTGGCGAGAGAGACTACGATCCGAAGCATTTTACGGAACTAAAAAAAATGAAAAGCGAAGGGGCAGATATTTATCTACCCCTAGCCACTCACAACTAGTCAGACAGACTAGCCCCTTCGTCTTTTAGTCGATATTGTGTTCCAAGTTAAACCACCGAGGAGCTACGTCACTACCACCATTGGAACCACGCAGCGGGAAAAGTGTCTTCAACCCACGGGTCTCTTGCGCACCTTCAATGTGAATAGTAGTTTCTACTATTCCCCGAAGTTCAAATGATCTTCCAGATCCAACCTTTAACTGTTCGCTTAGAGTGTAGCTTATAATTCTTCCCAGCCTGACTGGGCTGGATGTTAGATATCCAGCAAACAAGGGTCAGGCCCGTTTTCCGTCAATCAGACCATTAAGTCGACGGTTCTGGCCGTGTCGGGTAGCAGCTATTTACGATGACCTGATGGCGGATACGAGTCATCTCGTATTAAGTGGTCAAGTTCCTTCATGACAATAGTCAAAAGGAAAATCCTTTAATCCTGCATCCATATTTGATTCGAAGCATCATTAAAATCGAGCAAGTCGTTCCATGTAGAAGGAACGAAACTTTTCCTATCTGTTTTCAACCAAGTGATACGGTTTGGATCCTCAAAATCGAGTTCTTTAAGAAATGGTTCACCAGCAATTTCGTATGCCCATAAGTCGTGGACATTTTCATACTCAACCGAGTATTCTCGAAAAGTTCCCTCAGGGTGGAAGATGGCTTCAAACCCCACAAAGGCTGTACCGTTAGGTGTTTCTACTTTCAAAATAATGTATAAGAAGGTATTAATCCAAGCAGCGGCGCCATGGAACCTTGGCAATGATGTGGCGGCTTCACCCCTAAACTTATTTTCACTCAAAGCATCCTTATTAAGGATTTCCGCCAAACAAAATGCAGCAGTCTTTAAATCAAAATGACGCTCTGGGGTTACTGCCATTTCCATAAATCCAAAGTGGGAATATCTGTACTAAACCAGCTGGGGGCCTTGTCGCTCATTCCGTGAGTACCAGTATTGTGAACGGGATACATAGTAGTAATTCCGCGTGGCTCTGAAGCGTTTCCACGAGGTTTCGGCTCAACAATCGCACGGTATGTAAAAGATTCACCAGTGAGCCGGCAAACTGCTCCTACCGGATCAGAGCATTTGACTTGATAAACATCTTCTTCATATTTCATAGAAGGGCCCTGAACCTCTCGTACACAAGAGTTATTAAGCACGGTTTTTATAGACCACAAACTCCAAATGTTGTGTTTATGAACAATTTTGTCGTATCCCCATGGATATTTGTCCGTCGTGTTAAACCATCCACGTCGCAGGAGTATGGGCTCACCACACATATCCCTAGTCTCCAGAAGAAGTTCATCGGTGTAGTCATTGCCTCCAGCAGGTCCGCTGCCCTGTAGGGTAGGTGTATCTTGCTCGAGCCCTGCCCCAGGGAGGTACTCTGGGAAAAACTTTTCTAGCTGGAAACCATAAATTTTTCCTTTTTCAAAGGACTGCTGCTTCCACCCCTCTTGAAAATCTTGTGGATCTCCGGTGGGATACCCCTGATCTTCTCCGATTGCTTCTGCATACACCCACTGCAGTAGTACATCGCCTGTTATAGCGTGAGCGCCGAATTTGGGGTGCCAAACCATAATTCCTTTTTGGAAAAGGTTGTATCGCCCAATCCCGTCAGGTGTTTTTTCTTCGCTGCTGATAGGGAAACCTAAGGTACTCTTTTGGGCTCCCATGTCCTGCCATTTGTCATAGATTCGCCCCTGAATTCCTGCTTGTACTGCAGGAATGGAGTTTCGTGTGTAGATGTAGCCACCTTGGTATTTCTGCTTATACCAGCTATCTCCGAGAGCGATATCATTAGTCATTGGGTACCCGAAGTGCCCGCGTTCCCAACCATGCTTTGCCCACACGACGGTTGCAGGAATGCTAACAGTATGAGCACCTGTCTTTGGATGCCAATAGATAAACCCGTTGACGAATTCGGACCTTTTACCAATACCGTCAGGATTCGTTAGCTCGTTGCTTTTAGGAAACGTTAGAAAGCTTTTCGGTCCGCCAACGGAATCATAAAGTTCCCGGATTGCACCGCATACTTCAAAAGGAGAAGGCCAGTAAACTTTGCAGCCTGGGGCAGAATTTAGGGTCGGATTGTCTTCTTCTTGCAGCTGTGCTTCTTTTGTTTCTGCAAGATCCGCCTCTTCTTTGGTGAAATCACCCGGTATTTCTTCCCTATCGCTACGCATTTCGCCAGGGCGTACAGTAGATTTAGGAGATTTCGTCGGAGTCCACTCGGAGACCTCTTCCGGTGAAAGTTCAGTCTCTACAGTTTCAGACGAAGCCCCCTTAGCCCACTCTGGCAGTACTGGAGTGGGGTATTCATCTGACGTTTCTTTACTGTCGATTTCCTCTACGGAATTTTCACTAGAATCAGCAGGAAAAGTATCCTGTGACGCTGATGACGATAATGAATCAGAAAAAGATGATTGTGCGACTGCAGTGCCGGGGGTGGTACTGATTAATAAGCTTGCTGAGACGAAAGCAAGGAGTTTGCGTGAGAGAGCTTTCATTGGTGGTCCTTAGATGAGAGTGAAACAAGGAGTTGTTCTACTAGGTCAGCTTATAGCTTGGTGGCAGGCTACGCTGGTTAAGTGAAAAAGTTCTCCTTTCTAATCTCGTGGGGTAACCATGAAAATAGTTAAACTCGGTCTTTCTTCTCTAGCCTGCGTATTTACTGCGCTAGGGGCTTGCTCTTCGGTGGCTGTTGCTGCAGATAATGACTTCGCTTCATTGCAGGCAAGCAGTACTGTGCCGGTGAATGATAATCGTATTGCGGCTTTATGGTCGGTAACTCCGAGCTTGGATGACTCACAGCAACAACGTGTTCGGCGTGATTGCACGGCCAGCTATGTAGGGGACAATTTCTGGTTGACCGCGCATCACTGTGTGTCTAATTCACCTTTTATGGATGGTTTTCTCCGCCAATCAGATGGTGAAGTAGCAGGTATCGCTGCCATTTATACCAAGTCTTCTACTGAAGATGTTGCGCTTATTAAAGTCGGTGACGGAATCAATGCCGATTCATTTACCGTGGCCACAGAGCCGTTGAAGATCGGGGATCAAGCCGTACTTACTGGTTATGGTCAACCCCATGACTATGCTTCTTCGGCGGAAACAGTCATTTCCGAAAAAGTAGACTCCTTAAACTTTGGAAACGTTACGTATACCGATCTGCTCAAAGGGAAATCGTCAACGGACTCACGCTCCTGCGGCGGAGATTCAGGAGCACCTATCTACAAAAACAACACTCTCTACGCAGTACACACTGCCGGCGGATTTAACCCAGAATGCATCGATGGGAAAGATAGGCCCATGTGGCATACAAACCTTCCTCCGAGGGCTGACTGGGTACATGAAACCATCCACTCTAACGTGGGACTTTCCCCTCAAGAAAAAGTTAAAGCAGAAAACGGCCTTAAGTATGCTCCCCCTGTAGCTCATCCGCCCGTTGAGCCCCATGTCCCAGATACTCATAAAGAAACACGAAAGAGCTCTTCTGCAATGTCCTCGCTATCAAGCTCAAGCCATTTTTAAAACATCAATACCCCGAGTAAAAGAAGTATGCTCTATATAGTTCCTGGAATACTAGTTGGAATAATTTTTTATCTTATTCTTACAGTAGTGAGCTGGCTCCTTGGGAGTGTATGGCCAAAGAATCAACGACTACATGCACATAGTCGTCTTGCTATCCATTGTCTAGCCGCTATAACGTTTACTATTTTCCTTGTTGTTTCCGGTGGCGGCGGGAATTGGGCTACTCACTTGCAGATTAGCGGTTTCCTATTTGCTGGATGTATGTTGAGCTTCATAACATCAATCCGAGACAACCCTCGTCCTCAGCAAAAAGAAACAGGCAAGTACCTGACGAAAAGTGGAGACAAAAACTCTATTTCTCAGCTATAAGTAACAATGCCAACACCAGTCCTGGGCGATTCTCTGAACTGCTCTCGCTCGCTCTAGGCGCTGCCATCGGCGTACTGCTTGCCGACACCATGACCGCCATACACAGCTGGACGGAGCTGCTCGATCTGCTCGTCTTCTGGCGCTAGCGGCAACACACTATTGGCACTCTTAGTGACACCGGAGCATAATTCATCCAACCTAATCTTGTTAAGAGAGGTTTTACTTAACTGCCTAACGGCAGGGGAACCGTATATTGCTTATGGTGTGACCCCCCTACTCCGGGATTGCCCCTTCAGATCGGAGCGTTCTCAGATGCCGTTTCACGGTTGCCTCTGACAATCCCGTTTCAGTCATAATCTCTCGTCGTGTAGGGAGGCGGTCCATTTCAACCCAAAAAGCCGTCACGAACTGGCCAACAGATTGCTTATTACTAAGCCCTTGTACTTTCTTGCGCTTGTGTGTCTTTTTCATAACGCTTAAGCGGCCTTGTGCGTAATCACCGTCAGGGGCTGTTTTCCAGCGCTCTGCGGCTTTCTTACCGCCTCTGCGGCCCATGGTGGCTAGTGCTTTGCGTTCGCTGCTGGTAGCTTTACCTGGCGCACTAGAGCCGCTGTAGGCCTCGCTCTTGGACTGAGTGACGTAGCCTCGCACTCGCCTTGCCATGGTCTGGCGGTCACGCATCGGTGGCATCTCGCTGCTACGTCCTGCTCCGCCGTGGGCTTGTGCGACGTTGTAGGCATGCTCGTATGCGTCGATAATCGCCGAATCAGTCAGGCGCTGCCTTTGCTGGCGCAAGCGGTGGCCGGTCTTGAGCGCATGGCGGAAAGCGGTTTCGTCGCGAGCTGCGGTGCCTGGGGTAATCCACAGCACGCGCACCCCGTCAATAAGCTCCGGATCGTACTGGTCGAGTCCTCCAGCGATTTCAGCGTCCACGTCTTGGGCCAGGGCTTTGAATGCTTGGGCTTCCTAACGCCGGGCCTTGACCGCGTTGATAAACTCACGGCCAGTGGAAAACTGCTGGTGTGGGGCAGCTTCGAACTGGTCGTGTCCTGCCAAGTCCCTCACCTTTTTACCAAGTCTCCAAGACGCATCACCCTATTGTGCTGCCTGTACCAACGATAAGCGGTCGGAGCTTTGCCCGTGTAAAAAGGGTTTCGGCTAAACCGGTGGGAAAAGTGCGGGTCATGGTCTAAAAGCTCCCCCAGTACGCGCGTAGTTGCTGCCAGTAGCTTCATCTGCGCTGATTTACCATCACGGTAGGCGTAGACGGGGTCGATAAGCCAGATGAACTGGGCTTTCCCGTTCGTGGGGTTGATTCCACCCCAGGCCGGCCCGATGTTGTTCGAGATAAGTGAGCGCACCACGCTACGTACAAAGGGTTTGAGCCAAACCGCCTTAGTAGGACTTCGGCGGGACCGAGCGCTGTTCTTCACCGACGTAGGCAGACAGCGGACGGATGAGCGAGTTGTTCTCGTTTTGCTCCACGATGTGGGCGGTCCAGCCGGTGATGCGGGACATCACGAAGATGGGCGTGAAGAACTCAATGTCGAAGCCCAGGATGTGGTAGGCCGGGCCGGCCGGGAAGTCCAGGTTCGGGCGGATCTTGATGGAGGTGTTTTCGTACATGGTCTTCGCCATGATGTCGTACATCTCGACCCACTGTTCCTGGCCGTGCTCCTTGGCCAGCTCCTTGAAGGCGGCCTCCATGGTGGGCACGCGGGAGTCGCCGTTCTTGTAGACGCGGTGGCCAAAGCCCATGACCAGTTCCTTGTTGGCCAGCTTGTTCTTGGTCCACTCCTCCGCCTTGGCCGGGTCGCCGACCTCCAGGAAGTTCTTCATCACGGCCTCGTTGGCGCCGCCGTGCAGCGGGCCCTTGAGGGCGCCGATGGCGGCCACGATGGCGGAGTAGGTATCCGACATGGTGGAGGTGACTACGCGGGCGGAGAAGGTGGAGGCGTTGAAGGAGTGCTCCGCGTAGAGGATGAGCGACTTGTCGAAGGCCTCGATATCAGCGCGGTTGTTGGCCGGGGAGCCTTCCTCCTCGCCGAAGACCATCCACAGGAAGTTCTCGGCGAAGCCCTTCTTGCGGGACGGCTGGATGTAGTCCTCGCCGCGGCGGCGGCGGATGTCCAGGGCGATGATCGTCGGGATCTTGGCCATCAGCTCTAAGGCGGTGCGGCGGATGTGCTCGGAGTCGCGGGTGTAGGCCTCCGGGTCCTGGGCGCCAATATAGGAGATGGCGGTGCGCAGGACGTCCATCGGGTGGCAGGACAGCGGCATCGACTTGATCAGGTCGATGAGGTGGCGGTCCAGGTGGCGCAGGGCCTTTTCCCGGGCGGAGAAGCGGATGAGGGATTCCTGGCCGGGCAGCTTGCCGTTCCACAGCAGGTAGGCGACCTCCTCGAAGCAGCAGTAGCGGGCCAGTTCCTGGACCGGGTAGCCGCGGTAGGTCAGGGAGTTGGTCTCCGGGACGACCTTGGAGATGGCGGTCTCGTCGACGACGACGCCGTAGAGGCCCTTGCGGATCTCCGGTTCCTGGTTCTTGGTATCAGCTGCGGTATCAGACATGGTGAATGCCTCTTTCTTTCAACGAAGGTGGGTGGTGGGGTTTAGAAGGTAGGACGGTAGGAGTCCTTGGAGTAGGTGAACACCGAGTTGTCGAAGGCGTTGTACTCGTCGTAGCGAACCAGCTCGTAGAGGCGGGAGCGGTGCTGCATGCGCTCGAGCCACTCGGTCTGCAGGCCGGTGTCCGCCATGTCGCGGAGGAAGTCCTCGGTCGCGCCCATGGCCACGCGGAAGGTGGAGACCGGCCAGATGACGGCGTTGTAGCCCAGATCCTGCAGTTGCTGGGCGCTGAGCAGCTCGGTCTTGCCAAACTCCGTCATGTTCGCCAGCAGCGGGGTGTCCACCGCGGCGCGGAACTTCTCGAAGTCCGCGGGGCTGTAGAGCGCCTCCGTGAAGATCAGGTCGGCGCCGGCGTCGGCGTAAGCCTTGGCGCGCTCGATGGCCTCGTCGATGCCGTGGATGCCGGCGGCGTCCGTGCGGGCACAGATGACGAAGTTCTCGTCGCGGCGCTCGTTGACGGCGGCGGTAATGCGGCGCACCATCACGTCGGTTTCCACGACCTCCTTGCCGTCCAGGTGGCCGCAGCGCTTCGGGTTGACCTGGTCCTCCAGGTGGCAGCCGGCCAGGCCGGCGTCTTCCAGCGCGGCGATGGTGCGGGCGGCGGACATGGGCTCGCCGAAGCCGGTGTCGGCATCGACCAGCACCGGCAGGTCGGTCACGCGGGCTATCTGCCCGGCGCGCTGGGCCACCTCGGTCAGGGCGGTCAGGCCGATGTCCGGCAGGCCCAGGTCGTTGGCCAGCACGGCGCCGGAGATATAGACGCCGCCGAAGCCGCCGATGTCCTGGATGAGCCGCGCGGTCAGCGGGTTGAACGCGCCGGGCAGCGTGGTGATGTTCTCGTCCGCCAGGGCTTGGCGCAGCGCCTGGCGCTTCTCAGTATCGGTGACGGTGGAACCAAACAGGCCAGCCATTAGAAGAGTCCTTCCGGGGTGTTGGGGGCTTGGGCGAGGGCGGCATCGTTAAGCCGGACGTTGAGCTCGCTCAGATCGGTGAGTTCGCGCAGGTTCTGGGCGGCGGCCAGGAATCGGTCCTGCTCGGCCGGGTCGACCTGCCCTTCGGCGAGGGTGCGGAACTTGGCGATGTAGTTGTCGCGCTCGAACGGGCGCGCGCCCAGCGGGTGGGCATTAGCCACGGCCATCTCGTCCTCGACCACGGTGCCGTCGTTGAAGGTGATGACGGCCTTGGCGCCGAAGGCCTTCTCGTTCGGGTCGTGGGAGTGGTAGCGGCGGGTCCACTCGGGGTCTTCCACGGTGGAGATCTTGTGCCACAGCTCCACGGTGTCCGGGCGGGCGGCGCGCTCCGGCAAGTAGGAGTCCACGTGGTGCCAGCCGCCGTCCTGCAGGGCCACGGCGAAGATGTACATGATGGAGTGATCCAGGGTCTCGCGGGAGGCCTGCGGGTCCATCTTCTGCGGGTCGTTCGCGCCGGTGCCGATGACGTAGTGGGTGTGGTGCGAGGTGTGCAGGACGATGGACTCGATGTCAGCGGTGTCCAGGCCCTTGTCCGCCAGGGTCTGCTTCATGCGGATGGCCAGGTCGATGGGCGCCTGGGACTGGTATTCCGCGGAGTGCTCCTTGGTGTAGGTGTCCAGGATGGCGCGCTTGGCCTCGCCGGGGGCCGGCAGCGGCACAGTGTAGGTGCGCTCCGGGGAGTGCAGCATCCAGGCGATGAAGCCGTCCTCGCCCTCCCAGATGGGGGCCGGCGCGCCCTCGCCGCGCATGGTGCGGTCGACGGCCTCGATGGCCATCTTGCCGGCGAACGCCGGGGCGTAGGCCTTCCAGGAGGAAATCAGGCCCTTGCGGGACTGGCGGGTGGCGGTGGTGGTGTGCAGCGCCTGGCCCACGGCCTGGTAGATGGTCTCGGTGTCCAGCTCCAGCAGGGTGCCCAGGCCGGCGGCCACGGACGGGCCGAGGTGGGCGACGTGGTCGATCTTGTGCTCGTGGAGGCAGATGCCCTTGACCAGGTTGACCTGGATCTCGTAGCCGGTGGCCACCGCGCGGATGAGCTCCTTGCCGCCCAGGCCCTTATGCTGGGCGACAGCCAGCAGCGGCGGGATGTTGTCGCCGGGGTGGGAGTATTCCGCGGCCAGGAAGGTGTCGTGGAAGTCCAGCTCGCGCACGGCGGTGCCGTTGGCCAGGGCGGCCCACTCGGCGGAGTAGGTGCCGTCGATGCCGAAGACGCTGGCGCCGCCTTCGGTAACCGGGTGGCCCTCGGCCATGCTGCGCGCAGAGGTGACCGGGCGGCGGGTGACGGAGGCAACCGCCACGGCCGCGTTATCGATGATGCGGTTGATGATCATGTCCGCGACCTCGTCGTCGACGGCCACCGGGTCCGCGGCGACCTGCGCCACCTTGTAGGCCAGGTGCTCCTCCAGCGGGAAGTCCTCCGCGGACTTGTGGGTGCGTACTTGGTGCTCGATCATGGTCTGCCGTGCCTGCCTTTCTAGGCCCCCATTGTGAGGGCCGTAACACTTGTTTGCGTTTCACATCACACTAGGCGCTTGCCGCGGGCCCAGACCACAAGTAAAGTTTGCGGAATAGAGTGGAATATGACGGCAATTCCCGCAAAAGCTGTAAAAACCGCAGCACACGGGCTCCAGAGGAAGGTTAAAAACGATGAGCAAGCACTACGCAGGGGCAAGGATCCACGCGCTCCGCAAGTCCCGCGGCCTCACCCAGGTCGCCATGGCCAAGGAGCTGGACCTGTCCACCAGCTACCTCAACCAGCTGGAAAACGACCAGCGCCCGCTGACCGTGACGGTACTGATGCAGCTGACCCAGCGCTTCGGCGTGGACCCGACCTATTTCTCGCCGGTCAAGGACGTGCGCACCATCTCCGACCTGCGCGCCATCTTCCCCCAAGCGCCCGAGTCCACGCTCTCCGAAATCGCCGCCCGCTACCCCGAGCTCATGCCGGAGCTCGTCGACATCGCCCGGCGCGCGCCCGACTCCCGCCCTGCCGGCTCCTACGAGGTCGTGCGGGATTTCTTCTACGACACCAACAACTACATCCACGAGCTCGACGTGCTCGCCGAGGAGCTCTCCGGCCGGCTGGGTGACAGCCTCTTCCGCCTGACCCAGCTGTCCACGCTGCTCGACCGCGAGCTCGGCGTGCAGGTCCGCTTCCGCGCGGCCGGCCCGCACCTGCGCCGCCACTACGACCCTGAGACCCGGCAGCTGGATCTGCAGGACGGGCTGACCGATGCCCAGCTGTGCTTCCAGATGGCCCTCCAGTACTGCCTTCTGGCCTACCGCGACGTCCTGGACAACCTGGTCTCCGAGCTGGCCGATGCCGGCTCCCGCGACCTGGCCACCTACGGCCTGGCGCAGTACTTCGCCGCCGCCGTCACCATGCCGTACACCGCCTTCCTCGAGCAGGCCGAGGATTTCCGCTACGACGTCGAGCGCCTCGGCACCGCCTTCGGCACCAGCTTCGAGGCCACCGCTCAGCGGCTAGCCACCCTGCAGCGGCCCGGCGCCCAGGGCGTGCCGTTCTTTTTCATCCGCACCGACCGCGCGGGCAATATCTCCAAGCGCCAGTCCGCCACCAGCTTCCACTTCTCCCGCTCCGGCGGCTCCTGCCCGCTGTGGGTGGTCCACCGGGCCTTCGAGACCCCCAACCGCATCACCCGGCAGGTCGCCACCATGCCCGACGGGCACAGCTACCTGTGGATCGCCCGCCACATCCAGGGCCAGGTCCAGCCCTTCGGCACCCCGCGCAAGGAGTTCTCCGTCGGCCTGGGCTGCGACATCTCCCAGGCCCACCGGCTCATCTACTCCGACGCCCTCAACCTCAACCCGGCCGCCGCGACCCCCATCGGACCCGGGTGCACCACCTGCCCGCGCAGCGCCTGCCCCCAGCGCGCCTTCCCGCAATCCGGCGTCGAGGCGCACCACGACCTCAACGCCAGCCCCAACGGCCTGCGCTTCTAGCCGCGCCGCGGCCCTCGCCCCGGACAACACCGCTGCAGCGGTTGACGCCTGGGCGGGAGTTTGACAACCTTGGTGTTACTATCGCAGAAATAAACGAACCCAAAACGAAGAATGGACGCTCGCCGTGACGATTACGCCCCGCCTGCCGAAGACCGCCGCCATCACCCTGCTGGCCGTAGCCGGGCCGTCGCCCTGCTCGTTGCGGAGGCCGGGGCCGCCTTTCGCGTGACGGAATGGGTGACACTCGTCCTCGCCGGGGTATCGCTGGTGGCCATCCTGGCCCGCCCGCAGGCGCCGCGGATGCCGAAAATCGTGGGCGGCCTCGGCTCCGCGCTCATCATCGCGGGAGTGGGGTCCTTCATCGCGCTGACCGGCACCGCGTCCATCAACCTAGCGGGCCTGGCGGCCGTGGCCGTGGGCTTTATCGCACTACTGGCCTACCTCTTCCTGCCCCGGGCCTAGGCCGCGAGGGCGGCGGGAGCCCGGAGGAAGCGCAGCAAAAAAGGCAGCTGGTCTGACCAGCTGCCTTTAATTTATGCCGTCGGGGCCGCCGCGGGTGGCGTTTGAGTGGTGCCTACTCCAGATCGTCGTGGGCGACCAGGCGGCGGGCGGCCTCGGTGATGGTGCCGGACAGGGACGGGTAGACCGCGAAGGAATCCGCCAGCTGGTTCACGGTGAGCTGGTTGGTCACGGCGACCGCGATCGGCAGGATGAGCTCGGAGGCCGTCGGGGCGACGACCACACCGCCGATGACGCGGCCCGAGGTCTGGCGGCAGAACAGCTTAACGAAGCCGTGGCGCAGCGAGCGCATCTTGGCGCGCGGGTTAGTGCTCAGCGGCATGGTGATGGTGCGGGCGGCGACGTCGCCGTTTTCGATCTCGGCCTGGGTGAAGCCGACGGCCGCGATCTCCGGGCGGGTGAACACGGCGGTGGCGACGGTCTTCAGGCGCAGCGGGGACACGCCCTCGCCCAGGGCGTGGTACATGGCAATGCGGCCCTGCATGGCGGCCACGGAGGCCAGCGGGAACAGGTCGGAGCAGTCACCGGCGGCGTAGATGCCGGCCACGCTGGTGCGCGAGACACGGTCGACCTCGATGTGGCCGGACTTGGTGGTGGACACGCCGACGTTTTCCAGGCCCAGGCCCTCCGTCTTCGGGATGGAACCAATCGACATCAGGGCGTGGGAGCCGAAGATCTCGCGGCCGTCGGAGGTCTTGACGCACACGCCGCCGTCCTCGGTACGGGTGATGGTGTCCACGCGGGCGTGCTTTTCCAGCTCGACGCCGCGCTCAGACAGGACGGTCTCCAGCACGTCGGCCGCGTCGGCGTCGTCGTGCGGGAGGATGCGGTCGCGGGAGGCGACCATGGTGACCTTCACGCCCAGCTCCGCGAAGGCGGAGACGAACTCCGCGCCGGTGACGCCAGAGCCGACCACGACGAGGTGCTCGGGCAGGTCCTGCAGGTTGTAGACCTGCTGCCAGGTCAGGATGCGCTCGCCGTCCGGCTGGGCGCCCGGCAGGATGCGCGGGGTCGCGCCGGTGGCAATCAGCACCAGGTCCGCTTCCAGGACCTCTTCCTCGCCGCCGTCGTTGTGCACCGCGGTGACCTTGTGGCACGCGCTGGCGCTGGCAGTCTGGTCCTCGCCGAAGTAGCCGCGGCCGTTGATGACGCGCACGCCAGCGCGTTCCATGTCGTTTTGGATATCGCCCGACTGGTTGGCGGCCAGGGCCTGCACGCGCTCGTTGAGGGCCTGGAGCGCCAGCGGCATGTGCCCCAAGTGCTCGTTGAGCCCCATGGCCTCCGCACGCCGCAGGTCGGTCTTAATGTTGGCGCCCGCGATGAAGGACTTCGACGGCACGCAGTCCAGCAGGATGCCCGAGCCACCCATGCCTTGATCCTCAATCAGGGTGATGTCGGCGCCATACTTGGCACCGGCCAAAGCTGCTTCATAACCTGCGGGGCCGCCGCCGATGATGACAATTCGCTGCGACTGGTGAGACACGTAGAAAAGCTCCTTTAAAAAAATTCAGGCGATTAAGTCACGGGGAAATAGAGACACGACAAGTGTCGAGATGATACTTCCCGGCCTACTCTACCGCCCTAGCCTAGGTCTACGCCCTCCGAGTTCGCGAATTGCTCCACCACGGAGCCAAAGAGCTTGATGCCCACGCCGATGGCGCGCTCGTCCACCACGAGATCCCCCATGTGCAGATCGAACTGCTCGCCGTCGCCGGACCAGCAGCCCAGGCGCGCCATGGAGCCGGGGACGTGCTCGAGGTACCAGGAGAAATCCTCCCCGCCGGAGGACTGCGGGGCCTCCACCACGGCCTGCGGGTCGATGTGGCTGGCCGCGCTGGCCAGCAGGGCGGTGGCCACGTCGTCGTTAAGCACCGGCGGAACGCCGCGGTGATAGGACAGGACGTGCTCGACGCCGACGGGGGCTAGGATCTGCTCGATGAGCTCGGTGACCAGCCCCTGGATCTTGCGCCAGACCCCGATGTCGGCGGTGCGCACCGTGCCCGAGGCCGTGCCGGTCTCCGGGATGGCGTTTGGCGCGTAGCCGGAGTTGACTTGGCCGAAGACGGCGACCGTGCCGGTGCGCGGATCCACCCGGCGCGACAGCAGCGCCGGCAGCTCCGTTATCACCTTGCCCAGCGCGTAGACCACGTCCGCGGACAGGTGCGGGCGGGAGGTGTGCCCGCCCGGCCCGTTGATGGTCAGCTCGACGATGTCGGTGGCCGAGGTGATAGCGCCGGTGCGCACGCCGATGCGCCCGACGCGCAGCTTGGGTTCCACGTGCACCGCGAAGATGGAGTGCACGCCCTTGAGCGCGCCCCATTCGATGACGTCGGTGGCCCCACCCACCCAGACCTCCTCGGCGGGCTGGAAGATGACCCGCACGCCGACCGGCAGGCCGAAGGCCCGGTCGTAGTCGGCGATCGCGCAGGCCAGGCCCAGCACCACGGTGGTGTGCACGTCGTGGCCGCAGGCGTGCGCCACCCCGCGGACCTCCGAGGTAAATTCCAGGCCGGTGACCTCCGTGACCGGCAGGGCGTCGATGTCCGCGCGGAAGGCCACGCGCCCGCCCTCGGTCTCCGGGCCGATGTCGGCCATCAGGCCGGTCTCCGGAAAGCGGTGGGCGCTAACGCCGTACTCGGCCAGGCGGGCGGCGATATACCGGGTGGTCTCTACCTCCCGGTTTGCCGTCTCCGGGTGGCGGTGGATGTGGCGGCGCCAGCCGTGGATCTCCGCCCGGTGCTCCTCGAACCAGGCGCCGACGAACGCGCTGATTGACTGTGGGACCGCCGGGTCTCCCGTCTGGTCTGCCATTAATGGCCTCCTCACCGCGTTAGGCAACTGCTCGTTTAGTACTCGCCACAGTCTACAACTAGACCATGCTGTTCAGTTAGTCGCCCAGTATAACCGCCCCTCCCCCGCGCGCCAATAGCCCGCCCCCTTAGCTTGCCCGCGCGGCCGGGAAAGGCTGGCTAGTCGCCTCGCGGCGGCGCTGGCGCACGTACGCCGGCGAGAAGGCGGCGACATCGGAGACCTCGGCCACCAGCGAGCCCGCGAACTGCCGGGTGTACGGCAGCAGCACAGCCGGCGGGATCTCCAGGGCCAGGGCCAGCTTGTAGACCGTGGAGACCGTCGGATCCGCGGCGCGGGCGCGCTCCAGGTTGCCGATCTGGTTGCGGGAGACGCCGGAGATATCCGCCAGCGCCCGCTGGGACAGGCCGCGGCGCACCCGCGCGGTGCGCAGGTTGCTGGCAAATAATTCCCCGCAGGATTTCCAAAAGCTCAAGGCCGGACGCGCAGCCGTAGTCAAAACTTCCCCACCCCCGTGGAAGACGCTCGATGATGTGCGCCTTAAAGCCTAGCTTAGAAGTCGATATTGCGCGGGCCGTAGAGGCGGTCGCCGGCATCGCCCAGGCCGGGGACGATGTAGGCGTCCTCGTTCAGGCTCGGGTCGATGCACGCGGTGACCAGGCGCACCGGCAGGCCCGAGTTGGCCAGCGCGTCCACGCCCGGCTGCGCCGAGACCATGCAGATGGCGGTGATGTCGGTGGCACCGCGGTCGGCCAGCAGCCGCAGCGAGTGCAGCAGCGAGCCGCCGGTGGCCAGCATGGGATCGACTACGAAGACGGTGCGGCCGGACAGGTCCTCCGGCAGGGCCTCCAGGTATGGGACCGGCTCGTGGGTCTCCTCGTTGCGCGCCATGCCGATGAAGCCGACCTGGGCGTCGGGGATCATCGCCAGCGCGGGGTCGATCATCCCCAGGCCGGCGCGGATGATCGGCACGATGATCGGCGGGTCCTGCAGGCGGGTGCCTTCCGCCACGTCCACCGGGGTCTGGCAGTCGAAGTGCTCCACCGGCAGGTTCCGCGCGGCCTCGTAGACCAGCATGGTGCCCAGGTCCTTCAGCGCGGCGCGGAAGGCCGCGTTATCGCTGCGGGCGTCGCGCATCAGGGTCAGGCGGGACGCCGCGAGGGGGTGATCAACAACGTAGGTTTCCATGTCCCCCATCGTAGGGCATCGGCGGCATGCAGAAAGTGGCGGGAACCGTGTCGGCGCCCGCGCAGTCTAAGAAGGCATGAGCATTCTCGACGTTGACCCAGACCTGACCCGCCAACTAGCCACCGACGTATCCCGCAACGCCCAGGGCAGCCTGCCTGCCCCGCCCGCGGTACCCCGGGATGCGGCCACGCACGACTTCGGCGCCCACCTGGCCGCCGCTGTGACCAATATCAACCAGCGCACCGAGCGCCTGCGCGCGGACCTGGCGCATATTTCCCGGGCCGGCTACGCCCTGGCCGCGGCCGCGGCCGCCACCGACGAGCACACCGCCGGCCGCCTTGCCTCCCACGCGGGAGGTTCCTAATGCAGGTCATCACCCAGGCCCTCAAAACCATCTCCGAGATGCGCCCGGCCGACCTCCCCGCAGGCTTGGAGCTGCCTATAAACCCCGATGTTGCCGCGGTGGAGCCGCTCGCGCGCATCAGCCAGACCGACGCCACCCCGGTGCTGGCCGCCGCCAACGCCCTGGCCAGCGACCAAGAGTCCCTGCACCAGGCGCTCGCCCGCGGCCGGGACCTGGTCTTTGCCGCCGGCGGCGACATCGTGGGAATCGCCGTGGAGCTAGGCCGCCAGGCCCTGCCTATCGCGCTGGGCATGCTGACTATCAACCCGGCGGCCCGCGCCGCGGCGGCCGCCCAGCTGGCGGCCCTGGCCCAGCAGTTCGTCGCCCGGGCGGGCGCCCGCGTGGCCCAGCTGGTGGAGGAACTCGCCGCCGCCGCGCAGCCGCTGGCCGATATCGCCGCCTCCCACGTGGGCTCCGCCCTGCCCTCCGAAGAACGCGGCGTGCACGCGGTCGCCGCGCTCGAGGAGAAGGCCGCCTCCCCCGGCGCCGGCGGAGGCCGCGGGCCGGAGGCCCTGCCGGAGACCGCGCCGGAGCACGAGATCGAACCGGTCGCCCACCAGGAAGATACCGGCGGGGAGGACGAAGGCAGCGCCGCGGGCAAGGCGGCGGTTAAGGCCGCGCTGTCCCAGCAGGGCACACCCTATGTCTGGGGCGGGACGACCCCGAACGGCTTCGACTGCTCCGGCCTGACCCAGTGGGCCTACGCCCAGGCCGGGGTCGACCTGCCGCGCACGGCGGACCAGCAGGCTGTCGGCCGGCAGGTGGACGCCAGCGAGCTGCAGGAGGGCGACCTGGCGGTATGGGACGGGCACGTGGCTATGTACGCCGGCAACGGCCAGATGGTCGAGGCTGGCGATCCGGTCCAGGTCAACCCGGTGCGCACCTCCAATATCGGGATGCAATTCCTCGGATTCTGGCGGCCTACTGGCTAAAGCCCGGGCGGGTCGCCGAGCCGGGCGGGAGGTTTGGGTAGACTTAAACGCCATGAGCACCCGCGCGATCGTTCCCGTAAAGCTGAGTTTGCCCGCCGGTGATTACTTCACCCTGTGGGCCCCAAAATGGCGCCAAGACGGTGCCGAGTGGCAGGCCTTCTTAGGCAATGACGAATCCGTCCTGCTGTTCGGCTCCGCCGCCGAGCTGCTGTGCTACGTGGAATCCGACCACAAACACGATCTGCTCGATCACCCGGAGTGGCAGGCCTTCGCCGCCCGCGGCGAGGACCGCATCACCCCGGCCACCCGCGACGTCTACGACCTGGTGGACGTGCCCAACCGCCTGGCGGGCGCGCCCAGCCACGACAACGTCGGCACCGTGGCCCGCAACTTCGAGCTGACCCAGTCCCTGGCGGAAGTCTCCGGCGCGGAGCACTCCGTGATCTTCTTCGCCAGCCACTCCCTGCTGCGCAACGTCGCCCGCGGCGCCGACCACTACGCCGGCCCGCAGGGCATGAGCGAGTGGACCGGCGTCGGCAGCGTGGTCGCCGGCAACTGGGCCGAGGTCCTAGACGACCTGGAGGCCCACACCCAGGTGGTGGACAGCTCCGAGTTCGACTCCGCGCAGGTCGAGGACGCCGACAAGCGCATCACCGCGGCCGCCGCGGCCACCCGCCAGGCCCGCGAGGACGCCGCCGCGGCCCGCAAGGCCGAGGAAGAGGCCGCCGACCCTTATGACAAGTCCATCTGGGCGGCCGCCGGCATCGACCCGGTGAAAATCACCATCGACCAGAAGTCCGTGTACACGCTGCGCACCTACCTGGGCTCCTCCCCGGTCTTTTTGGGCAAGTGGGGCGAGATCTTCACCTTCCCCACCGGCAAGCACCTGGCCCGCTGGGTCATCGAGAACGACGACCACGACCTGGCCCGCGTGTCCACCTGGGAGGACATCGTCAACGCCGGCAACGCCGGCGAGCTCGAGGTCACCGTCCACCCGGACAACCAGTACACCTTCAACGGGATCGCCCGGGACATCGAGAAGGGCCCGGAGCACGTCGACTCGCAGCAGATGAACCGCTGCTACGAGATCTGCGCCGACGCCGCCGACTGGGCCGGCGACGACTCGGTGAACTCCTTCTTCCTGTCGCACCCGCGCTTCCAGGACTACCTGGGCTACATGCTGGGCTCGACCGAACAGGCCGGCTACGTGCCGTCCAAGCCGTTCAACGACCACGCCGAGGCGTGGAAGGAGCTCGAGGAAATGCTGGTCAAGCGCTTCTCCAAGTTCTAGGCCAAGATTAGGCCCCGCCGCCGGCGGAGAAAGCCTGCCGGCACAGCGAAAGCCAGCACCGAGTAATCTTCTTCGGTGCTGGCTTTTTGCTTTTCTTTTAGCGCAGCGCGGCCAGGACGCGCTGGGCCAGCGGCTCCGAGGAGACCGGGTTCTGGCCGGTAAACAGGTGGCGGTCCTTGACCACGTTGGGCTGGAGGGGATCCGCGGCGCGGTAGTCCGCGCCCAGCTCCCGCAGGCGCTGCTCCAGGCTCCACTTCGCCTTCGCCAAGGTCTCCTCGCCCTCCTCGACGTCGCTGAAGGCGGTCATCTCGTAGCCGGCGAACGGCCACTGACCGTTCTCATCGGCCGGCACGGCCAGCAGCGCCGCCGGCGCGTGGCACAGCAGCGCCAGGGGACGGCCGGCCGCGTGGCGGCGGGCCAGCAGGGCCGCCGAGGTGGCATCCTCAGCCAAGTCCTCCATCGGGCCGTGGCCGCCCGGGTAGAAGACGACGTCGTAGTCGGCCTCGTCGACCTCGGCCAGGCCCAGCGGCTGAGACAGCTCGTAGTGGATGGCCGCGAGGTAGTCCTCCTGGGACTCACGCTGCATCTCGTTCAAGCTCTCCAGGCTGGCCTCGTCCACGACGGGCTCCTCCCCGCCCGGGGTGGCAAAGGCGATCTCCCAGCCCGCGTTCGCAAAAGTGCGGTGCGGGGCGACGAGCTCCTCGGCCCAGAAGCCGGTCTCACGCGTGCTGCCGTCGGCCAGCGTCCATTCCTCGGCCGCGGAGATAACAAAGAGTACTTTCGACATGGTTTATACCTCTTCTCCTGGGGTTTCGGCAGCACCGTGGGTGTCTTCGGCACCGTCGCTATCGTGGTGGTCCTCGGCGAATTCGGCGTCGGAGAGCTCCTCGTAGGCCGGCAGGAAGACCGTCTCCAGCAGGTGCTGGCGGTCCTCCTGGTTGGCAAAAGAGTGCTCTATCGCGTTGACCGACAGATCGAAGAATTCCTCCAGCCCGTAGCCGAAGGTCTCCGCCAGGGCGCTGAGCTGCTCGGTCATGGTGCCGGTTCCGAACGCCCCGGAGCTGACCGCGCAGTTAAAGCCCAGCTGCTGCAGCAGCTGCAGCGGGTGGTCGACTAGCTCCTCGATCTCGCCGCGGGCGACCTCGAAGCGGGGTGCCGCATCCAGCAGGATGTGGCGGTCGCGCAGCCAGGCCGAGACCCGGCCCGGTTCGATGCCCTCCAGCGTCGCGCTGAAGTCATCGATGATGCCGGCGGTCAGCGTCAGCCGCGTCGCGCCCGCCTGCAGCGCCTGGCCGATGTCCTCGGCATCCCCGGCGGCCGTCAGCCGCACCGCGAAAGGCACGTAGGCCTCGCGCAGGGGTTGCAACGCCGCGGCGAAGCCGGCAAGCGGCGCCACGGCCTGGCCGTCCTGGCCGTTATCCGCGGCGAGCTCGAAGCCGACGACCTTGCCGCTGTGCTGGGCCACGGTGAGCTCGGCCAGCTGGGTCACGGCGGCGTCCTGCGCGCCGCGCTCGGCGGTGACGATGATCCGGGCGTCAATGCCCTCGACGTCCAGCCCGGCCACGGCCGCGGCCAGCGCCTCTTCCGCCGCCAGCTGGGTGCGGGCCGGGTTAAAGCGCAGCTCCGCGTAGACCACGTGGTCGTTCACCAGGTGCTGCAGGTGCGCAGAGACCGCCGCGGTGAGCTCCGCCGGGCTGCCGGCCTGCGCGACCGTGGCGCCGAGCTCCTCGAAGAGCGTGATCTTCGGCAGCTGGGCGAAAACGTCCGCGTCCGCGTCTTTATTTTCCGGACTAATTAATGGTGCGTCATGCATACCGGCCATAGTAGGTGTGCCTTTAAGATATGTCATGCCATGAAAAGAATTATCACTGCAGCTCTAGCCGCAGCCCTCGTCGCGCCCGCACCCGTCGTGGCGGCCCACTCCCCCGCCGGAGTCGCCGCCCAGGCCCAGGCCCAGGAGGCCGGGCCGGGCGATCCGGCCGCCGAGGTGCCCGAGGGTTTTGAGGACCCCGCCGCCCACCTGACCGACGCCGAGGCCGCCGAGGGCCTGCAGGACGACGGTACCGGCGACGAGCCGAGCAGCTCCATCCGCACCACCGCGCCGGATACCAACGACTGCCCGCACTCGCTCGTGCCGGCCGAGCCGAGCACCACCTCCGAGAACCTCGCGCCCGGCCAGGAATCCCCCGCCCCGCTGCCGCCGGTGGAAGGCGCGGCCTGCGGGGTCACCGCGCCGGAGGGCTTCGATCTCAACCCCGAGGTCGTCGCCAGCGCCTGGATGGTCAGCGACATCGACACCGGCGAAATCATCGCCCAGAAGGATCCGGACGGGCGCTACCGCCCGGCCTCCATTATCAAGGCCCTGCTGGCCCTAGTCGCCATCGACGAGCTGGATCTCAACAAAGAGGTCGTCGCCAACGAGGAGACCGCCGGCATCACCGGCTCCTCCGTCGGGATCGGCGCCGGCGGGCGCTACACCATCGAACAGCTCCTCCAGGGCCTGCTCATGGCCTCGGGCAACGACGCCGCCCACGCGCTGGCCCAGGAGCTCGGCGGGGACGAGAAGACCTTGGAAAAGGTCAACGACCTGGCCCACGAGCTGGGCACCACCTCGACTTTTGCCGCCTCCTACTCCGGCCTGGACGCGCCCGGCATGTCGACTTCTGCCCGGGACATCTCCCGCATCTACCGGGCGGCCTACGCTAACCCGACCTTCGCGCGGATAGTCAACACCGAGTCCGTGGATTTTCCCGGCTACGAAGACCACCCCGGCTACGAGCTGGGCAACGACAACGGGCTGTTCATGCACGATCCGGACGGAATCGGCGGCAAGACGGGTTATACGGACGACGCCCACCACACCTTCGTCGGCGCCCTCGACCGCGACGGCCGCCGCCTGCAGGCCGTCCTCCTGGACACCACCATCGAGCACGGCCTCCGCGCCTGGGAGCAGGCCCAGATGCTCCTCCACGCCGCCTACGAGGTCCCGGCCGGGTCCGGCATCGGCAGCCTGGATGAAAAGGATGCGGACAAGAAGGAAAAAGATAGCGCCGCCCAGGACGCTACCCCCACTCCCGCCCCGCCGGCGGATTCCGACCCCCACCAGCGCGCCAGCTGGATCGAGAAATCAGACAGCTGGCTGGGCATCGCCGCGGTGGCGGCGGTGGCCGTTATCGTTATTGCTGCCGCGGCTTTTTCGTTACTTCGGCGTCGGCCCAGCGGTCGTGGGAACCACGCAGCTCGTTAGACGGGCTGATAGAAGCCAGCACGAACAGGGAACCACCCAGGGAGACCAGCGAGCCCAGGCCGGGGATGATCTGCACGACGCGGAACCACTGCCGCTTGGCGGACTCTCCCAGGGTCAGGTTGCGGCCGGTCTCCACGTTGGCGACCTTGTAGCCCATCATGCGCTTGACCGGGGTGCCGCCCATGTAGGCCTCAAAGCCTAAGAAATAGGCGATGAAGAGCAGGGTGAAGACCACAACTCCCAGCGTGTCGTTCATCGCGTCGGAGAGCACCCCACCGCCCGCGGCCAGCAGGCCGCCGACCAGGCCGGAGGCGACGGTGGCCAGAAAACCGTCGAGCAGGGCCATGCCGAAGCGCCCGCCGGCGCTCGGGCGGGCGGCGATGCGCTCGACCTCCGGGTTGGCCGCCACCGCGTCCGAGTAGCGCTGGGCCGCCGGCAGGTTCGCGTTGTGGACCGCCGGAACGTTCGCGTTGTTAGTCGCCACCTGGTGCGGGTTGAAGGGCTGCGCGTACGGGGACGCCGGCGGGGCGTACTGCGTCTGCGGCTGCCCGTACGGCGAGGCCTGCGGGGGCTCCGGTTTCCGCTGCGGCTGCGGCTGTTGCGGCGGCTGCTGCTTGTCGGCCTGGGTGACCGGCCGGGCAAGGTTCGGATCCGGCCAGCGGTCGAAGTTGGCCAGGTGCTCCAGGTCGGACCAGTCGACGCTGCGGCCGGCGGAGATGGCGGCATCGTAGAGCTCGCGGCGCTGCGGGTTGGACAGCACGGCGAAGACCAGCTGGGCCTCGCGGCGCTGCGGCGACTGTTCGGATTCGCCCAGGCTCTGTAGGCGCGCGTCCCGGCCGGCCATGATGATCCCCAGGGATTGGCAGCTATCGCTGGTATCAAGGTGGTGCGCCTGGTAGAGATTGTGCGCAATGGCCATCCGGGAAAACCTCGCTTAAATTACCTCGTCGAAAATTATTTCTTGCGGTTGAGGAGTGCCAGTATACCCGCGGCGGCAGCGCCCATAGCCGCGCCGGCGCCCAGGGTAACACCGGTGTTCGGGCCCTCGTGGATCTCGTTGCGCACGCGGATGACGGCCGGCTCCGGCGCCGGCAGCGGGGTCTGGGCCAGCGACTCGTCGGTGGTCGCGGTCCAGGCAGACACGTAGAGCACCACGCGCCAGATCAGGTACATCACAATCATCAGCACGATGACCGGGCCGAAGACCGCGCCGGCCGGGGAGCCGGTGGCCGAGGACATAATGACGGTGGACAGCTGCTTGATGACCTCGAAGGCAATAGCACCCAGCAGCGCGCCCTGCAGGCCCGACTTGGTCGGGACCTTGGTGCGCGGCAGGATGACCACCAGCCACCAGATGACCAGGAAGTTGGCGATGAGGCCGACCACCAGGCCGGCGGCGAAGAGGACGAAGTTCATGCCGGGGAAGGACTCGATGCCCACCCACTCGAAGACCTTCTGGGTAAGCCCCGAGGTACCGGCGGCGGTCACGCCGAAGGCCACGGCGAAGGCCAGCAGCAGGCCGATGAGGCCGATCAGGTCGTTGAGCTTTTTGACCACGAAGTTGCCGCCCTCCGTGGCGTCGATGCGCCACATGGCGGAAATGCCCACGCGGAGGTTGTTCATCCAGCCCAGGCCGGACCACAGGGCGGTAATACCACCGATGCCGAACATGGCGCCGCGCTGGTCAACGGCTGTCTGCAGGACCTCATTGAGGGTATCCCCCAAGTCGCCGTCCACGGCGTTGGTGATTTGGTCCTGGACCTGCTGGAACAGGTCCGGGCGGTTGGCCAGCACGGCGGCGACGGCGGCCATGGCCAGCATGAGGATCGGGAACATCGCCAGCACCGAGTAGTAGGTAATGCCGGCGGCAAACTGGTTGCCGCCCTCGGCGGAATAGCGCTCCTGCATGCGCATGGCGCGCTCGACAATCCGGGACTTGTCTCGCAGCTTGTCTACGGCGCCGGGTTCATCCTGGCGGGTGCGCTCGATGCCGTACTGGTCGGTGTTCTCGCGGCGCGAGGTGGTCTTGGCTGCCACGACGGGCTCTCCTCTTAGGTTCGGGGGACGGGCTTGATTGCGGGCTAAGTTATTTTCTGCGGCTGTCTTGACAGCTTAACCGGAATTGCTTATCGGCGCGCAGGCAGGAAACCTACCTTGGCGTAGACGTCGTCTACCAGCGGCTGGGCCACCTCGGCGGCGCGCTCGGCGCCGCGGGCCAGGATCCGCTCGATCTCGGCCGGATCCGCCATCAGCTCGTCGAAGCGCGCCTTCAGCGGGGTGGTGAAGGCCTCCAGGGCGTCGGCGGTATCCACCTTCAGATGGCCGTAGCCCTTGCCGGCGTAAGACTCCACCAGCTCGTCGATGGCCTTGCCGGTCAGCGCGGACTGAATGACCAAAAGGTTGGACACGCCCGGCTGGGTCTCGCGGTCGAAGGCCACCACGCCCAGGTCGTCCGTCACGGCCGACTTGATGCGCTTGGCCGAGGTCTTCGGCGGATCCAGCAGGTTGATAATCCCCTTCGGGTTGTCGCCCGACTTGGACATCTTCGCCGTCGGCTCCTGCAGGTCGTAAATCTTGGCGGAGCCCTCCGGGATGAAGGCCTCCGGGATGCGGAAGGTCTCGCCGTACTTGCCGTTGAAACGCTCCGCCAGGTTGCGGGTCAGCTCCAGGTGCTGGCGCTGGTCCTCGCCCACCGGCACGTAGTGCGGCGAGTAGAGCAGGATGTCCGCGGCCATAAGCACCGGGTAGGTAAACAGGCCCACGGAGGTCCGTTCCGAGCCCTGCTTGGCGGACTTGTCCTTGAACTGGGTCATGCGGGAGGCCTCGCCGAAGCCGGTCAGGCACTGCAGGACCCAGGTCAGCTCCGCGTGGGCGGGCACGTGCGACTGCACGAAGAGGGTGGACTTGTCCGGGTCAATACCCAGCGCGATAAGCTGCGCGGCCCCGGCCAGGGTGCGCTGGCGCAGCTCCTCCGGGTTCTGCTCGACGGTAATGGCGTGCAGGTCCGGGATGAAGTAGAACGCCTCGTGGTTGTTCTGCAGCTCGATCCACTGCTTCAACGCTCCCAAGTAATTGCCCAGGTGGTAGGAATCCGCCGTGGGTTGGATGCCGGATAGTACTCGGGTGGTCGCGGCCTCGGCCGCGTTCGCGTTCTGATCAGTCATGCTCCCAGTGTAATCCCTGTTACCCTGGCCCGAGTCACAACGCCCCCTTCCGCGTGCGGCGCCGCCGGCGGGGTGGCAGCCTATAGGGCGCGGCCAGCAGGCATGAAAAAACCGCCGAGCAACGCGGTGCCGGGCGGTTGGTGATTGCTGGGAAAGCTTAGAGCTTGCGGCTGGTGGGGCTCTTGACGTCCATCAGGACGGCCCAGCCGGCCACCATGAACGCGCCACCGATACCCATCGTGATGGTCGGGAGCAGGAAGGCAAAGGACGGGCCCATTGCGGTCCACCACCAGATACCGAGTGCCAGCAAGACAGCACCGAGCACGAAGTAAATGATTGCGCGCGCCATAGTTTCTATTAACTCCAAGTTTTCCGGGAAATATTGTGCGTGCCATAGTTTAGCACCCGGGCACACAGATTGCCTTAATCGTTCTGCTCCCACTGCCCCTCATCCGGGCGGCTGCGCCGCGGCAGCCCACCCTTCGGCAGGCGCGGCCACTTGGGCTTGGGCTTTTTGGGCGCGGCGTTCTTGCCCGGCGCGGCCTGGCGCTTCGGGTCCGGCTTGGCGTGCCGGGTGGGCTGAGCGGCCTTGCGGGGGCGCTGGATGACCCACTGCTGCTGCGGATCGCGGTCGCGGCTGCCGCGGGCGTGCTTGCCGGTCTGGCGGTTGACCGAGGTGTAGGCGGAGGCGTCGAAGCGCAGGCTCCGGCCGCTGGCCAGG
This sequence comes from Corynebacterium sp. LK2537, assembly GCF_040946485.1. Classification (NCBI taxonomy): domain Bacteria; kingdom Bacillati; phylum Actinomycetota; class Actinomycetes; order Mycobacteriales; family Corynebacteriaceae; genus Corynebacterium; species Corynebacterium sp. LK2537. The sequence goes on from NZ_JAYWLQ010000005.1 coordinate 29,171, forward strand.
CTGCCGGCGCGGCGCTTCATCGAGCGCGCCCCGTCGCGCACCAGGCGGGCGGACAGGCGCAGACGCGGGTCGATGGGCTGCTCGGCGCCCTTGTACTCGAAAACCGGCAGGCCGCGCTTGGAGTAGATGGCCCACAGGCGGGCGCAGAAGCCGAAGATGACGGTGGCGATCGCGGTGATCTCCACGCTCAGGCCGGCCTTAAGCAGCAGCATGTAGACCGCGGTGGCGGCCAGGGAGATGGAGGCGTAGAACTCACCGGAAAAGACCAGCGGCACGCGGTCGGAGAGCAAGTCGCGCAGGATGCCGCCGAAAACACCGGAGATGATAGCGGCGACGGAGGCGATGACAAACCCGTGGCCTAGGTTGAGCGCCGCCTGCGTACCCAGCACCGAAAAGACCGCCAGGCCGAGCGCGTCCAGGATCAAAAACAGGTGCCGGAAGTAGTGCATCAAAAACGACATCCACACCGTGATGAGGGCCGCCACCAGCACGAAGACGAGGTATTTGGGCTGGCCCACCCAGGTCAGCGGGTAGTCGTCGAGCACCATATCGCGCACGGTGCCCCCGCCCAGGGCCGTAATCGCGGCCAGCAGGGTCACGCCGAAGAGGTCGAGTTTTTGCCGCCCGGCGGACAGCGCGGCTGTCATCGCCTCGGCGGTGATTCCGATGATGTAGAGGACGCTAAACAGTGGGGTCAATCTATTCTCCCGCCGTTTCTACGCGTAGGTCACCAGCAGCGGGGAGTGGTCGGACCAGCGCTGTTCCACCGTGGGCGCCTTGTCCACGCGGCTTGTCTGGGCCCGGTCCAGCATGGCCCGGGTGGCGGCCTGGTAGTCGATGCGCCACCCCGCGTTGTTGTTGAAGGCCTGCCCGCGGTAGGTCCACCAGGTGTAGGGGCCGTCCTGCTCCGGGTCCGGGTGCAGGCGCCGGTCGACGTCGAACCACACCGGCTCCGCGGCCGCGGTCCAGACCTTACCGCCCGGGTAGTCCACTACCCCGCGCCAGTCGCCCAGGCCGGCCTTATCCTGCGGGTTAGCGTCCGGGAAGCTGCCGAAGACGTGGTCCATGAAGGCGCGCTCCTCCGGCAGGTGGCCGGAGACCTTCTCGTTGGGCTTGTTGTTCTTCAGGTCCTGGGAGCGGTGGCAGATATTCCAGTCGCCGCCGATGACCATCTGCGGGTAAGCTTCCGCGCGCTCGGCCAGGACCTCGGAGAACTGGCTCAGGAAGCGGTACTTCTGGTCCTGCTTTTCGGTGCCGGTGTCCCCGCTCGGCAGGTAGAGCGAGGCCACGCGCAGGGCGCTGCCGCCGGCGGCGGCCGCCGGGTCCTCGACGGTGGCCTCGATCCAGCGCCCGGAGTCGCCGAAGGTGCCCAGCCCGACGACGACGTCGCTCAGCGGGGTACGGGACAAAATGCCCACCCCGGCCCGGCCCTTGGTGCCCGGGTCCAGGGACTCGGCCATCGCCAGGTGCCAGCCGGCCTCCAGGGCCGGGGCCAGGGCCTTTTCGGTCTGGGCTTGCGATGCCCGCACCTCTTGCATCAGCACTACGTCAGCATCAGTGTCTTGCAGCCAGGCGTTCATGCCCGGGTTGTTCTCGTTGCGCTGTTTGCAGGCCGCGCGGATGCCGTTGACGTTGACGGTGGCGATGGTAAAGCTCATGCTGCAAAGCTTAACGCGCGCGCTGCGCGAGCGCCCAGATGCCCACGGCAATGGCGGCGAGCACCGCGCCTGCCAGCGCCGGGGAGCCGTAGCCCCACCCCGCGCCAACCACGGCCCCGCCCAGGGCGGCGCCGGCCGCGTTGGCGGTGTTCAGCGCGGACTGGTTCAACGCGGCGGCCAGGGTCTGGACCTTGCCCGCGTAATCCAGCAGGCGCACCTGCAGCGGCGGCTGCAGCGCCATGCCGAAAACGCCGATGAACATGAACGTCACGATGGCCGGCACCACCGCGGTGGAGGCGAAGTAGAAGGCCAGCAGGGAGATGTACAACAGCCCGACGCAGAGCACCAGGCCGCGCTCGACGTTCCAGTCGGCCAGCCGGCCGCCCAGCCAGTTGCCGGCGGTCATGCCCAGGCCGAAGAGCATGAGGATGAGCCACATCCAGCCCGCGTCCAACCCGGCGCGCTCGGTCATCACCCAGGTGATGTAGGTGTAGACGGCGAACATGCCGCCAAAGCCCACCACGCCGATGGCCAGGGTCAGCCAGACCTGGCGGTTGGCCAGGGCGGAGAACTCAGTGCGCAGGGAGGTCGCCGGCATGAGCGTCATGTGCGGCATAACCACCCACAGCAGGGCCAGGGCCACTGCGGCCAGGCCGGCGACGATCCCGAAGGCGGCCTTCCAGCCGACGGCATCGCCCACGGCCTGGGCGGCGGGCACGCCGAAGATGGTGGCCACGGTCAGGCCGGTGACTACGAAGGCCAGCGCCCGCCCGCGCTCCTTGGGCGGGGACATCGACGCCGTGGACAGCATGGCCACGGAGAAATACGCCCCGTGCGGGATGCCCGCCACAAAACGCGCGCCCAGCAGCACCGGGAAGGAGCCGGCCACCACGGACAGGGCGTTGCCGGCCACGATCACCGCCAGCAGGACGATGACCAGGCGCCGGCGAGGCTGCCGGGCCGTCAGCGCGGCCACGCCGGGCGCGCCGACCACCACGCCCAGGGCGTAGGCGGAAATCACCGCGGAGGCCTGATCCTCCGTCACGCCTAGGTCCCCGGCGATAAGCGGCAGCAGCCCCATCGCGGCGAACTCGGTAGTACCCAGGGCGAACGCGCCCAGGGCCAGCGAGAGCATGACCACCTTCCGGCGGGCCGGGGTGATCTCGGTTTGGACAGGCCGCGGGCGCCGGCGCAGCGCCGGTTGCGGGACGTGGAGACGGGACATGAAAAATTCCCTCCTTCCGGACAGCGGGGACTAGAAAGGCGCAGGCGGCGCGGTACTGCAGCCGGACTGCGCTTGGGAAGGCCGTAGCAGGCCTGTAAGCTAGCGGGTTTTCGCGGCGCGGGCCTTGGCGGCCTGGGTGATGAACCAGATGACGATGGCGCTAACCGCTAGGCCCGCGCCGGCCAGGGCCGGGCTGGCGTAGCCGAGGCCCGCACCGACCACGGCCCCGCCCAGCGCGGCGCCGGAGGCGTTGGCCAGGTTAAGCGCGGAGTGGTTGAGCGCGGCGGCGAGCGTTTGGGCATCGCCAGCGACGTCCATGAGCCGGATCTGCAGCGAGGGCACCAGGGAGGAGCCAAAAAAGCCGATGATGCCGAAGTTCAGCACGCCTAGCACCGGCGACTGGGAGGTGAAGTAGAAAGCCACGAGCACGACGGCGATCATCACCAGCGAGAACAGGATGCCCTTTTCCAGGTTGCGGTCGGCCAGGGTGCCGCCGAAATAATTGCCGGCCACGTTGCCTATGCCGTAGGCCATCAGCACCAACCAGATGAGCGACGGGTCTAGGCCGGCGCGCTCGGTCATGGTCCAAGAGATATAGGTATAGACCGCGAACATGCCACCGAAGCCGACGGTGCCCATCGCCAGCGTCAGCCAGACCTGGCTGCGGCCGAAGGCGCCCAGCTCAGTGCGCACGGACGTGGCCGACATGCGGGTCATGTGCGGCATGAGGAACCACAGGGCCACCAGGGTGGCCACGCCGATGAGCGCGACCAGGAGGTAGGCCGCGTGCCAGCCGGCCGCCACGCCGAGCGCCTGGGCGGCGGGCACGCCGGCCACGGTCGCCACGGACAGCCCCATGCCCACCAGGGCCACGGCCTTGCCGCGTTTGCCGGCCGGGGCCATCGAGGCCGCGGCTAGGCCGGCGACGGAGAAATACGCGCCGTGTGGCAGGCCCGCGATGAAGCGGGCGCCCAGCAGCTGCGGGTAGTTGGCAGCCACCACGGACAGGGCGTTGCCCAGAGTGAAGGCGATCATCAGCAGGATCAGCAGCCGGCGGCGCGGCGTGCGGCCGGTGACCGCGGTAATCAGCGGCGCGCCGACCACCACACCCAGCGCGTACGCGGAGATGGCGTGGCCGGCCTGGTCCTCGGTGATGCCGAAGTCGTCCGCGATGAGCGGTAGCAGGCCCATGGAGACGAACTCCGTGGTGCCGATCCCGAATCCACCCAGCGCCAGTGCGACCATAACCACGCGGCGGCGGAGCTCGGAGATCTCGGTCTGCCGCGGCTTCGGCTGGCGGCGCAGGGCCCGCCCGGGCTGTCGCTTCTGGGGTTCTGATTGGTTGCGCATCGGGCTCAGAGTACGCCGCGACAAATATATTCGCACGTCAGCGCCATATTCCCGTGAACTTTCCAACGCGCACGCGCAACCGGTGACGCACATCACCTAGGCGTGACTAGGGCGCACCCGGCCCATACCGCTAAAGTAGGTAACCCTAAGCAAGCCCCACCTAGGAGGTTCCCTGACATGAGCAAATCTCATCTCCCCTCTGCCGCCCGTCGCCGCGGCCTCACCGGCCCCGGCCGTGCCGCCCGCACCGCCGCAGCCATCGCCACCGCCGCCTGCCTATCCTTCGGGCTGGCGGCCTGTTCCAGCGATGAGGCCGGCAGCGACTCGTCGACCAATTCAGCCTCCGGGGAGAGCGCGGCCAACGACGCCGACGCGGCGCAGTTCCCCACCACCGTGACCCACGCCTTCGGCGAGACCACCATCGAGCACGCGCCGCAGCGCGTGGCCACCGTCGGCTGGTCCAACCAGGAGGTCCCGCTCGCCCTCGGCATCGTGCTCGTCGGCATGGCCAAGGTGACCTGGGGCGACGACGACAACGACGGCATGATGCCCTGGGTCAAGGACAAGATCGACGAGCTCGGCGGCGAGCAGCCCGCGCTCTTCGACGAGACCGACGGCATCCCCTTCGAGCAGGTCGCCGACACCCAGCCGGACGTCATCCTGGCCGCCTACTCCGGCCTGACCCGGGAGGACTACGAGACCTTGTCCAAGATCGCCCCGGTGGTCGCCTACCCCGACATCCCCTGGGCGACTTCGCTGGAGGACATGGTCACCCTGAACTCCCAGGCACTCGGCAAGCCTGACCAGGGCCGCGAGCTCCTGGAGGATCTGGAGTCGCAGGTCGACGCCGCGCTCGAGAAGTACCCGAAGCTCGGGGGGACCAAGCCGCTGTTCACCGCCTTCGGGGGCGCGTCCGACAAGTCGAAGATCGGCTTCTACACCACCGGGGATACCCGCATGGGCTTCCTCGTGGACCACGGTTTCGAGGCCCCGCAGATCGTCAAGGATCACTCGGAGAACACCGAGAGCTTCTGGGAAGAAGTCTCGGCCGAAAACCCCGAGCAGTTCGAGGACGTCGACTTCCTCATCGCCTACTCCTCCGGCAACGCGGACGAAGACGCCAAGGCCATCGAGGACATGCAGAAGGATCCACTGCTGTCGAAGATCCCCGCCGTCCGCGACGGCCGCATCGCCCTGCTGCCCGACGGCCCGCTAGGAGCGGCTGCTAACGAGTCCCCGCTGGCCCTGCCCCAGACCATCGACGATTACTTCCGAATTCTGAACGACGCCGTTGAAGATTAGAAATTCCGCTGTTGTCGCCCTGCTGATCCTCGCCGCCGTCGCGGCGGCGGTCAGCTCCGTCATGTTCGGGGCCCGTTCCATCGGCGTCGCCGACGCCCTCGACGCCCTCCGCGGCCTGTCCGCCACCCCGGAGCAGGCGGTGGCCTATACCCGCCTGCCGCGCACGGTCATGGCGCTGGTGGTGGGGGCGGCCCTCGCCGTCAGCGGCACCACCCTGCAGGCCGTCACCCGCAACCCGTTGGCCGATCCGGGGATCTTCGGGGTTTTGTCCGGCGCGTCCTTGGCCGTCGTCATCGGCATCGCCTTCGGCGGGCTGGCGAGCGCGCTCGGCACCATGGTGGTGGCCATCGTGGGCGCTTTCGCCGCCGCCGTCTTCGTCTACGTGGTCGGCTCTTTGGGGCGTGGTGGAGCCACCCCGCTCAAGCTCGCCCTGGCCGGGGCGGCCACCGCGGCGGCCTGCTCCGGGCTGGTCAGCGCCATCCTGCTGCCGCGCACCGACGTCATGGACCGCTTCCGCTTCTGGCAGATCGGTTCCGTGGGCGGCGCCCAGTGGGACCTGCTCGGGATAGCGGGCCCGCTGCTGGTGCTGGGCCTGCTGATCGTCGTGGTACACACGGGCGGGCTGAACGCCTTGGCGCTTGGCGACGACGTGGCCACGGGGCTCAGCGTCAAGGTGCTGCGCACCCGCCTGCTGGCCACCGTCGGCGCCGTCATTCTGTGCGGCACCGCCACGGCCCTAGCCGGGCCGGTCAGCTTCGTCGGCCTCATCGTCCCGCACGTCATGCGGCTGCTGATGGGCCCCGACAACCGCTGGCTGGTGCCCGCGACGGCCCTGGCCGGAGGCGTGCTGCTGACGGTGGCCGATACCGTGGGCCGGCTTATCATCCGCCCGGAGGAACTCGCCGTCGGCATCATCACCCCGCTCCTCGGCGCCCCGCTGTTCATCTGGATTGTCCGCCAAGTCAAGGTGCGTGAACTCGCATGACAACGCTTCCTTCCCCCGCGCTCAGCGCCGAGCGGCTGCGCGCCCAGCGCAACCGCCGGCGGGCCCGCTACGCCGTGACCCTGACGCTACTGGGCATCGCCGTGCTCGCCCTGTGGTGGATAACCCTCATGGTGGGTGAGACCACCTACTCTGCCAGCGAGGTTTTGGGCGTTCTGCGCGGGCAGACGGTCCCGGGCGCTTCCTTCACCGTCGGTGACCTGCGCCTGCCGCGGGCTACCGCGGCGGTCGCGGCCGGGATCGCCTTCGGCATCGGCGGCGCCACCTTCCAGACCCTGCTACGCAACCAGCTGGCCTCCCCGGACATCATCGGCATCTCCGCCGGGGCCTCGGCCGCCGGGGTCACCGCGATCACCTTCCTGCACCTGTCGCAGACGGCCACCTCCGCCCTCGCGCTGGTGGCCTCGCTGGCGGTCGCGCTCATCATCTACCTCACCAGCCTGAAGTCGGGCTTTTCGGGCACGCGCCTGATCCTCGTCGGCATCGGCTTCGCCGCCCTCCTCCAGGCCTGGGTCAACTACGCGCTGTCCCAGGCCGCCGCGTGGGATCTGAACACCGCCACCCGCTGGATCACCGGCTCCCTCAACAACATGAGCTGGGAGCGCGGCCTGCCCCTGCTGGTCGTGGTCGCCGTCGTCGCCCCCGGCATGCTGGTGCTCTCCCACGTGCTCAACCTGCTGGCCTTGAACGACGAGCTAGCCATTGGCTTCGGCCTGCGCGTCAACCTCTCGCGCGTGCTGCTCATCCTGGGCGCGGTCACGCTGATTTCCGTGGCCACCGCGGCCACCGGCCCCATCGCGTTCCTGGCCTTCATGTCCGGGCCTATCGCCCGCTGGCTGATCCCGCGCGGCTTCCCCGTGCTGGGGCCCGCCGCCTTAGTCGGCGCGGTACTGGTGCTGGCCGCGGACCTAGCGGGCCAGCTTTTCTTCGGCACCCGCTACCCAGTCGGCGTTATCACCGGCGTGCTGGGCGCGCCCTTCTTAATCCTCGTTCTCATCCGATCCCACCGCTAAACCGATCCCTGCGTTAGGAAAGTCATGACCGGTCAATTACACGCCCGCGACCTCCGCCTCGATTACGGGCACGGCACCATCCTGGACGGCCTCGAGGTCACACTCACCCCCGGCGCGATTACCTCCATCGTCGGCCCCAACGGCTGCGGCAAGTCCACCCTGTTGCGCTGCCTGTCCCGGCTGCTGGCGCCGACCTCCGGGCAGGTGTGCTTAGACGGGCACGACATCAGCTCCCTGCCCACCAAGCAGCTGGCCCGGCAGCTGGGCCTGCTGCCGCAGTCGCCGGTCGCCCCGGACGGGATCATCGTGGCCGATCTCGTGGGCCGCGGGCGCACCCCGCACCAGGGGCTGCTCGGCCGCTGGTCGCAGGAGGACTACCGGGTAGTCGCCGAGTCCCTGGAGGCCACCGGCACCGCCGCGCTGGCCGAGCGCGCCGTCGACGAGCTTTCCGGCGGGCAGCGCCAGCGCGTCTGGATCGCCATGGCCCTGGCGCAGCGCACCGGCATCCTCCTGCTGGACGAGCCGACCACCTACCTCGACGTCAAGCACCAGCTCGAGGTCCTCGACCTGCTCACCGACCTCAACCGGGACAACGGCACCACCATCGTCATGGTCCTCCACGACCTCAACCTCGCCGCCCGATATTCGGACGAGCTGGTGGCGGTCTCCGGCGGCGACATCTACGCCCACGGCGCGCCCGCGGAGGTCATTACCCCCGACGCCGTCCGGCACGTCTTCGGCATCGACTGCCAGGTCATCACCGACCCGGTCTCCGGTACGCCGGCCGTCATGCCCATGGGCCGGCACCACGTCAAAGAGCAACCGCGCTAGACAGCACTAGTCCCACTCCGCCTACTCCACTACCCCATCGACTCCATCGAGATTCTTAGAGGTCTACCCCATGCCATTTCTGCCCTTCCTCGCCCGGGTCCGGGCCAGCCAGCGCATTAGCCCCAACTTCCAGCGCGTGACCTTGTCCGGGCTGGCGGACATGGGCCCGGCCGGGCCGATCCGAGACCTGCGCATCAAGCTCATCATCCCCGGCCCCGAGCCGCTGACCGGTTTCGCGGGCGCGGCGGATTGGTTCGCCACCTGGCGCGGCCTCGATCCCCGCGTGCGCGGGGACATGCGCACCTATTCCATTCGCGCCCGCCGCGGCGACGAGGTCGATATTGACTTCGCCCTGCACGCCGGCGCCAACCCCGGCCCGGCCTCCGCGTGGGCCGAGTCCTGCCAGCCCGGCGATACGCTGTGGCTGATCGGGCCGACGGCGGATGATTCCACCGGCGCCGGCATCGAATTCCAACCCGGCAGCAGCGAGCGCGCCCTGCTCTTCGGCGACGAGACCGCCCTGCCCGCCATCGCCCGCATCCTCGACGAGTGGCCCGAAGGGCTGGCCGGCCACGCCTTCATCGAAGTGCCCGATGCCGCCGATGCCGAGGCCCAGGCCCGCGACATCGCGCTGCCCGACCGGGTGGAGCTGACGTGGCAGGTCCGGGACAACGCCGCGCGCGGGAGCCTGCTCACCGACGCGCTGCGGGAGGCGGTCACCGCGGGGTCGGCAGATGCTGCGGCAGGCGAGGCAGAAAAGACTACATCGGCAGCCAAGCCGGCTCCCGCGGGAAAAGCTCGTGACGCCGCTGAGTCCGACGGGGGCGCCGCCCTGGTGTGGGAGACCCCCCCAATTTTCGTCATCGGGCGAGACCCTCCCGCCCGCGGGTCCGGCATTGCGCGATTATTACTGGATCGCCGGGGAATCGGGCGTGGTGACCGGCATGCGGCGCTACTTGGTGAAGGAATGCGGCATCGACCGCCGGCAGGTGTCTTTTATGGGGTACTGGCGCCTGGGCCGGGCGGGTTCCTAAAAATCCATAGAATTCGGCGCTGGGGCGGGGTAAACTGGTCCAAGCTGTACTTTAGTTAATCGACACTACGCAAGAGGAGATACTTACCTTGGCTAAAATCATGTGGACTCGCACCGACGAAGCGCCGCTGCTGGCGACCTACTCGTTCAAGCCGGTCGTCGAGGCATTCGCCTCCACCGCTGGGATCGACGTCGAGACCGCGGATATCTCCCTGGCTGGCCGCATTGTCGCCCAGTTCCCGGAGCGCCTGACCGACGAGCAGAAGCAGGACGACGCCCTGGCCCAGCTCGGTGCCCTGGCCAAGCGCCCGGAAGCCAACATCATCAAGCTGCCGAACATCTCCGCCTCCCTGGTCCAGCTGAAGAAGGCCATCGCGGAGCTGCAGGCCGCCGGCTACAACCTGCCGGACTACCCGGACAACCCGTCCACCGACGAAGAAAAGGACATCGCCGTCCGCTACGACTCCGTCAAGGGCTCCGCCGTGAACCCGGTACTGCGTGAGGGCAACTCCGACCGCCGCGCCCCGGAGGCCGTGAAGAACTTCGTCAAGAAGCACCCGCACCGCATGGGCGAGTGGTCCGCTGATTCCAAGACCAACGTCGCCACCATGTCCGACGGCGACTTCCGCCACAACGAGAAGTCCGTCATCATCGACGGCGAGGACTCCCTGACCATCAAGCACACCGCCGCGGATGGCACTGAGACCGTCCTGCTCGACGGCCTGAAGGTCCAGGACAAGGAGGTCATCGACGGCACCTTCATGTCCGCCAAGGCCCTGGACGAGTTCCTGCGCGCCCAGGTCGCGCGCGCCAAGGAAGAGGGCGTGCTCTTCTCCGCGCACCTGAAGGCCACCATGATGAAGGTCTCCGACCCGATCATCTTCGGCCACGTGGTGCGCGCCTTCTTCGCCGACGTCTACGACAAGTACGGCGAGGAGCTGCTGGCCGCCGGCCTGAACGGCGAGAACGGCCTGGGCGCCATCTACGACGGCCTGGAGAAGCTGGACAACGGCGCAGAGATCAAGGCCGCTTTCGACGCCGCCTACGAGGCCGGCCCGGACCTGGCCATGGTCAACTCCCACAAGGGCATTTCCAACCTGCACGTGCCCTCCGACGTCATCATCGACGCCTCCATGCCGGCCATGATCCGCACCTCCGGCCACATGTGGAACAAGAACGATGAGGAGCAGGACACCCTGGCCGTCATCCCCGATTCCTCCTACGCCGGCGTCTACCAGGCCGTCATCGAGGACTGCAAGGCCAACGGCGCCTTCGACCCGACCACCATGGGTACCGTCCCGAACGTCGGCCTGATGGCCCAGAAGGCCGAGGAGTACGGCTCCCACAACAAGACCTTCAAGTCCCCGGCCGACGGCAAGATCGAGGTCGTCAACTCCGCCGGCGACGTACTCATCTCCCACGACGTCGAGGCTGGCGACATCTGGCGCGCCTGCCAGACCAAGGACGCCCCGATCCAGGACTGGGTCAAGCTGGCCGTCAACCGCGCCCGCCTGTCCGGCATGAAGACCATCTTCTGGCTGGACCCGGAGCGCGGCCACGACGCCAACCTGATCTCCCTGGTGGAGAAGTACCTGGGCGACCACGACACCGAGGGCCTGGACATCGAGATCATGGATCCGGTGGCCGCCACCAAGACCTCCGTGGAGCGCATCCGCCGCGGCGAGGACACCATCTCCGTGACCGGTAACGTCCTGCGTGACTACAACACCGACCTCTTCCCCATCCTGGAGCTGGGCACCTCCGCCAAGATGCTCTCCGTCGTCCCGCTGATGTCCGGCGGCGGCCTCTTCGAGACCGGTGCGGGCGGCTCCGCCCCGAAGCACGTCCAGCAGGTCGAGGAGGAAAACCACCTGCGTTGGGACTCCCTGGGCGAGTTCCTGGCCCTGGCCGAGTCCTTCCGCCACGAGCAGCAGTGCAACGGCAACGAGAAGGCCGGCGTCCTGGCCGCCGCCCTGGACCGCGCCACCGAGCGCCTGCTGAACGAGGGCAAGTCCCCGTCCCGCAAGGTCGGCGAGATCGACAACCGCGGCTCCCACTTCTTCCTGGCCGCCTTCTGGGCCGACGAGCTGGCTAACCAGTCCGACGACTCCGAGCTGGTTGAGAAGTTCGCCGCCGTCGCCAAGGAACTGAACGAGCAGGCCGACGAGATCGCCCAGGCCCTGCTGGACATTCAGGGCTCCCCGGCGGATCTGGGCGGCTACTACCTGCCGGACGAGGCCAAGGCCACCTCCGTCATGCGCCCGGTCGACAAGTACAACCAGATCATCGACGGCCTGAAGGCTTAGGGAACCACTTCGCCTTCTCCGCCTAGCGCGCACTAAGCCCCGGGATTTCCCCGGGGCTTTTCGCATGCCTTGGGGCGGGAAACCCGGTCGCCCAGCTTCCCGCCCCAAGCGGCGCCGGAGTCCCAGGACGGTTTCCCGCCGGGAAGCCGGCTTTGCCGTTATCCTGAAGGGCATGGATAAAGGCACCCACGACCGTGAATTCGACATCGTCCTGTTCGGCGCGACCAGCTTTGTCGGCACCACCACCGCGCGCTACCTGGTGGACCACCACCCGGAGCTGAAGATCGCCGTGGCCGGCCGCAACGCGGACAAGCTCGCCGCGTTGGACCTGGGGGTGGAGGCCATCGTCGCCGACGCGAAGGACGCCGCGGCTATCGATGCCCTGGTCCAGCGCACCGCGGTGCTGATCTCGACGGTGGGGCCATATACCCGCTACGGCGACGAGGTCGTGCGCGCCTGCGCCCAGTATGGGACCCACTACGTGGACCTGTGCGGCGAGGCCCTGTTCATCCGCCGCACCATCGACCAGTGGCACGCCACCGCCCAGGAAACCGGGGCGAAGATCGTGCCCTCGTGCGGGTTCGACTCCGTGCCCTCCGATATGGGCATGTTCCACCTGTTTAGCTCCGCCGGCTACCCGGAGTTCGCGGAGGTGACCATGGCGGTCGAGCACCTCCAGGGCGGGCTGTCCGGCGGCACCATCGACTCGATGCGCGCGGTCAGCAAGGACGCCAAGGACATGCCCAAGGGCGGGGCCATCCTGCACAGCCCGCATTCGCTGTCCCCGGATCACAAGCAAGAGCCGGATCTGGGGCCCGAGCCGGACCTGGTGGTCGATTTCGACAAGCTGCTGCAGCAGTGGGCCGGGCCGTTTTTCATGGCCATGTTCAACACCCGCGTGGTCCGCCGCAGCAACTCCCTGCTGGGGCACGCCTACGGGCCCATGCGCTACCGCGAGGTCATCCCCACGGGCACGGGCCTTGCCGGCAAGATCAAGGCGCACCTGCTCAAGGCCGCGACCGCCGCCGGCTTCGCCATCATTATGGTGGACAAGCTGCGCCGGCCGCTGTCCCGCTTCATTCCAGAGCCGGGCGAGGGCCCAAAGGACATCGACGCCGGCGGCTTCGTCATCTCCCACACGGGGCTGACCACCGACGGCGCGCTGCACACCTCCCGCGTGGCCGCCGAGGGCGATCCCGGGTACAAGACCACCGCGATGATGCTGGCCGAGGCGGCCGTCACGCTGGCCACCCAGCCCGCGGATCTGCCCGAGACCAGCGGCGTGCTCACGCCGGCCACCGGCCTGGGCCGGCCGTACCTGCGCGCACTGCAGGCCCACGGCATGCGTTTTAGCTAGAGTGCCCGACTAACACTGCGGCCCGCAGCCAGGCCGCATGTACTCGGTCATCGCCGTTTTCTTCCGGGTGGAAGCTCAGCGCGGTGACGGCCCCGGCGCGCACGCCCACGATGGCGGGTTCGCCGTCCGGCCCGGGCACGCGGGAGAGCACCTCCACTCCCTCGCCCACGCGGGTGACAATCGGCGCGCGGATGAAGCTGGCGTCGACGGTCAGGTCCGCGCCGACGGGCACCGCCTGCTCCGCGGAGTGGCGCTGGGAGCCGAACGCGTTGCGGCGCACGGTCACGTCCAGCACCCCCAGGGTCTGCTGCCCCGGGGCGGGGTTGTCCAGGTCCCGGGCACAGTAGATGAGCCCGGCGCAGGTGGCCAGGGTGGGCAGGCCGCCGCCTATGGCCTCAGCCAGCGGACCTGCCAGGCCGAAGGTGCGGGCCAGCTTGTCGATGACGGTGGACTCGCCGCCGGGGATGACTATCCCGTCGAGGCCGTCCAGGTCCCGCGGCATCCGCACCCGGCGGGTCTCGGCCCCAAGGCCGCCCAGGATTTCTAGATGTTCTTCCACCCCGCCTTGCAGGGCAAATACGCCAATGCGCATGTGGGGCTTACCAGCCGCGCTCGGCCAGGCGGTGCGGGGCCGGGACGTCGGCGACGTTCAGGCCGACCATGGCCTCGCCCAGGTTGCGGGAGACCTCGGCCAGCACTGCCGGGTCGTCGTAGGCGGTGGCGGCCTTGACGATGGCGGCGGCGCGCTTGGCCGGCTCGCCGGACTTGAAGATGCCGGAGCCGACGAAGACACCTTCGGCGCCCATCTGGCGGACCAGGGCGGCATCGGCCGGGGTGGCCACGCCGCCTGCGACGAAGAGGACCACCGGCAGGGATCCGGTCTCGGCGACCTCGGCGACCAGGTCGTAGGGGGCCTGCAGCTCCTTGGCGGCGACGTAGAGCTCGTCGCGGTCCAGGTTGCGCAGGCGGGCGATTTCGCCCTTGATGGTGCGCAGGTGGCGCACGGCCTCGGAGACGTCCCCGGTGCCGGCCTCACCCTTGGAGCGGATCATGGCCGCGCCCTCGGTGATACGCCGCAGGGCCTCGCCCAGGTTGGTGGCACCGCAGACGAAGGGGACGTCGAAGTCCCACTTGTTGATGTGGTTGGTGTAATCCGCCGGGGAGAGCACCTCGGACTCGTCGATGAAGTCCACGCCCAGCTCCGCCAGGATCTGGGCCTCGACGAAGTGGCCGATGCGCGACTTGGCCATCACCGGGATGGACACGGCATTGACGATGCCGTCAATAAGGTCCGGGTCGGACATGCGGGCCACCCCGCCCTGGGCGCGGATATCGGCGGGCACGCGCTCGAGCGCCATGACGGCGCTGGCGCCGGCGTCCTCAGCGATCTTGGCCTGCTCCGGGGTCACCACGTCCATGATGACGCCGCCCTTGAGCATGTCGGCAAGGCCGCGCTTGACGCGGGTGGTGGCGGTCTGGGCGCCGGCCGGGGCCTGCGCGTTCTGGTTAGCGTTCTTCTGGGTTTCAGTCATGGACTACATCCAACCCCGCTAAAGTGGTTTATGACAAGAGCCACTTTTGGCGTGTTGAATTGGACCACTTACTATGGATTTTTATGCACACCCTGCCCCTGCCCGCCCGGATCGCCGCTGAGCTGCGTGAGCAGATCACCCACGGCGTCTACCGGCCGAACGAGAAGCTGCCGTCCACCCGCGCCCTGGCCCACCGACTGGGGGTAGCCAGGGGCAGCGTGGTCACCGCCTACGAGCAACTCATCGCGGAGGGATACCTACTCGGCCAGCACGGCTCCGGCACCCGCGTGCACCCGGATATAAGCCCCGCTCCCCCGCGGCCCGCCCCCGCGCAGCCAGCGCCCGAGGAAAAGGCCGCGCTGCTGCAGCTGACCCCGGGGCTACCGGATACCGCGCGCCTTATCACCCCCGCCTGGCGAGCGGCGTGGCGCACCGCGGCGGCCGATGCCAGCCGTCTCACCGAGCAGGCGCCGGACGGCCTAGCGGAGCTGCGCCGGGAGATCGCCGCGCACCTGCGCCACATGCGCGGGCTCAACGTGGATCCGGCCCGTATCATGGTCACCGCCGGGGCCCGCGAGGGCTTGGGCCTCCTGCTGCGCGCGGTGGGCGGGCGCCTGCGCGTCGGCGTGGAATCCCCGGGGTATCCCAGCCTGCGCCAGATCCCGCCGGCCCTGGGCCACGCGCTCGTGGAACTGCCCACCGACGACTACGGCCTGCGGGTGCCCGAGCACATCCCCGCCGGGGGGCTCGACCTGGCGCTTATCACCCCGAGCCACCAGTACCCCTACGGCGGCTCCCTGCCGGCCGCCCGCCGGACCGAGCTGGTCGCCTTCGCCCGCCGCCACGACGTCCTCCTGGTCGAGGACGACTTCGACTCGGAGCTGCGCTACGCCGGCCAGCCACTGCCGGCCCTGGCCGCGCTGGGCCCGGAACAGGCCGTCCTGCTGGGCACGTTCTCCTCGGTAATCTCGCCTTCCATCGCGTGCGGCTACCTGGTGGTCCCCGACCGGCTCATCGCCCCCATCCGCCAGGTGCGCGCGGTCACCGGGCAGCCGGTGGCGGCCATCACCCAGGCGGCCCTGGCGAAGTTCCTGGCCAGCGGGGAGCTGCGCCGGCACACCGGGCGCGTGCGGCGCGACTACCGGCGCCGCCGCGATCTGGTGGTCTCCGCGCTCGGCCCGGCCGTGCGCCCCATCAGCGGCGGCCTGCACGCCGTGGTCATCTGCACCCGCCCTGCCCGCGAGGTCGTGGCCGCGGCCGCCGAGCGCGGCCTCGCGGTGACCGCCCTGACCGACTACTGGGGCGGCACGGCGGCCGACAACGGCATCGTCATCGGCTTCGGGCACTTGAGCGACGCTGAGCTTGCTTCTGCCCTACATGTTTTTCAGGAGATTCTCGGTCAATCCCCCGCACATTAGCTCCGCGATGCCCCGCCCACCGTTACTTGGGCTGGCTTTGGTGGGCGTCTTTGAACCCCTTGGAAAAGGTCCCCAGACTCTCCATGAAGCCGCCCATGATGTCGATGGGCAGAGGGAAGACGATCGTCGAATTCTGATCCGCCCCGAGCTCCAGCACGGTCTGCAGGTAACGCAGTTGGAGGGCAGCTGGGGCCTTCCCCAACTCGTCAGCAGCTTCCCGCAGCTCCCGGGAGGACTGCAATTCGCCGTGGGCGGAAATCACCTTGGCACGGCGTTCACGCTCTGCCTCGGCCTCGCGCGCCAAGGCCCGCTGCATCAGTTCTGGGATTTCGACGTCCTTGATCTCCACGATGCGAGTTACCACGCCCCAACGCTTGGTCTGTCCATTGATGATGTTGGCCAAGTCTTCATTGAGTTCCTCGCGGTGCGCCAGCAGGTCATCGAGATCCGCTCGGCCCAAGAGAGTACGCAGCGTAGTCTGCGCGATCTGGGAGGTCGCCACAGCGTAGTTCTCGACTTCGAGCACCGCCTTTACTGAGTCGGTCACCTCGAACATGACCACCGCATTTACCCGGACGGAGACGTTGTCCTTGGTAATGATTTCCTGCGGCGGGATGGTTAAAGTCACGACCCTCTGGTCCACGCGCTCCAGCTTGTCGATGCCCGGCCACAGGAAGTGCAGCCCAGGCTCCATCAGCGGCCGCAAGTGCCCGAAGCGGAAAGTCACGCCGCGTTCGTACTGCTTGATGACCTTGAGCGAGTAAGCGGCGAATGCCACAAGCAAGGCTATAACGATGCCAATGACAACCGGCCAGAATACAAAAGCAGACATTAGGTAGTTTCCCTTTCCATGTCGGACTTCTTGCGGCCCGAAGCGAATTTCGACTTTCCGTACTTCGACCCATACCTGTCGATCTGTGCGGCCAGCTCAGCTTCACGGTTATCAAGCTCAGGCACGACGATCTTGGGCGCGTTAGACGGGGTCCTCCACAAATGCCGGGACAGCGGGTACACGCCAAGTGCGGAAATAATCAGCACGGTAGCCAAGATGATTAACACCTCAGACAGCGAATGGTTGGTAATCAAGGAGCACAGCGGTAGTAGGTAGCCCATGGCAGCGACAGCTAGAGCAATCCCGCGGTGGAAACGCCCCGCATCAGAATGCGGCCACGGGTCTAGCTGGCGGGTGACCTCGCGGCCGTGGTGCGACACCGTGCAGGAATCCTTGACCGGACAAGTATTGCAGACGGTCGGGTTTCCCCGGTACCGCATAACGCGGTTTTCGGGATCGAAGCTCGACGGCCACAGCCACTGATCCTCGGGGCACTGCCAGGCGTCGTGTTCCTCCAGGTAACGAAAGGTTCCCGCCCGGTTCGCCATCGTGCGGTTCGACGTTTGCTTCGCCATGCCGTCAAAGGCCCAAGCAATGGCCACGAGGAAAAGCCCATAGACCACTGCTAGAAGGGTGAAAATGCCAGGAGCTTCCATCACTTCCCTGCCCTAGTTCTTTGTGTCATCGGAGGGGTCGGAGTCTTGGACCGAATCGGACCGGTAGGTACCGCCCCACTTCGAGTTGTACTTTCCGCCCCAGTTGGTCTTCGATTCAAAGCCAGGGGACCACGGGCCTGTCGGTGCAGAATCACCGCGGCCGGAATCCGGAGATTCTTCTTCGACAAACGCACCGCGCTCGTCGATATAGCCATAACGTCGACCGGCCACACGCCCACCGTTGTTCCCGGCACGGCGGGAATCAACACGCGCCTTGCCACCGGATACCAACCCGACCGACGAAGAGGCTCCCAGCGCGTGGGAGACGTCGTACTCTTCCTCCTCAGCAGTGACGATACTGAAGAGCGGATCGGCAGGATGCTCATCGACGGTCGGAATGTGCTTGTTGTACAGCACGCCCCGAAGCGCCGCGATCAAGAGCGGAATGATCCCGACGAGGAACAGGACGTCGCCAGGCATACGCAGCCACTCCATGATGGCGTTGCCAGGTTCGGTGATATAGCCCAGGGAACGAGCTTCCACGTAGCCAGATGCCACGGACTCATAGAGCTGGAGGATGCCTAGCGGCAGCAAGGAAATCACTACCATCCACAGCAACCCGAGGTTCTGCAGCCAGAAGGCCCAGGCCATCCCCTTTTCCGACCACTTGTCCGGTGGCGTCAGATAGCGCAGCGCGAAAACGGATAGTCCGACAGCCAAGAAGCCGTACACACCCATCATGGCGCCGTGGGCGTGGTTAGCGGTCAGGGCGGTGCCGATCTCGTAGTAGGACACGATCGGCAGGTTGACCAGGAACCCGAAGATACCGGCGCCGAGGAAGTTCCAGAAGCCCACGGCGACGAGGAACATAACGGCCCAGCGGTGCGGGAACGGGCGCTCACCGGAAGCGCGCTGGCGAGAGCCGAGCTGCATAAAGGTCCACGCCTCAACGGTCAGCAGGGTCAGCGGCACAACCTCAGCTGCCGAGAAGAAGGCCCCCAGCGCCATGTGCTCGACCGGCGTGCCGGAGAAGTACAGGTGGTGCATCGTACCTAGCACGCCGCCGGTGGAATAGAGGATCACGTCGAGGAAAATGATGCCCAACGCAATCTTTTCGCGGATCACGCCCAGTAGGACGAAGACGTAGGCGACCATGACCGTCGTGAATAGTTCCAGGAAGTCTTCCACCCACAGGTGAACGACCCAGAAGCGCCAGAATTCCGCTACCGAAATATGCGTTTCCGAACCCGCCAGGTTACCCACTGCGTAAAACGCTGGGATGGCAATTCCCGCGTAGAAGAACAACCACGGCATGTTGGATTTGTGCTCAGTTTTCAGCCGGCTGCGCAGTTGCCGGAAGATGATCCCGATCCACACGAACATGCCGATGGTGAGCAGGATTTGGAAGAACCGCGGCAGGTCAAGGAACTCCCACTGCTGAGAGAACAGAGTTCCTTCTTCGATGTAGCCCATCGTAGAAAGCCACTCAAACGCCATGGACCCAAAGACGACGAACGCGATTGCCCCCAGCAGGAACCAGACCAACCAGTGCTGTCCCTTCGGCTCTTTCTTGCCGACGAATGACGACAAGAAGATGCCGGCAGCAAGCAGTCCCCCGGCCGTCCAGAGCAGCGACAACTGCAGGTGCCACGTGCGGGACACGTTGTACGGGAGCAATTCCTGCAAAGGGATTCCAAAGAAGCCCGTGAGCTCTGTTCGGTAGTGCTGCGACGCTGCGCCCAACAAGGCCTGGATAAGGAACAGTACCGCAATCACCAGGATGAACCAGGCGACAATCTTTTGGGATTTGGTCAGCCCGACTTCCCCCGGCTGGGTGAAGTCGAGATTAGGCGTCTCCTCAGCGTGCCAGCCAATAGACTTCGACCAGCGTCCGTAGATGGCGAAGATCAGGCCGGTACCACCGATCAGCGCGATCAAGGAAAGCACCGACCACACTACGAGGTCTGCGGTCGGGCCGTTGTCCACGCGGGGTTCTGCCGGCCAGTTGTTGGTGTAGGAATAGTCTTGACCCGGGCGCTCCGCCGCCGAGGCCCAGGCGGTCCAGCCGAAGAAGCCGGTCAGGTTGTTGATGTCTTGCGGATCGGTAATGAATTCCGACGGCAAGCCCTTTTCGCTGGAAAGCGGACCAAAGTATTCGGCGTAATAATCCTTCGCGGCCTCAAATGCCGCTATCTGGTTATCGGTCCACTCGAGAACCCCGGTTTCGGGGTCATAGCGGTTAGCGCGAAATTCTTCTTTTACGGCTTCCTCGGGAGTTGCTGCGTCATCGACGAACTCGGGAATTCCATTTTCGCCGTTGAGCTCCCGCGCCTTTTCCAACGACATACGCAGGTATTCAGCGGTGTAGTCCGGGCCGAGATAGGCACCATGCCCCATGACGGAGCCATATTGCTGTAGGCCACGTGCCTGATAGAGCGCCTGACCGTTGAGGATTTCATCTTTCGTGAGAATCGTTTCCCCCGAGGACTGGGAAACGATTTTGTCGGGAAGCGGCATCGAGGCTGTGTAGGTGCGATAAGCCAAGAAACCCATTACCAAGAATCCAAAAATCATCACCAGCGCGACGCCTTGCACCCAGACGTTGCTCACTTTTAGGACAGGTCTACGACGATCGTCCGTGCCAACTGTAGAGGACATAATTTCCCGTCTTTTGTCGGATTACCCGCATTCCAGAACGACAGTTGTCTGGCTGCGACAAGGCGGCACTGTGCCGGAAACCTCCCTTCGATTATCTACGGGTTTTCCCGTTTTAAATAGACGAAAAAGTGTTTTCCCCACTCTTCGAGTCATTCAAAAGATTGAATAGCTAAGCCTTACCCCAGCCCGCAAACCCCACGAAACAGCCCGGAAAAACCAACATTTCAGCACTATATTCACCCCTTTCACCCCTTCCACAAAACAACCAAACCCTACGCCCACCGCGGACTGTTATCTCGAACACACCACCGTCTTCGACGGGATATTTAAACCGGTTTTTCCCGTAGTATTTGAAATATGTCTTTCACGGAACACACAAAACGCAATTGGCTAATCACGCTATTTGCCGCCATTTTCCTAGCCGCCATCACGTCGATGATCTTCCTCAATAACCCCCACCAGACCGTCGTCGTCGCCATGGTCTTTCTTGCTGCGGCACTCATTTTCTTCGGCCTCATCCTCGGCGGCTGGTATCTCATCAGCGGTCGCAAGAAACGCCGCAAATAGACTGAAAGCCCACCCGCCAGGCGGCCACACTGAAGAAACCGACCGATTTGTCTATTTTTATTCCCGCTATTACCTGCACGTTTCCCGAAAGTCCTTCGTAATAGACAGAGCGGTTTAGTACGGTTTCTGGCATGACGACGAAATACGACAACACCGAATCCAACCCGAACTTCGCTAACTGGGACATCGCCACGCGTGCGCTGCACGTGGGCCAGGACCTGGACGGCAAGAACAACGCCCGGAACCTGCCGATTTACCAGACGACGTCCTACGTCTTCGACAACGCCGCGCACGCCGCGGCCCGCTTTGGCCTGTCCGATGCCGGCCCGATTTACTCCCGCCTGACCAACCCGACGCAGGACGCGCTGGAAAACCGCATCGCCTCCCTGGAGGGCGGCGTGGCGGCCGTGGCTTTCGCCTCCGGCCAGGCGGCCGAGACCGCCGCCATCCTGACGCTGGCCGGCGCCGGCGACCACATCGTGGCCTCCCCGCACCTCTACGGCGGCACCGCCACCCTCTTCACGGTCACCCTGCCGCGCCTGGGCATCGACTTCACCCTGGTGGACAACCCGGACGATCCGGAGTCCTGGAAGGCGGCCATCCAGCCGAACACCAAGGCTCTCTACGGCGAGACCTTCGGCAACCCGGCGGCCGACGTGCTGGACATCCCGGCGATTGCCGAGGTCGCCCACGCCGCCAACGTCCCGCTCATCGTGGACAACACCATCGCCACCGTCGCCCTGGTCCGCCCGCTGGCTCTGGGCGCGGACATCGTGGTCAACTCCACCACGAAGTTCTACACCGGCAACGGCTCCGCCCTGGGCGGCATCCTCGTCGACGGCGGCAAGTTCGACTGGACCGTCGAACGCGACGGAAAGCCGGTCTTCCCCGGCTTCGTCACCCCGGATCCGGCCTACCACGGCCTCAAGTACGCGGACCTGGGCGCCCCGGCATTTGCCCTGAAGGCCCGCGCCGGCATCCTGCGCGACACCGGTGCGGCCATCTCCCCGTTCAACGCCTGGCTGACACTCAACGGCCTAGAGACCCTCACCCTGCGCATCCGCCGCCACAACGAAAACGCCCAGGCTGTGGCCGAGTACCTGGAAGGCCACGACAAGGTCACCAAGGTCAACTACGCCGGCCTGGAGTCCTCCCCCTACCGCAAGATCAAGGAAAAGCTGGGCCTGGAATACACCGGCTCGGTGCTCTCCTTCGACATCGAGGGCGGCAAGGACGAGGCGTGGACGTTCATCGACGCCCTGCGCCTGCACTCCAACCTGGCCAACATCGGCGACACCCGCTCCCTGGTGGTCCACCCGGCAACCACCACGCACTCCCAGTCCGACGAGGAGGGCCTGCGCGTGGCCGGCATTGCCCAGTCCACCATCCGACTCTCGGTGGGTATCGAGGATGTCAAGGACATCATCGCCGACCTCGAGCTGGGCTTCGCCGCGCTGGGCTAAACCCTGCTGCGCTGCACCGGGCTGCACCGCACTGCACAGCGCAGCCCAACCCCGCCCGACCCGCACTGGGTCTAAGCACTCGCCGCCGATTGTCCCCACGCTCAGGAAGTAGTTGATTATGTCCGAATTTCCCCGCCTCGCCCCGCCCGGTCGCCGCACCACCGTTCCGGTGGGAACGGTCACCACGGAGGCCGGCGCGGAGATCCCGGACGTGGTAATCGCCTACCAGCGCTGGGGCAGCTTCCGCGGGGATCCGGCCGGCGTGAACAACGTGCTCATCGTCGAGCACGCCCTGACTGGTGATTCGGACGTGACGGACTGGTGGGGCGAGCTCATCGGCCCGGGCCGGGCGCTGGACACGGATCACTGGTGCGTTATCGCCACCAACGTCCTGGGCGGCTGCGGCGGCTCCACCGGCCCGTCCTCGCCGCACCCGGACGGCCGCGCCTGGGGCTCGCGCTTCCCGGCCGCGTCCATCCGCGACCAGGTCCAGGCCGAAAAGCTGCTGATCGATGCCCTGGGACTGAGCACCGTCCACGCCGTCATCGGCGGCTCCATGGGCGGGGCGCGGACCCTGGAGTGGTCGCTCATGTACCCGGCATCGCTCACCGCCGCCTGCGTCATCGCGGTCTCCGCGCGGGCCTCCGGGTGGCAGATCGGTATCCAGTCCGCGCAGATTTCCTCCATCGAAAACGACCCGCAGTGGCACGGCGGCGACTACTACGAGCTGGGGGTAGCCCCGGAGGCCGGCCTGGCCGCCGCGCGCCGGATCGCGCACCTGACCTACCGCGGTGAGCAAGAGATCGACGAGCGCTTCGGCACCACCGCCCAGCGCGGGGAGAACCCCCTGGGCGCCTACCGCGCCGGCGACCAGCGATTCGCGGTCAACTCCTACCTGGAATACCAGGGAAAGAAGCTGGTCGATCGCTTCGACGCCGGCTCCTACGTCGCGCTGACCGAATCCTTAAACCGCCACGACGTCGGCCGCGGCCGCGGGGGCTTAAACAAGGCCCTGGCCTCGTCGACCGTGCCGACGATGGTGGTCGGCGTCGACACCGACATCTTGTACCCCTATCACCAGCAGGAGCACCTCTCGCGCAACCTGGGCAACCTCCTGGCCATGGCCAAGGTCGTCTCCCCCGTCGGCCACGACGCCTTCTTGACCGAGACCCGCCAGATGGACCGCGTGCTGCGCAATTTCCTCACGCTGTCGGCCCCGGACGGCCTCGACCTGCCGGGCGGGCTGACCGATGGCGACTACGCCATCTAACTGAAACCGCTAGCTGCCCAGCGCGTCCACGGAGACGGCCAAGAAGACTAGCGCGGCCCCCACCACCGCGCTGAAAATGCAGTCGAAGCGGCGCGAGCGCACCGAAAAGACCCCGACCCGGCGGGAGTCGCAGGTCGCGCGCACGACCACCAGCCAGAGCATCGCCGCCCCTAAGGCAAACGCCGCCCGGCGCCAGTGCTCCAGCAGGGCAAAGACCCCGGAGAGCACCACCACGGCGACGAAGGCCCCGATCATCGCCCACTGCACCTTGGCCGGCAGCTTGGACGGCGCCACGTGCCGGTCGTGGGGATTATCCAGCGAGGTCTTGTCCAGCCCGGCGACTGGCCGCGCGGACGCGGCCTGCGCCTTATTAATCGGCGAGGCCATGAGCCTTTTCTGCCCGCTCGACAATATTGCGCACCAGGAACGCGCGGGTCAGCGGGCCCACCCCACCCGGGTTCGGGGAGACGAATCCGGCCTTATCCCAGACGTCGTCAGCAACGTCGCCAGCCAGCTTGCCATCCACGCGGGAAACCCCCACGTCCAGGATGGCCGCGCCTTCCTTAATCATGTCCGCGGTCAGCATGTGGGCCTTGCCGGCTGCGGCGATGACAACGTCCGCCGCGCGGGTCTCCGCCGCCAGGTCCTTCGTGCCGGTGTGACACAGGGTCACGGTGGAGTTCTCGCTGCGGCGGGTCAGCAGCAGGCCGATGGGCCGGCCGACGGTCACGCCGCGGCCGATGACCACGGTCTTGGCCCCGTCGAGCTCCACCCCGAAGCGGCGCAGCAGGTGGATGCAGCCGTTCGGCGTGCACGGCAGCGGCGCGTCCTCATTGAGCACCAGCTTGCCCAGGTTCACCGGGTGCAGGCCGTCGGCGTCCTTGTCCGGGTCGATGCGCTCGAGGATGCGGTTTTCGTCCAGGTGCTTCGGCAGCGGCAGCTGCACGATGTAGCCGGTGCAGGCCGGGTCCTCGTTCAGCTCATCGATGACCGCTTCCAGGTCCTCCTGGCTGATATCGGCCGGCAGATCCTTGCGGATGGAATTAATCCCCAGCTGCTCGCAGTCGCGGTGCTTCATCTTCACATAGGACTGGGAGCCGGGATCCTCACCGACCAGCACGGTGGCCAGGCCCGGAGTAATCCCCTTCTCCTTGAGCGCAGCCACACGCTGCTTGAGGTCTTCAAAAATCTCGTCGCGGTACAGTTTGCCGTCTAGTTTGGTTGCAGCCATGGCTTATATCCTAGTGGCAGGCGTAAGCCAAGACCCAGCAACAACCCCAAAGCAGCTCAAAACCGTCACTGTTTCTTGCGTAGGCACCGACCCCAGGGCCTCATTGTGACTTTTCTCTACTGGAAAACGCTGAATTCTTATGTAAACTATTGGTTGCTCCGACCAATCGAACTCACAGCAATGCGTTGGAGCTCAATTACGACAGGTAAAGCAACCAACTAGAGAGGTTGAGATTTGGTGAAAGGTACGCCTTCCACCCCCCAAAAGGCCAATTTTCGCTTCTGTAATCGCTGCCCTGACGGTAACGCTACTACCCGTCAGTTCCGCTCATGCTGCTGATCAACATCAACCAGTTTAGACACCCCCGGCTGTTGCCAACACTAATTCGGACAAGAGTGCAGAACTCACACGAGAGCTTTCCGAGAGTTTCGAAACAGTATTCACCGAAGTAGTCTCTGAACAACCCACGGGGCAATGGGAACCAAATTACGAAAACGCCGCTAAACACGGATTATCTGCCCAAGAGGCCGATGCACTAGCGGAGTTCATGGAAACGCCCCTCCCCCAAGAGAGCCACCCAGAGCAGCCGGACATTGCCACCCGAGATTTAGGCTCCTTTGCTGAATGCGTGGTCTGGAATATCGCTCCCGTACCAATGTCTCCCCAAGACGCACAAGCCATGGGTCGACTCCTCAAGGATAAACAATGGAGCCAAGCAGCTGAGAAAATCACTCAGGTTGCTGCCTTGAACGGCGCTACCGCAGCTCTTGATTACGGCATTTCAGCGATTGGTGGCCCTGTCGCTTGGGCAGCAAAACTGGCCCTGTACGCAGGGTCTTGCGTTTTGAGTGAACAGATGTAGGTAGAAAGGTTTCTTCGATGGGATTCGGCGGTGCTCTGCACAGAACGAGCAGTAACGGTGGACCGTGGGTACCACCGGCATGGTTCTCTTTTATTGTCCTACCAGCCATGGTCGTAGCAAGTTTCTACATCAGCCAAGTGACCGGCTGGCGCGGCGTAGCTTCACCCAACGAAAAAGGTGTCTCGTGGAGCGAGGTGAGCTCGGAAGGATTATTGGGCTATTCGGCGCAATTCCTTGCCTTCTATTACCTTCTGGTCCTGCCGTTTTTCCTTGTGCGTAGGCACAGGTGGAAAAAGCGCGACAATCGCGGGACCGGCGAATAAGAGAAACCGGTTTCTCAAGGCAGCGGGAGAACAAGAGGTGCGACTCCTTCCTCTGCCTTTCACCGACTACCCTAAAACCATGACCAACCTGCACATCGTCTTCGACAACCCCGTGATCCCCACCAACACCGGCAACGCCATCCGGACTGCGGCGGTCACGGGCGCGCACCTGCACCTCATTGAGCCGCTGGGGTTTAACTTCGACGACAAGCACCTCAAGCGGGCGGGGCTGGACTACCACGACCTGGCCGATATGACCATCCACCCCAACTTCCAGGCCTGCATGGATGCCCTGCCCGGCGCGCGGGTCTTCGCGTTTACCACCCACACGGACAAGTGGTTTACCGATATCGAGTACCAGGAAGGTGACGTACTGCTCTTCGGCACGGAGCCGACCGGCCTGCCGGCCGAGCACCTCGCCCACGAGCGGATCACCGAGCAGGTGCGTATCCCCATGGTGCCGGCGCGGCGCTCGATGAACCTGTCGAATGCGGCATCGACGGCCGTGTTCGAGGCCTGGCGCCAGCTGGGCTTTAACGGCGCGGTCTAGGCCGGGTCCGGATCGTCTGTGGCGTGGGCGCTCGGGGCCGCCGGCAGGCGCCGGACGCGCAGGTGGCTTAGCAAGGCGGCGGCGTCGGCCGGATCCAGGTCGCTGCCGGCCATGCGCACCGGCCCGGCGACCAGTTCGTAGCGGACGGTGGCCAGCCGGCACAGCTGGGCAATCGGGCCGGCGGTATAGGCCAGCTCCTGGATGTGGCTGTTGGCAATCACGCTGACCCGGCGGTTGAGCAGCCCGGCGTGGGTGATGCTGTTATCGCCCACCAGGGTCACGGCCTGCCGGTGGGAATCCAGCGGCGAGACCCACCAGGCCCGGCGCGGCGAGGAATAGGTCGGCTCACGGGCGCCCTCCGGTTGGGCGTAGCGGTCGATCTCCTTCTTGTCCAGGGGGCTGAGCAGCTCCAGCAGGCGGAGGGCCTGCTCCCGGCTGCCGACGGGCAGCACCCGGGTAGTGCCCGAGCCCTTGCCCGCGGCGGAGCCGTAGCCGGCCACGGAGACGCGGACCTCCCACCACTTGGTCAGGCGCCACAGCAGCGGCTGGCGGACCTGGACGGCGTGGATGCGATCCAGTCGCACCGACTGGTGGCGCCGGTCGGCCAGGCCGTAGTTGATGATGAGCAGCGCGCGGCCGGAGTCGTCCTCATCCAGGCGGGAGCTAAACCGCCACGAGGTGTCAATGAGCCCCCAGACGTTGGGCACCATGCCCACCAGGATCGGCACCACGGTGGTAGTCGGCACCGGTGTGAGGATCAAGACCGCAGCAATCGCCACCACCAGCAACGTGCTCACCCGCAGGGCCGCGCCCAGCAGGCTGCGCCGCGTCGGGATAGGCGGGATGACCACCTCCTGGTGGCCGGTGCCGCTGCCGGTGTCGCTGCCGGCGGCATCGTTAGCGGCAGCTGGCTCCGCGCCGGTGGGTGGGCGGCGGCCGCTGGTGCGGGTGAGGATCTCCTCGCGCAGCTGGGTGGCCGCGGGCTTTTTCAGGTAGGCGATCTGGATGTGGGAGGACGCCCCGCCGGCGGTCTCGACGCGGACGGCGGCCACGCCGAAAATCCGGGCGATGACCGGCTCGATGACGTCGACGGCCTGGATGCGGTCGTAGCGGGCGGTGCGCAGCTGGGTGGATAACACCCCGCGCCGCAGGGCCAGCTCGTCCGTGCCCAGCCGGTAGCCCAGCCGCCGCCACCAGATGGCGGAGAGGAACCAGATGGCCAGGCAGACGCCGAGGAAGGCGGCTGCGGTCCAGGCGGCGTCCCGCAGGCCGCGACCCCAGTGGCCGTCGGCGATGAAGCGCGCGGCATCCCCTAGGACCTCGAGGTTGATGTTGACCACCCCGATGGCCAGGATGGCCAGGATGACCGACCAGAACTGCAGCAGCGGCGTGAGCCGGTGCACGCGGTGGAAGCCGTCGGCGTCGACGGCCGCGTTGTCCGGGCCGCGGCGGTGTTTGCTCACAGCCCGCTCATCCTCTCCCGGGCCTTGACGGCCAGGCGCTCGCGCAGCTGGTCCGCGGTCTGGGCCGGCAGGCCCTTGACGGTCGCGTCCGTGGTCGCCGAGGCCGTGTGCAGCTGCAGCTTCTTAATGCCCAGCCAGCGCTGGATGGGCCCGGCGGTCGCGTCCACGAACTGGATGCGCCCGTAGGGCACCACGGTGAAGGTGTGCCACAGCTTGCCGCGGGTAATGAGCAGCTCGTCGTCGGTTTCCAGCCAGCCCAGGTTGCGCACCTGGGCGGGGATGAGCCAGGCCAGCCACGCGCCGAAGGCGGCAATGACGATAAGGCCCCAGTACCACCAGCTGGCCCAGAAAAATCCCAGGGCGCCTACGCCCAGGGCCAGGGCTATCAGCCAGATCGCGGCATTGATGTAGCGGGCCTTGACCAAGGCTTGGGAGACCGGGTTGAGCTCCGGCGAGGCGACAGCGTTCATGCGCTTTAGCCTAACAATCCTGGGCGCGACTGCCGGGTGATAGCCGCGGTGCTACGCCCGGGCGGGTGCCGCGCGCCGGAAAACTACACCTTGACTAGCCGTTATGTTTATATAATAATTTCTTGCATGTCCCCGAAGAAGAAGCCGCGCCGCCCCATCTACAACCGCGTGCGCCTGCTTCGCGTCGAGCGCGGCGTCTCCCGCGCCGAGCTGGCCGCGGCCGTGGATGTGAACCCCCAGTCCATCGGGGCGCTCGAGCGCGGCGACCACTCGCCCAGCCTGGACCTGGCCTTTAGCATCTGCGAGTTTTTCGACCTGCCCGTCGAGGCCGTCTTCTCCCGCACCGAGTTCACCCCGCTGTCCAGCGAGCTCTACCAGCGGATCTAGCCGGGCCCTCCCCGGCGCCTCCGGCGGCTGGCGCCCGCCTAGCGGAAGTCCCGCGAGCCGCGGCTGAAATACTCTCCGATATCCAGCGGCTCGAGCTTGTCCGCCACCACGCTGACCGCGCCCGTGGCGTTCTGGACAATACCCCGGATGACCAGCGCCTTGGCCGTGCGCGCCAGCACCTTCTGCCGCTTCCACAGCCCGGGCGAGACCATCACGTTCATCAGCCCCGTCTCATCCTCCATCCCTAAGAAGATGAGGCCGGCGGCCGTCTGCGGGCGCTGCCGGTGCGTGATGATCCCGGCCAGGCGCACGCGGGTGCCGTCCGGGACCGCGGCCAGGTCGCGCGCCCGCAGGATGCCGACGGCATCCAGGGCCCCGCGCACCGCGGACATCGGCTGCCGGTCGTGGCTGACCCCGGTGGCGGCGATGTCTTGGGCCAGCAGCTCGAAGGAGGACATGCCGGGCAGGGCCGGCGCCGAAATGGCGGACATGCCGGGCAGCATGCCGGCGCGCTCGGTGGCCGCCACCCCGGCCTGCCACAGCGCCTGCCGGCGGCTTAGCCCCAGACAGTCCAGGGCGCCGGCCTCGGCCAGGGCCTCGACCTGGGCGACCTTTAGCCCCGCCCGGCGCGACAGGTCCGGGATGTCCGTGTACGGCGCGTTGGCCTCCACCCGCTCGGCCGCCTTGTCGCCCAAGCCCTTGACCAAACCCAGCCCTAGGCGGATGGCCATGGGACCAGGTGGGCCGCCCGGCCGGGGTGGGGTGGGCTCGCAGGTCTCCACGCTCGACTCCTTGCCGGAGGCGTTGATGCTGACCGGGCGCACCGGCACGCCGTGGCGGCGGGCGTCCTGGATGAGCGACTGCGGGGAATAAAAGCCCATCGGCTGGGCGCGCAGCAGGCCCACGCAGAACTGCGCCGGGTAGTGGTGCTTGAACCAGGCGGAGAAATACACCAAGGAGGCAAAGGACTGGGAGTGCGACTCCGGGAAGCCGTAGGCGGCAAACGCCACGATCTTGTTCCAGAGCTTGTCCGCCGTCTCCCCGGTGATCCCGTGGGTGGCGGCCAGGCCGGCGAAGAACTGGTCTTTCAGCGCGGCCATCTTCTCCGGCGAGCGCTTCGAGCCCATCGCGCGGCGCAGATCGTCGGCCTGGGCGCCGGTAAAACCGGCGGCATCGACGGCAATCTGCATCAGTTGTTCCTGGAACAGCGGGATCCCCAGCGTCTTGCCCAGGGACTTTTCCAGCACCGGGTGATCGTAGGTGACCTCCTCCAGCCCGTCGCGGCGGCGCAGGTACGGGTGCACGGACCCGCCCTGGATGGGGCCCGGGCGGATGAGGGCGACCTCGACGACCAGGTCGAAGAAGACGCGGGGCTTCAGCCGCGGCAGGGTGGCCAGCTGCGCACGGGACTCGACCTGGAAGACGCCGACGGCATCAGCCCGGCAGAGCATGTCGTAGACGGCCTCCTCCGCCAGATCTAGCTCCCAGAGGTTGACCTCACGGCCGGTCGACTCGGCCACCAGGTCCTGCATGTGGTGCAGGGCCTCCAGCATGCCCAGCCCCAGCAGGTCGAATTTGACCAGGCCGGCGGCCGCGCAGTCGTCCTTGTCCCACTGCAGCACCGAGCGACCCTCCATCCGCGCCCACTCCATGGGCACCACGTCCGCGATAGGCCTATCGCACAGCACCATCCCGCCGGAGTGGATGCCCAGGTGCCGCGGCTGGCCCAGGAATTCCTCGGCGAGTGCGACCACGTCCGCCGGGGGCTCGTCGGTGCCCTTCGACCAGGCGTCCGCGCTGCCCTGCGGGTAGCCCAGGGCGCGGGCGGCGTCCCGGGTCGCACCCTTGCGGCGGTAGGTGTTGACGTTGGCCACCTGCGCGGCCTGCTGGCGCCCGTAGGCGGAGTAGACGTACTGGATGACCTCCTCGCGGCGGCCGGACTCAATATCAACGTCGATATCCGGCGGGCCGTCCCGGTCCGGGGACAAGAAGCGCTCGAAGAGCAGGCCCGCGGAGATGGGCTCCGCGTTCGTGATGCCGAGAGCGAAGCAGACCGCGGAGTTGGCGGCGGAGCCGCGGCCCTGGCACAGGATGTTTTCCCGGCGGCAGAAATCCACCAGGTCCGTGACGATGAGGAAATAGCCGGGAAAGCCCAGCTGCTCCACCACGGCGAGCTCGTGTTCTATCTGTTTTTTCGCGCGCTCGCGGATATCGGCCGGCCGGCTCGCGTAGCGCTTGCGCGCCCGCACGTAAACCAGCGTACGCAGCCAGGTCATCTCCGTGTGCCCGTCCGGCACGTCAAAGTGCGGCAGGTTGGGCACCAAAACGTCCCAGCGGAAGCTGCAGTCGCGCCCCAGCTGGGCCGCGGCGGCCAGCAGATCCTCGCGCCCGGGAAGCAGGCGCGCCATGTCCTCGCCGGAGCGCAGCCAGCTCGCCCCCATCGGGTGCTGGTCCGGGTCCGCCTGCTGCAGGGACTGCCGGTGGGCCAAGGCGTTTTTCGCCGCCGCCAGGCGGGCCTGGGTGCGCCGCGCCGCCGCCGGGCGGGCGCTCGCGATAGCCCGCAGCCCCCAGCCGTCCCGGGCGGCATCCAGCCGGCGGTGGCGGTCCGCGTCCGCCGGCACCATGGTGCTGGCGTATTCAAGCACCACGTTGTCGGCCCCGGCGGCGCCCACCAGCTGCTCCAACCGGTCCACCCAGTCCACGTCGGCGAGGTAGACCACCTCCTCGCCCAGGGCGCGGGCGACCTGCGCCAGCGGCGGGTAGGCGGTCTTGCCCTTCTCCCCGGCCGCCATCTTGGCCTGGGCGATAAGCCGCGACAGGCGCCGGTAGCCCTCCGGGCCGCGCGCCAGCACCGTCAGGGCGCCCTCGTCCAGGCTCAGCTCGGCGCCGAAGACCGTGGGCAGGCCCGCGCGGGCGGCGGCTTCGGCGAATTTCATCAGGCCGTAGAACCCGTCCCTGTCCACCAGCGCCAGGGATTCCAGGCCTAGTTCAACTGCGCGTTCGACCAACTCCTCCGGCTCGGAGGCGCCCTGCAGGAAGGAATAGCTCGACACGGCGTGCAGCTCCGCAAACGGCACCGCGGATTTCCCCTTAGCCCGCGGTACGTCCTGCTCAGCGCTGTGGTTTACGGGCACAGGCGTGAGCGCCGGGCGGCCGGAAAGGATCCGCTCCAGCCGCGACCAGCTCAGCGCCCGTCCACCGTTGAATCTCACGCCGCACAGCCTAGCAAGATACGAACTCGTGTTCTAATTACTCGCACCTTACAAACCGAGCAGTCTGTGAATATGCATAAAATCTGCAAGTAAATAGACAAAGCGGTATACAGACTGTTAGGTTATAACCCATCGAGGTTGCGCGCCCCGCAACCCGCTTTATTACGCCTGCCGACGGCGCTCGGGCACTGCCCCGAGACACCGCCCGGCCTTATAAAAGTCACACAGAAAAGGACCATTCTCATGCAGATCCGTCGCGCACTTGCCGCAGCCGCCGCCACCGTCGTGGCAGCGACCGGCCTGGTTGCCTGCTCCTCCGACTCCGAGGGCGGGGAAATTACCAAGGATTCGAAGATCGCCGTCGGCACCACCGACGCCTCCAAGAAGGCCTGGGCGGCATTCGAGACCGCCGCCAAGGACCAGGGCTTCGACCTGGATATCGTCAATTACTCGGATTACACCACCCCGAACCAGGCCCTGGAGCAGGGCGAGCTGGACACCAACAACTTCCAGCACCTGAAGTTCCTGGCCGAGTACAACAAGGGCAACGGCACCGAGCTGGTGCCGATCGCCGCCACCGAGATCGTGCCGCTGGCCCTGTTCTGGAAGGACCACAACTCCCTGGACGGCATCGAGGGCGAAAACGTCGCCATCCCGAACGACTCCACCAACCAGGGCCGCGCCATCAACCTGCTGGTCCAGCAGGACCTGGTCACCCTGAAGCAGGACGGGCTTATTACCCCGACCCCGGCCGACATTGACGAGAAGGCCTCCAAGGTCAAGGTCACCCCGGTCGGCGCCGAGCAGACCACCTCCGCCTACAGCGAGGGCACCCCGGCCGTCATCAACAACTCCTTCCTGGAGCGCGCCGGCATCGACCCGACCACCGCGGTGGTCCAGGACGACCCGAACTCCGAGGAGGCCGAGCCCTACATCAACGTCTTCGCCGTGCGCTCGGAGGACGCCGACAACGAGACCCTCAAGGAGCTCGTCAAGATCTGGCACACCCCCGAGATCCAGGAAGCCGTGCAGGAAGACTCCAAGGGCACCTCCGTTTCCGTGGAGCGCACCCCGGAGGAACTGCAGGACATCCTCAAGCGCCTGGAAGAAGACCTCTAAACTTAACTCCCGGCACCTTCCACCCCGCCGACGCGCCCAGCCCACTGGCTACCGCGTTGCCGGGGTTGTACCACGTTTAATGAACCCGCTACTGCACACGCAACAACCAAGGGGCTTTTAGTGACCGAATCACCCACCACCGGAACCCGCGTCGAGTTCCGCCACGTATCCAAGGTCTTTGAGCATAAAAAGACCACCACCCGGGCGCTCGACGATGTCAGCCTGACCGTGGAGCCCGGCGAAATCATGGGCATCATCGGCTACTCCGGCGCCGGCAAGTCCACCCTGGTGCGCCTCATCAACGGGCTCGACACCCCGACCGAGGGCGAGCTGTTGCTGGACGAGACCAACATCGCCGGCATGTCGGAGAAGAAGCTGCGCTCCCTGCGCCGCTCCATCGGCATGATTTTCCAGCAGTTCAACCTGTTCAACTCCCGCACGGCCGCCGGCAACATCGAATACCCGCTGCAGCTGGCCGGCGTGGCCAAGGCCGAGCGCAAGCGCCGCGTGCAGGAGCTCCTGGAATTCGTCGGCCTGGGCGACAAGGGCTCGAGCTACCCGGAGCAGCTCTCCGGCGGGCAGAAGCAGCGCGTCGGCATCGCCCGCGCGCTGGCCACCAACCCGCGCCTCCTGCTGGCCGACGAGGCCACCTCCGCGCTGGACCCGCAGACCACCCACGAGGTCCTCGAGCTGCTGCGCCAGGTCAACCAGAAATTCGGCATCACCATCGTGGTCATTACCCACGAGATGGAGGTCGTGCGCTCCATCGCCGATAAGGTCGCCGTCATGGAGCAGGGCCGCGTGGTCGAGCAAGGCTCCATCTACGAGGTCTTCTCCAACCCGCAGACCCCGGTGGCGCAGCGCTTCGTGTCCACTTCCCTGCGCAACACCCCGGACCACGTCGAGGCCGACGACCTGCTGGCCCACGAGGGCCGCTTGTTCACCATCAACCTGACGGAAAACTCCGGCTTCTTCGGCGCGGCCGCCCAGCTGCGCGAGCGCGGCGTGTCCATCTCCATCGTCCACGGCGGCGTGACCACCTTGCAGCAGCACTCCTTCGGCAAGATGACCGTCCGCCTCAACGGCTCTGACGAGGCCATCGAGGAGTTCTACCACACCATGTCCCAGACCACCGACATTGAGGAGATCAAGCGATGACGACAACTATCTTGGCCGCCGCGGACTGGGACCGCCTGTCCGGTACCCTCATGGAGGCGGTCGTCGACACCCTCATCATGGTCTCGCTGACCATGATCATCGGCGGCATCCTGGGCCTTATCCTCGGTATCCTCCTCTACACCACCCGCCCGTCGGGAATCCTGGCCAACCGGTTTATCTACACGATCCTCAACATCGCGGTAAACATCATCCGGCCCATCCCGTTCATCATCTTGCTGGCGTTCGTGCAACCGGTCACCGTGGCCGTTATGGGCTCGTCCATCGGCCGCGAGCCCGCCACCTTCGTCATGGCCTTTGCCGCCACCTTCGCCGTGGCCCGCATCGTCGAGCAAAACCTCGTGGGCATCGACCCCGGCGTCATCGAGGCCGCCCGCGCGATGGGCGCCAGCCCCTGGAAGATCATCACCAGCGTCATCATCCCGGAGGCCCTCGGCCCGCTGGTGCTGGGCTACACCTTCCTGTTCATCGCCGTGGTCGACATGTCCGCCATGGCCGGCTACGTCGGCGGCGGCGGCCTGGGTGACTTCGCCATCGTCTACGGCTACCGCGCCTACGAGTGGCAGGTCACCGTCGTGGCCACCCTGATCATCATCGTCCTAGTCCAGGCCGCCCAGTTCCTGGGCAACTGGGTCTCGGCCAAGATCATGCGCCGCTAACCAGTCCCCGCCACAACCCCCAACCCCCGGCCAGCACCTAGCAGTTAAAGCTGGTGCCGGCCGGGGGTTGGTTTATCTCCGGGGGCAGGCTTAGGCGACTTCCCAGATGAGGGAGGACTTCGGTTCCTTCCCGCAGGAGGCGACGATGCCGTCGTATTCGCGCTGGACCAACTCGATGTCCCAGTGCCGCCCGTCGCGGTGGCTAACGCGCACGGGCCCGGAGCCGGTGTCCGTGGGGCGCAGATCCGCGTATCCCAGCTCCTCGCCGGCCTCGATGAGGCGGCGGGCGACCTCCAGCTCGGCTACCTGCCCGCGCTGGGAATACAGGCCGCGGCCACGGTTGGCCGGGTAGAAATAGCTGCCGTTCAAGGCCTGCTTGGTCATCTCGCGCGCGGCCTCCAGGTTCAGGCGGCCGAAGGAGTAGCCCCACGGCATCAGCAGCACCGAGGGGGCGAAGCGGTGGCCCTTGGTGTGGGAGGTCTCCCAGACAATCGCCGGGAAGATCTCGCCCAGCTGCGCGGCCAGCGGGCGGCCCTTGATGGCGCAGCACTTGTCGCGCTTGGAGTGGGTGCACACCAGCACCAAAGGCGTGTCCAGCTCACCGCCGCCGTTGCGCCCCGGGCCGGAAAGATCCAGGTGGAGGATGTCTTCCGGGCCTTCCAGCAGGAGCATTTCCATCTCCCCGCGCTCGGCCCAGACCAGGTAGCAACGGTGCACGCTGCCGACCTGGTGGCCGGCCCGTCCGGGCCGCCGGATGAGCTGGAGGCCCGCCTGCCCGTCGAGTTTCTCTTTCAGCCGGGCGGTGAGCTCTGGGCTAAAGGTGCCGCCGTCCAGGATGTCGTGGGACCACCCGCCAGGCCACTCGAAGAGGACATAGACGGATTCCTGCTTCGCGGACCCCGCCAGCGGCTCGACGTCGACGTCGGAACACAGCGCGTCAGCTGCCCCGATCTTTTCAGCTGTTGACATGCCCGTCATTCTACCTTCCGCCGGCCCGCCTAAACCCCCTAGCGGAGGCGCTGCAATAATTTTATTTCCTTTCGAGTGAAATCGAACTCGTATTTTGTTTCTGCCTGTAAGAACCGCTACCGTAGGCACTATGTCTGTCCCTGATCGAGCCCGCCGGGCCCAAATTGCAGCAATTTTTATCACCGCTGCGTGTGGCCTGTCTGCCTGCTCGACGGACGGCTCCCGGGACATGCTCGCCGGGATTGGCGACGCCCACCCCACGGATTCTTCCTCGGCGGACTCCGACAAGCAGGATCACAACGTCTCCGGCCCCAGCCCCCTGGGCGACGCCAACAAGGAGATGAAGACCCAGCGCCCGCCGGCACCCGCCCGCCTGATGGTGACCAACATGCGCATCGGCCAGCACCCCGGCTTTGAGCGCGTGGTCTTCGACCTGGAGGGCGAGGGCCAGCCCGGCTGGTTCGTCGATTTCCAGGACCAGCCCACCCAGCAGGGCTCCGGCAAGCGCATCAACTACTACGGCGCGACCGCCCTCAACGTCAACATCGACGGCACCGTCCTGCCCTACGAGCTGGGCAAGGACGACCCGGCGCTCGGCACCATGACCGGCTACGGCAGCCTGATCACCGAGGTCACCAGCGCCGGCACCTTCGAGGGCCGCTCCCAGTTCATCATCGGCCTCGACCAGGCCCACCCCTACTCCGTGGAGGTCCTCGACAACCCGAAGCGCGTGGTCATCGACATCCTCGACCGCTAACCCGTACCGCGCAGAATCGCGGCGCTGGGTCCCGCCTTTTCTAGACGTAGCTGGCTTCGACCGTCCAGAGCCCGGCCTGCCAATTGAGCAGCCAGGCCCGTGTCTTTTCTTGATCCGTGCCGACTATCTGCAGCCGCGCCAGGCGCGTGCCGGCCGCCGTCCACCAGCCCGTGTCCACCGGCCACGGGCCTGCCCACGCGGTGACCAGGTAGCGGTTTTTGCCCCAGGCCAGGCCGGCCGGCTCAGCCGAGAGCAGCGCCTCCTCGGTGACGAAGACGTCGTGGCCTTCGGCATTGATCATCCGGATGCGGGCGGCCGGGTGGTTCGCGCTCGGGTGATCGAGTTCCAGCTGGGCCGGCAGCGGCGCCGGAATCCGGCCCGGCCAACTACCCGGCGGCGCGGGCTCGACCCGCTCGCCGTAGGGGACGAAGTCCACCCGCTCGGCCACCCCGCGGCCGCCGCGGTCTACCGGTTGGACCACCTTGTCGATGCCCAGCTGGGACTGGACGCGCTCGATGACCTGCTGGGCGCGGGCCGCCGAGCCCGCCCCGGATTCCACCAGGCTGTGCTGCTCCGGCTGGGCGACCTCCAGCGGCTCCAGCCCGAGCCCCACGATCCCGCCCTCGGCCTGGTTGCCCACCAGCCAGCCGTCGAGCTGCCAGCGCACCCGGTCCGCGGTGGCGGATTCGCTCAGCGCCGCGCGCGTGCGCCAGACCCGCCGCAGCTCCGTGCCGTCGGCCCACTGCGCGCTCACGCGCAGGCGCAGGCACGACAGCCCGGCCGCGCTCAAGCGCTGGTGCAGCTGGGCGGCCAGCTGGCGGGCGGCGAACGCGGCGGCGTCCACGCGCTCCAGCGGATCCTCCGGCCGCATCCACACGTCCAGTTCAGCACCCGCCAGCTCCGGGGCGACCCGCCGGTCCAGCTGCGCGCTGGCGATGGCGTGGCACCGCCGCCCGGCGTGGCCGAAGCGGCTGGTGACTTGGTGCAGCGGCAGCTGCGCCACATCCCCCAAGGTGGGCAGACCCAGCCGCACGAACTGGGCGACCAGCTCCGGCGGGCAGCCCAGGGAGACCTCCGCGGCCAGCACCTGGACGCTGCGCGGGGCCAAGAACTGCCGGGAGGCCCCTGGCTCCACCACCACGCCGAGCCCGCGGTCCCGGGCCGCGATGATGGCGGTGGCCAGCTCATCGGCCACCCCGACCGTCATGTCCAGGCCCTGGCGCGCGGCGGCGTCGACCAACATCTCCACCGCGATGGCCTCCCCGCCGTGGAAGCGGGCGGCCGCGGCGGCGTCCACCACCACGAGGCCGGGGCGGATGACCTCGATGGACGAGGCCACCGCGTCCAGGGATTCCACGATTTCGGCGAAGACGGCGCCCTCGCGCTCCGGCTGGGACTCCCAGACTAAAAGCTCCGGGCAGACCGCCTGGGCCGCCCGCACCCGCATGCCGCGGTGGACCCCGGCGCGGCGCGCGGCGGTATTGCAGACCTTCACGGCCCCGCCGGCGAGGACCCCGATGGGGCTGCCCGCCCCCGCGCCCTCCGGCAGGGTCTCGGCGTAGCGGGCGGCCTGGATGGGCCAGTCGGGAAACCAGAGCGCAGCAATCCGCACGGCCGGCGCGCTCATGCGCACCTCACCACGGACTGCGCCGGGCGCGACAGGTACTTCGAATACGCCTGCACGCGCACCTCGACCCCGCGGATGCGCCCGCACCCGCGCCCGATCCCCGGGTAGGACTCCACCTGGGCGTCCAACCGCAGCGCCGCGGACGGCACGTGCTGCCCGACGGTAATGAGCACCGCGCGCCCCTGCCGCAGCCGCGCCGCCACCGGGCGCGCCCGCGCGGGGCTTAGCACCCGCTGCTGGGAGGCCGCGCGCACGCGCTGGATGACAAAATCCATGCCCTCGACCAAGGTGGCGCTGACCGCCCACGGATCCGTGCCCGGGTCCGGCACCGCGACGACCTTGCTGATATCCCCGCGCTCGCACACCTGGGCCAGGGCCAGCTCCGGCCAGCCGACCAGGGCCACGTAGTAGCCTTCCTCCGTGGCTTGGCACACCAGTTCTATTATGAAGGCCGGGCACTCGCTGCACCGCACCGCGCTGCCGCGCACCAGGCCGCCCGCCGGGAGGGCGCCGGCCAGCGCGCCGCCCAGCTCAATCTGCTGCTCGGCAGCCTGCGCCCCGCGGGGCGCCACGCCGCCGGCCAGTGCGGCCTGCCCGCCGGACCCCCCGGAACTTTTGTTACTTCCCTGTTCAGCACCGCTTTCGGCGGAGCGTGCAGCGCGCTGCTGAGGCCCGCGCGCGGGCAGGGCGGAGCCGCCGCCCATCTTTTCCATCTGCGCGCGCAGGGCCGCCACCCGGTCCTCGACCGACTGGCCCACCACTTGGGGAACACTTGTTTGCTGCACCCCTCAAGTATGAACTCTCCCCCGGACACATGCAAACGTCCGTTCGACTGACGCAAGGGGTGTGCGCCTCACCTGGGATTAATCAGTCCAGGTCGCGGCTGGCCGCCCAGCGGGTGAGCTGATAGCGGTTGGACTGCTGGGTCTTGCGCAAGATATTGGAGGCGTGCGTTTCCACCGTCTTGATGGAGATGAACAGCTTCTGCCCGATCTCGCGGTAGGTATAGCCGCGCGCCAGCAGGCGCAGTACCTCCAGCTCGCGCGGGGTCAGGGCGTCGACTATCGGATCCTCGCCCTGGGCGGGCAGGGGCTTGGGCTCGCCCTCCGGTTCCGGCGCCGGCTCGCCGGCGGCGAAGGCGTCCAGCACGAAGCCGGCCAGCCGCGGGGAGAAATACGCGTCCCCGCCGTAGACCTGCTCGACCGCCCGCGCCAGCTCCGCGCCGTCGATATTCTTAGTCACGTATCCGCGCGCCCCGGCGCGGATGAGAGCGATGACGTCTTCCGCGGCATCGGACACACTCAGCGCCAAGAACTTCGGGCCCGGCTCAATGCCCTGGATGACGGCCAGCCCGCCGCCGTCCGGCATGTGCACGTCCAGCAGGACCACGTCCGGCCGGGTCTCGTTGATGCCACGGATGGCCTCGGCGACCGTCCCGGCGTCCCCCACGATGTCTACCTTGTCGGCCAGCTCCGCGCGCACCCCGGCGCGGAAGACGGAGTGATCATCGACCAAGAAGACAGTAACCATGCCTATAACGCTACCGTGAGCTCCACTTCCGTGCCGGCCCCGGGCTGGCTATCCAGCCGTGCCGCACCGCCCGCGCGTTCCATGCGCTGCCGGATGGAGTCCCGGATCCCGTGGCGGTCGGCCGCCACCGCAGTCGGGTCAAAGCCCACGCCGCGGTCGCGCACGAACAGGGTCAGCTCGCCTGCCAGCACCTCGCAGAAGACGTCGACCGTGTCCACCTGCGCGTGCTTGCCGGCGTTGACTAGCGCCTCGCGGGCCGCCTCGACCGCCAGCTTGGTGTTGTCGCTCAGGGGCGCGTCCTGCCCCACGGTCACCGGACTAATCCGCACGTTGAATAGGTCCTCGACCTCGGCGCAGGCGGCTTCCACCGCGCCGAAGATGGTCTCCGGGGTGGCGGAGTCGGCATCGAAAAGCCAGGCCCGCAGCTGGCGCTCCTGGGAGCGGGCCAGCCGCGCGACCTCCGGGCCATCGTCGGCGCGTTTCTGGATAAGCGCCAGGGTCTGCAGCACCGAGTCGTGCAGCTTGGAGGCGATAGCCGTCCGCTCGTCCGCCGCCGCCTTCGCCGCCTTTTCCTCCGCCAGCGAGCGCCACAGCTTCAGCACCAGCGGGATGACCAGCACGCCCAGCCCCAGCATGGTCAGCAGGGAGGCCACCAGCGCCGAGCTGAACCCGTGCTCGCGGTCCCAGAACACCGCCATGACCACCGTGCCGGCCAGCACCAGGGCAAAGCCGGCTGCGAGGCTGCCCATGCCGAGCAGCGTATTCGTCGCGCGATCGTAGGCCTGCCAGGCCAGCAAGGCGCCCACCGCGACGAAAGCCAGCGGCATCAGCACCTGCGGCGGCACGCCCAGCACCACCGTCGCGATTGCGACCCCGGCCGCCAGCGCGAGGGCCACCACCAGCCCCCAGCCCCAGCGCGGGATCTCCCACTGCGAGGCCGGGGCCTGGGCGCCCTCCCGGGCCGGGGTGCAGATCCACAGGCCCGCGTACAAAATCAGCCCCACCCCGGAGACCAGCGCCAGCCCGGCCAGCGCCAGGCGCACCCAGAGGATGTCCACGCCTAGGTTTTCGGCCACACCGCTGGCCACGCCGGCGACCATCTTGCCCTGCTGCGGGCGCACCATGGCCGGGTAGGGTGCCGCGCGCCGCTGGGAATACGCGGCGGGCTCGGACGGGGGAGTACTCATAGATCAATATCGTGCCACGCTCCCGCGCAGACCACATCCGGGATCACCCTGAGAGGTCTAATCCGGGCAAAGATCAGGGCGCTCCCCGATGTGCGGGGCAGGCACGCAGACCATACTTAAAGCATGACTTCCCCATACGAGCCTTTCCACTCCACGCCCCGCTCCGAACCCCACTCCGAATCTCATTCGGATCCCCACGCTGCCGCCTCCGCTAACGATGCCCCCGCCAGCCCCTATTCCGCCCCCACCCACTCCGATTCCACCGACGGGCTGGGCGAGACCCTGCGCGCCATGTGGGCCACCCGCCCGCCGCGCATCCCCGCCGAGCAGGGCGGCAACGCCAAGATAGCCGGCGTGTGCGAGGGCATCGGCGCCCGCTTCGGCATCGACCCGGTCCTGCCCCGCGTGGCCTTCGTCGCCACCACCCTCGCCTTCGGCGGCGGGCTGGCGGCCTACTTCTTAGCCTGGGCGCTGATGCCCCGCTATTCCAAGGCCTCTTCCCCGGTCGAGGATCTCTTCGGCCGCCGGGACGGGGAGACTTCCGAGTCGGGGCTTGCCATCGCCTTGCTCATCGGCTTCCTGATGACCTCCGGGGCCTGGTCGGTAACCATCATGGAAGACTCCTTCTTCCCCTCCTTTAGCTCCTCGGCCCTAGGCATTGCCCTGTTCACCGGCCTCATCTGGTTCTTCCTGTACCGCCACCGCCCGACCCCGCCGGCGGGACTTTTGGCGGCCGGGCAGCTCGCCCAGACCGACGCGCAGCAGGCGCAGCCGGCCGCGGACCCGGAGGTGGACATGTCGATGTTCACCCCGGTGGACGGCTACCCCTTCCCACCGGGCCGGAACACCCCGCCGGCCTGGGACCCGCTGGGCGCCGCCCCGGACACCTGGCACTTGCCGGACCCGCGCCCGGCCGAGCAGCCGAAGAAGAAGCGATCCCTCTTCAAGACCCTCCTGGTCATCGCCTTGAGTTTCTTCGGCGTGGCCCTGGCCGCCGCCCTCGTCATCGCCGCCACCGTGGGCTTCGGGGTGGTCCGCCACGTCGACAACCCCACCGACGGGCTGACGGTCACCGACGGCTTCGTCTTCGACGACCGCGAATACACTCCCACCTCGGTCAACGGCCTGCCGCAGACCTACGACTTCTCCGTCGGCTACGGCAAGGTGGACTTCAGCCAAATCCGCGACTGGGACCAGCTCAACCACCGCACCGAGGTCACCATCGACGCCGGGGTTGGCAACCTCGACATCGTCCTGCCGAAGGGGGTCTCCTACAGCCTGACCTGTGACGACGGCGTGGGTACCACCAACTGCCGCGAGCAGGACAACCCCGACGCCAAGTTCGCCGTCCACGTTGACGCCGGCGTTGGCAACGTCACCATCGACTACCCCACCGCCGCTGCCAATTCCTAGGCGCGCAGGTTAACCCCTCCGCTCTTAAAACCTCCGCCTAGGCTCGGGCTTTCCCTCGGTCCGGCTCCCGCTCCCCAATTCCTCACGCCCCTCTCCCTCGCCCATCCTCCCCGACGTGATTTTCACCCGGCTATGTATTTTTCCGGGAAATCATTCTCAGGGAGGATTAAGGTGAGGGTTTTCGCGTCCATAGTTAGGAGCTGCCAAAAACTTGCCCGTCTGCCACCCCGCGGTGCCAGAGCCTTAAATCCTGCCTTTGCCCCAAGGCCTTTACTCAAAAGGAGTACTAGCTGTTATGGCCATCGAGCCCGCTACCGCTAAGAGGAAAACCAAGAAGCCGCTGATCATCGGCGCCATTATCGCCGTGGTTGTCCTCATCCTCGGCGCGCTTGCCTGATCCTGGTACGCCAGCGTGGCCAGCGGGAGCGTCCTGCAGGCCGACGACGTCACCGAGGTCACCCGCGGGGACGTCACCAACGCGGTCAGCGCCAACGGCACCGTGGCCGCCCGCGAAGAGGCCGTACTGTCCACGCGCCTGACCGGCCCGGTCTCCAGCGTGCGCGTGGGCGACCGCGTCCAGGCCCATCAGCCCCTGGCCGTCATTGACACCACCCCGGAGGAGCAGGAGCTGGCCGGCCAGCGCGCCACCCAGCGCACCGAGCTGCGCTCCGCCCAGAACCAGGTGGCCGACGCCCAGGCCGAGCTGGATCGCCTCTACACCGCCGCCGCCAACGGGGAGACCGAATCCGCCGCGACCGGGGCGACCGGCGAGGGCGAGGAGGGCGCCGCCGCCGCAGCCGGCGACATCCAGACCCAGATCGCCGCCCAGGAACGCGCCCTGGCCCGCGCCCAGGAGGACGTCTCTGCCGCGCAGGAGTCGGCCAACCTGGCCAACGCCGGGCTGGAAAACTCCATCAACGCCGGCACGCTGTCCGCCCCCTTCGAGGGAGTGGTGACCGCCCTGAACGCCCGGGAAGGCAGCCCCGCGGAAGGGCCGGTGGCCACCGTGGCGGACGACTCCACGCTGGAAATCCGCACCACCGTCAACGAGGTCGACATGCCCAACCTGCGCCCGGGCAACCGGGTGACGTTTACCTCCCCGAGCGCCCCGGGCAAGGAATTTGCCGGCAAGGTCACCGGCATCTCTCCGGTCGCCCAGCAGCCCAAGGCCGCCGCTGGCGCCGGCGCCGGCGGGGATAGCGCCGCGCTGGCCGGACAGGGCGGGGCCACCAAGGCGACCTTCCCAGTCACCATCGAGGTCACCGCGACACCGAGGGCCTGCACATCGGCTCCACGGCAAAGACCAAGATCGTCTCCGCGGAGGAAAAACACGTGCCCACCGTGCCGCTGACCGCGATTCTCAGCGAGGGGCAGCGCGCCTTCGTCCTCGTGGCCGAGCCCGCCGGCGACAACCCAGACGAGGACGGCTACCGCGTGGTCAAGCGCCCCGTGACCGTGGGCATTACCAGTGCCTTCGCCGCGGAGCTCAAGGGCACGGAGGTCAAGCCCGGCGAGATCGTGCTCACCCAGACCCGCGACCACGAGGATCTGGTCGATCAGAACGTCACCATCGCCGGATTCGAAGGCAGCCAACAGTGACCGAGAACCACGCCCTCATCGACATGCGCGGCATCGTCAAAAGCTTCAACGTCGGCACCGAAGGGGAACTGACCGTCCTGCCGGGCTGCGACTTCCAGGTCCCCCGCGGGGAATTCACCGCCGTGGTCGGCGCCTCCGGTTCCGGCAAGTCGATCCTGATGAACATCATCGGGCTGCTGGACCGGCCGAGCGCGGGCACCTACCTGCTCGACGGCATCGACGTGCTCGATAGCACCGACGACCAGCTGGCGTACTACCGCAGCCAGGCCATCGGCTTCGTCTTCCAGAACTTCAACCTGGTCGGCCGCATCAGCGCCGCCAAGAACGTGGAAATGC
This sequence comes from Corynebacterium sp. LK2537, assembly GCF_040946485.1. NCBI lineage: Bacteria > Bacillati > Actinomycetota > Actinomycetes > Mycobacteriales > Corynebacteriaceae > Corynebacterium > Corynebacterium sp. LK2537. The sequence continues at coordinate 73,515 of NZ_JAYWLQ010000005.1, forward strand.
CCCTGGTCTACGCCGGCGTGCCCGCCAAGCAGCGCGCGCAGCGGGCCGCAGAGCTACTCGAGCTCGTCGGCATGGCCGATCCGCGCCCACCACCTGCCCAACGAGCTGTCCGGCGGGCAGAAGCAGCGCGTGGCCATCGCCCGCGCGCTGGCCAACGACCCCGATATCCTGCTCGCCGACGAGCCGACCGGCGCGCTGGACTCGCACACCGGCCGCCGCATGATGGACCTTTTCCACACGCTGCACCGCGAGCACGGCAAGACCATCGTGTTCATCACCCACAACCCGGAACTGGCCGAAGAGACCGAACGCACCGTCACCATGCGCGACGGCATTTTGCAGGAGGAGCCCCGTGAGCATTAAGGAATCCGTCTTCCTGGCGCTAACCAGCCTGCGCACCAACAAGATGCGCTCGTTTTTGACGCTGCTGGGGGTCATCATCGGCATCGCCGCGGTCATCGCCATCATGACGCTGAGCGCCTCGCTGAAAAACCAGTTCCAGCAAAACCTGGACGACGCGGGCATCAACAACCTCAACGTCGATGTCACCTCCCGCCCCGCCGAGGAGGAGGAGGACGCCGAGGACCCGGCGGCCATGTACGGCTCCGGCGAGAGCATCGATAGCGCCTCGCTGATTAGCCCCGATCAGCTCGAGCAGCTGCGGGAGCACATGGGCGACATGGTCACCGGGATCGGCGTGGGAGAAAACTCCGCCACTTTCGGCAAGGTCTCCATGGACAACCAGCTCGTGCCCCAGGAGTTCTCCGCGACCACCCGCGGCATCAACCCGGACACGGCGCTGATTAACGGCGACCCGCTGGCGGCCGGCCGGGACATCGAGGACGCCGACATCGACGGCGCCCGCCCGGTGGCCGTGCTCAACGCGGACCTGTCGGAAAAACTCTTCGGCGCGGACCCGCACAACGCGCTCGGCCAATTCGTGGAATTTACCCCGGAGGAAGGCAACGCGGTAGATCTGATGGTCGTCGGTGTAAAGGCCCGGGAGGAATCCGCCAGCCTGCTTAGCGTCAACGCCGAGGATCTCAGCCTGACGGTCCCCTACCCGCTGGCGGCGAATTACTCGAAGCAGCCCGGCGCCGGCGAGGCTTTCAACCACCTGACGGTCCAGGTGGCCAACTCGGTCGACAAGCAGGCCGCGGCCGACCGCCTGCGCTCGGCCTTAGACGAGATGTACGCGGACAACGACGCCTACCACGCCAAGGTCACGGACTTTAGCCAGGACATGGCCAGCTTCAACCAGGTCATTACCTCGCTGAGCATTGGCCTGGCCGCCATCGGCGGCATCTCGCTGCTGGTCGGCGGCATCGGGGTCATGAACATCATGCTGATCACCGTCACCGAGCGCACCCGGGAGATCGGCGTGCGCAAGGCCCTGGGGGCAACCCGCCGGGATATCCGCTGGCAGTTCGTCACCGAGGCCATCATCGTCTGCCTGGTCGGCGGCGTCATCGGCATCATCCTCGGCGCCCTAGCCGGCATGGCCGGTTCCGCCGCGATGGGGCTCCTCGCCTTCCCGCCACTGTCCGCCGTGGTCATCTCCCTGCTCTTCGCCCTCGCCATCGGCCTGTTCTTCGGCTACTACCCCGCCGGCAAGGCCGCTAAACTCGACCCCATTGAGGCCCTGCGGTACGAGTAGCTGGCCCCGCCGGACTGCTAAAACCGCGAAAATACACAAACCCGCCGCCGCTACCAGGACACGTTCCTGAGGTAGCGGCGGCAGGTTTTTATGCTGAAAGGCGCGTGCCTTCAGCTGAAGCCGGTTAAGCTTTCCGGCTTATTCCCACTCGATGGTTCCCGGCGGCTTGGAGGTCACGTCGAGCACGACGCGGTTGACTTCCTTGACCTCGTTGGTGATCTTGGTGGAGATCTTCTCCAACACGTCGTAAGGGATGCGGGTCCAGTCCGCGGTCATGGCGTCCTCGGAGGAGACCGGGCGCAGCACGATCGGGTGGCCGTAGGTACGGCCATCGCCTTGGACGCCGACGGAGCGCACGTCCGCCAGCAGGACCACCGGGCACTGCCAGATCTCAGCGTCCAGGCCGGCGTTGGTCAGCTCGGTGCGGGCGATGAGGTCCGCCTGGCGCAGGGTCTCCAGGCGATCCTCGGTGACCTCGCCGATGATGCGGATGCCCAGGCCCGGGCCCGGGAAGGGCTGGCGGTTGACAATCTCTTCCGGCAGGCCCAGCTCGCGGCCCACGGCGCGGACCTCGTCCTTGAACAACAGGCGCAGCGGCTCGACCAACTCGAATTCCACGTCGTCCGGCAGGCCGCCGACGTTGTGGTGGGATTTGATGTTCGCGGTGCCGTCGCCGCCGCCGGATTCCACGACGTCCGGGTACAGGGTGCCCTGCACCAGGTAGTCCACGGTGGAGCCTTCCGGGGCGTCATCCAGCACGCCGGCGACGGCGCGCTCGAAGGAGCGGATGAATTCCGCGCCGATGGCCTTGCGCTTGTCTTCCGGGTCGGTCTTGCCGGCCAGCTTCTCCAGGAAGGAGGCGCGCTCGTCCACGGTGACCAGCTTGGCGCCCGTGGAGGCCACGAAGTCCTTTTCCACCTGTTCGCGTTCCCCGGCGCGCAGCAGGCCGTGGTCCACGAAGACGCAGGTCAGGCGGTCGCCGATGGCGCGCTGCACGAGGGCGGCGGCCACGGCGGAGTCCACGCCGCCGGACAGGCCGCAGATGGCCCGGCCGGTCTCGCCGACCTGAGCGCGGACGTCGTCGATGAGCTGCTCGGCGATGTTATCGGCGGTCCAGTTCTGCTCCAGGCCGGCGATCTCGGTCAGAAAGCGGGTCAGCACTTCCTGGCCGTGCGGCGAGTGCAGCACCTCCGGGTGGTACTGGACGCCGGCCATCTTCTTGTCCACGCACTCCATGGCGGCCACCGGGGCGCCCGCGGAGGAGGCGGTCACGGTGAAGCCTGCCGGGGCGGCCGAGACCGCGTCGCCGTGGGACATCCAGACCTTGTGGGTTGCTTCCAGACCGGCGTGCAGCACGCCGGACTGGTCATCCACGTGCAGGTCGGTGCGGCCGTACTCGCGCTCCCCGGTGGAGGAGACGGTGCCGCCCAAAGCGTGGTTCATGGCCTGGAAGCCGTAGCAGATGCCGAAGACCGGCACGCCGAGCTCCAGCAGCTCCGGCTTCAGGGCCGGGGCGCCGTCGGCGTAGACGGAGGAAGGACCACCGGAAAGGATCAGCGCGGCCGGGTTCTTGGCCTTGATCTCCTCCACGGTGGCGGAGTTGGGAACTACCTCGGAGTAAATCTGGGCCTCGCGCACGCGACGGGCGATAAGCTGCGCGTACTGAGCCCCGAAATCCACCACGAGGACTGGACGAGGGGTAGTGGAAGGCTTAGTCACCCCGCCAGTTTAACGCATAGACGGCCCGACGCTATAGCCTGGCCATCCCCCGCAACCTCCCCGCCTCGCGCCCGGTTGCAGAATCAAGCAATTCCCCCGAACTCATGCCTCGCGGTTTATCACTCGTCTATGCTAGAGTGTCATATTTCACACCAGACGAGGAGGAGAGGTAATGAGCACTCCCATCCACGGCGACGAGCTGCCTGAGCAACATAGCCCGGAGCATATTGCGCAGTCGCGCGAAGAATTCGACTTAGAGCACATCCACGAAGAGGACATCCAAGACCCGGTGGAGGGCGAAGACTCCTCCGCCGGCTCCGATCTGACGTGGGCTATCACCCTGTTCGGCACCGCGGTCGGCGCGGGCATCCTCTTTTTGCCGATTAACGCCGGCAGCTTCGGCTTCTGGCCGCTGCTTATCGCCACCGCCTTCATCGGGCCCGTGGTGTTTTTCTCCCACCGCACCTACGCGCGCATCGTCGCCGCCTCCCCCATCAAGGGCCTGGACGTTTTGCAGGTCATCACGGCGCTGACCGGGCGCAAGCGCGGGCTAGCCACGGCGCTGCTGTACTGGCTGGCCATCTACCCCACCGTGCTGATCTACGGCATCAGTATCACAAACACCGTCGACAGCTTCATCGTCAACCAGCTCGGCGGCCCGGAAATCAACCGCTGGGTGCTGGCCAGCGTCTGTATCGGCGTGCTCACCCTCGCCTTCGCCGCCGGCAAGAAGGCCGTGCTCTGGCTGGGCAACGCGCTGGTCTACCCGCTGATTATCGCCCTGGCGGTGGTCTCCATCTACCTCATCCCGCAGTGGGACCTGGCCAGCTTCTACAGCTACCAGTCGGACACGCCCCTGTGGAAGTCCCTGCTGCTTATCCTGCCGGTGCTGGTCTTCTCCTTTAGCCACATGGCGGCGCTGTCCCAGTTCGCGCTTGATGCCCAGCAGGGCCACGGCGATGACGTCGCCAGCACCGAGCGCCAGGTCTCCCGGGTGGAACTTATCACCGCCTGCCTGCTGGTGACCTTCACGATGTTTTTCGTCTGGTCCTGTTCCATGGCCATGGGCGCGGAAGGCATGGACGCCGCGGGCGAGGCCAACATCCCGATCCTGTCCTACTTCGCCAACGTTACCCACACCCCGTTCATGGCTTTCCTCGCCCCCGTGGTGGCCATCTGCGCCATCGCCTCGTCCTTCTCCGGCCACATGCTGGGCACCGAGGAGGGCACCAAGTACATCTTCCGCGTGCTCGCCCCGCGCACCGCGGACAAGCTCACGGGCAAAAAGCTCACCTACGTCATCTACGTGATGGTCTTTATCGGGTCGGTCGCCGTGGCGGTCTACAACCCGTCCATCCTGGACTTCATCTCCGTCGTCGGCGGCATCTTCGTCGCCTTCTTGGTCTACATCGTGCCCATGCTGCTCTTCCGCAAGGCCACCGCCTTCAAGCACTACGCCACCCGGCCGGACACCATCTTCGTCTTCGTCGTGGGCCTTGTCATCATGGCCGTCTCCGCCTGGGACATCGTCGCCGGCAGCTAGGACCGCCGCCGCGCTTAAACGGTCCGACGCGACTGGACCGGGAGTCTGCACGCAGGCCCGGGAGTCCGCGCGCAAAGACGCGAAGGAGGGCATCGCCGTGCTTGGCGATGCCCTCCTTTACTTTCTCGACCAGTGCCTCCCGGGTTTCGGGCGCTCTAGCTTTCCGGGGTCGTACTTTGTGCCGCGTGCCTTCCCGGCTTAGCCGCGGATGGCGAGGTTGACCTTCTGGAAGGACTTCAGGTCCGTGTAGCCGCACTTGGCCATGGCGCGTTTGAGGCCGCCGACCAGGTTGAACTGGCCGAAGGGCTCGTTCGACGGGCCGTGCAGGACCACCTCGAGGCTCGGGGCGTTGTGCTCGACCTCGCCGTCCAGGAAGTCGACGTCCAGGTCGCCCGGGACGGCGGCGGCGTAGTCCACGAAGCCGCGCGGGAAGCGCGGGTGGCCGGCCGCGGCCGGCCAGTACCAGCCCTTGCCGCCGGCCTCGCGGGCCGAGGCCAGAAGCGGGCCCAGGACGACGCCGTCGGCGCCGCAGGCCACGGCCTTGGTGATCTCGGCGGAGTTGACGAAGTCGCCGTCGGCCAACAGGTGCACGTAGCGCCCGCCGGTCTCGTCCAGGTAGTCCCGGCGCGCGGCCGCGGCATCCGCCACGGCGGTGGCCAGGGGCACGTCGATGCCGACGGCCTCCGGGTTGGTGTTCACGCCGCCGCCCACGATGACGCCGGCCGCGCCGGTGCGCATCAGGTGCAGGGCCGTGGTGTAGTCCGCCACGCCGCCGGCGATGACCGGCACGTCCAGGGAACCGATGAATTCCTTCAGGTTCAGCGGCTCGCCGCCGGTGCTGACGTGCTCGGCGGAGATCAGGGTGCCCTGGATGAACAGCAGCTCCGCGCCGGCCGCGATGACCACCGGGGCCAGCTCGCGGGCGTTTTGCGGGGACACGCGCACCGCCACGGTCACGCCGGCCTCCCGCACCTGGCGGATGCGCTCGGTCAGCAGGTCGGTGTCCAGGTCCGCGGCGTGCAGCTCCTGCAGCACGGAGTTATCCCCCGGCTGGGAATAGACCTGCTCGAGCGCGGCCTCCAGGTCCACGTGCCGGCCCCATAGGCCCTCGGCGTTGATAACGCCCAGGCCGCCCTGCTTGCCCATCTCGATGACGAATTCCGGCGTGGCCAGGGCGTCGGTCGGGTGGGAGACGAACGGGATGTCGAAGGTGTAGGCGTCGATGTGCCAGGTGGTGTCCACGTCCTTCGAGGACCGCGTGCGCCGGGTGGGCACCAGGGAAATATCGTCCAGGTCGTAGGTGCGCTGCGCCTGCCGCCCCAGTCCGATTTCTACGTAGTCGCGCATGTGCTGCTCCTTGTCTGTGAGTGTTGCGACGTTGCGGGTAGTGCTACGTGTCGTTTAACGGGTCTTCTACGCGCTGCTTAGCGGTAGTTCGGGGCCTCGGCGGTCTGCTGCAGATCGTGCGGGTGGGACTCGCGCAGGCCGGCCGCGGTGATGCGGACGAAGCGCTTGGTCTTGAGATCCGCGATGGAGGCCGAGCCGGTGTAGCCCATGGCCGCGCGCAGGCCGCCGATGATCTGGTGGGTGATCGCGTCGATCTCGCCGCGGTAAGGAACCTTGCCTTCCACGCCTTCCGGCACCAGCTTGTCCTCGCTCTTGACGTCGGCCTGGAAGTAGCGGTCCTTGGAGTAGGAGCGCTTCTCGCCGCTCAGGCCGCGGCCCTGCATGGCTCCCATGGAGCCCATGCCGCGGTAGCGCTTGTACTGCTTGCCGCCCACGACGACGATGTCGCCTGGGGCTTCCTTGGTGCCGGCGAACATGGAGCCCAGCATCACGGTGTCGGCGCCGGCGGCCAGGGCCTTGGCGACGTCGCCGGAGTACTGCATGCCGCCGTCACCGATGATCGGAACGCCGGCGGGGCCGGCTACGGCGGCGGCCTCCATGATGGCGGTGATCTGCGGCGCACCCACGCCGGCGACCACGCGGGTGGTGCAGATGGAGCCCGGGCCGATGCCGACCTTGATGGCGTCGGCGCCGGCGTCGATCATGGCCTGGGCGGCCTCGCGGGTGGCCAGGTTGCCGCCCACGACGTCGACGCGGTGGCCGAAGTCCTTCTTCACGCGGGAGACCATCTCCAGCACGCGGTTGTTGTGGGCGTGGGCGGAGTCGACGACCAGCACGTCGACGCCGGCGTCCACCAAGGCGCCGGCGCGCTCGTAGGACTCCTCGCCGGTGCCGATGCCGGCGGCGACCAGCAGGCGGCCGGAGGAATCCTTGGAGGCGTTCGGGTACTGCTCGGACTTCACGAAGTCCTTGACGGTGATGAGGCCGACCAGCACGTTGTTGTCGTCCACGATGGGCAGCTTCTCGACCTTGTTGTTCGACAGCAGCTTCAGGGCCTCGCTCTTGGACACGCCCTCCTTGGCCACCACCAGCGGCATGGAGGTCATGATGTCCGAGACCTTGCGCTGGAAGTCCGGCTCGAAGCGCATGTCGCGGTTGGTGCAGATGCCCAGCAGGACACCCTTGTCATCGACCACCGGCAGGCCGGAGATGCGGAACCGCGCGCACAGGGCGTCGACTTCCTCGATGGTCATGTCCGGCGAGGCCACCACCGGGTCGGTAACCATGCCGGACTCGGAACGCTTGACCGTTTCCACCTGCTCGGCCTGCTCCTGGGTCGACAGGTTGCGGTGCAGCACGCCGATGCCGCCCTGGCGGGCCATCGCGATAGCCATGCGCGCTTCCGTGACCGTGTCCATGGCCGCCGAGGACAGCGGGATGCCCAGCCGGATGTTGCGGGTAAACTGCGCCGAGGTGTCTACCTCCGAAGGCACGATATTGGATTCGGCCGGCAGCAGAAGCACATCATCAAAGGTCAGCCCATTGAGCAGGATCTTATCCGGGTCGTTTCCCCCAGTTTGCACGCGGTTGTCAGTCATCTTGAGTGCCCATCTCCTTAACACGAAGCCGAATTTTGGTGGTATGCACCCTAACTGTAGTGCCTTTTAGCGCCACATCGTGAGTCCGGGGGAGAATTGCCTAAGTCTGGTTGAGTAAATAGGCTTCTAAACTGTGAACTTTTTCGCCAATATGCCCCGCGACCCATTTGCCGACGACCCCAATGATCCCGCCTCCTTCCTGGAAGAAGACGAGCAGGCACAGCCGCTGAGCCAAGAGGAGCGCGCCGCCGTGATCCACGACCTCGCCTTGGTCCAGGAATTCGCCCGCGCGCTCGGGCCCCGCGGAGTGGACGGAATCTTCTTCTACTGCGAGGACTGCCAAGAAAACCACTTCTACGAGTGGGACATCATGGCCGCCAACATGCGGGCCACCCTGAACAACGAGCTCGCCCCGGTGCACGAGCCGGGCGCTGAGCCGGACCCGAACCGCTACGTGCCCTGGGACTACGCCCTGGGCTACCTGGACGGCCTCGACGCACGCTAAAACCGCCCCCGGCGAAAGGTGGGCTCCACCCCACCCCGCCAAGAGCGGTTTAGTTAAAAGACGTTTTCTAAAAGGACCTAGCTGCTACTGCTGCACCTGCGGCGGAGCGAGTTCACCGTCGTTTTCCTCCGGGGAAGCGCTCGGCTCCTCCGTGGGTTCTACCGGTGCGGGCAGCGGGTTGGGCAACCCGGTCTCGGTCACCGTAACCGTCACGGTCTGGGTGGCCTTCTCCGTCACCGTGGTCGGCTCCGGGGCAGGAGCCGGCTTGTTGGCCTCCGCGTCCTGCTCGGGCGGCAGGGTCTCGGTCACCGTCTCCGTCGGGCGCGGGCGGGCCACCCGCGACGAGCGGGCCTTGTCCTGCTTGACCTCGGCGTCGGCTTCCTTCTCTTCTGCGAGGTTGAGCATCTTGCGGGCCTCGGCCAGCAGGGACTGCGCGCCCTCCCAGTCGCCGCTGGCGGCGCGTGACTCGATCTCATCCAGCTTGCCGGCCAGCTCGACCGACTGCGGATCGTGCTGGGCACCAAAACCCTGGGTGTTGTAGACCACCGCGCCGGCCCCGGCGATAACCAGGGTAGCCGCGGCCGCACCAATGAGGCCGTGGACGAACGGGCGCGGGCGCTTGGCCTTACGGCGATCCGCCAGCGAGGCCACGGAGGCCCCCGCGGCGTTCCCCGTGCCCTCGGCCGACTCAGCGCCTTCGAGGGGAGCCACCACCGGCACCGGCGGCAGCGGCTGGTGGACCTCGTTACGCAGGTCCATGAATAACGCTGCTAGCTCGTCGCTGCCGTCACTGGGGTCTTTTCCTGCGGATAGATCGGTCAGGAAGTGATCGTCATCAACTAAGGGCTGCAGCTGATCGGCCAAGTCATTAGTGTCATCGGGCCGACGTCGCTTTGACATGATCATCCCTCCTTTCCGATCCTGCCGTGCAGGATATTTTAAAAAAATCTGGTTTTTAGTTGTTATTGAGATTCAGCCAGCCGCTTGCGCAACTGCCCGAGGGCTCGGTGCTGAGCTACCCGGACCGCGCCCGGAGTAGAACCTACGGCTGCGGCTGTTTCCTCCGCGGAAAGGCCCACGAACACCCTTAAAATCACAATGTTGCGAGCCTTTTCACTTAATGTATCGAGTAACTCGCGAACTCTGTTACTTCCATCTGTAACCAGCGCGTATTCCTCCGGGCTGTGGCCGGAGGCCGTCTGTTCCGGCAGGTCCTCGGTGGGCACCGAGTGGTCGCGCCCCAAGTTGCGGTGCGCGTCCGCCACCTTGTTAAAAGCGATGCCGTAGACGTAGGCCATGAACGGCCGCCCCTTGTCCTCGTACTTGGGCAGGGAGGTCGCCACGGCGAGGCAGACCTCTTGCGCCACGTCGTCGGCCGTCGGGTGGCGGTGGCCGCCGATCCGGGCGCGGCAGTACCGCACCACCTGGGGGTGGATTAGGCGGATGATCTCTTGCAGAGCTCGGCGATCACCCGATACCGCCGACGGCACGAGGGCCGCTAGCTCGGTCTCGGAATCACTCACGGTTGGGCTCTACTTTCTCAGTTACGGTTTCACAGCAGCACGGTGGCCCGGGCACCCGTTTTAGGGCGTGGGAGCGGGCACCGGATCGGTTCGGAAATTAGCCGTCTCAGAACTATACCGATGATCAGCGTCTAATTCATCATCGTGATTTTACTTTTAGTTACGGCACGGAGTCTGCCACCTGGCTCTTTCTACCCCGAAGGTAGTAGCCCACGCCGTGGTAGACAAAGTTCACCAAACTTTAACCTTTGCGCATATGGCCAGGCCAGGCAACTAATTACCAAGATTTACATAACCAGAAAACCAGCTGGCAACCAGCTGGCAACCAAACGTTTACCAATCCGGACCACACTGCCAAATCGGAATACTTCAAGTCCCGAATTAACCAATTGAGGAGATTTCGTCGTGTCACAGCCGCATCTGCTTCCCGGACCCAACGCAGATTTTTGGGAATGGCAACTGCATGGAGCATGCCGCGGGAAGAACTCGGATGTTTTCTACCACCCGGACGGGGAACGCGGCCGTGCCCGCGCGCAGCGTGAAAACCGCGCGAAGGCCATCTGCAACGCGTGCCCGGTCATCGAGCTGTGCCGCGAGCACGCCCTCCAGTCCGCTGAGCCCTACGGCGTCTGGGGCGGCATGTCCGAGTCCGAGCGCTCCCACGCCCTGCGCGCCCGTAATAAGCGCGCCCAGGTCACCAAGGTCGCCCCGGTTTCCGTCTAGGCGGTTTCCCGTTAGGGCTTGACCCCTACCGCCACTGGCGCACAGGCCACCGCGCTGCCCCATAGTGCAGCCTGCTGCCCTGCGCCCGGTGGCGCCTTTTTGTGGCTGCCTAGACCTCGTGGGCCAGGTAACGGGCCAGGTAGCTGCCGGTGACCGAGTCCGCGACTTCGGTGAGCCCGCGCAGGCTCGTGCTGGCCACGACGCGGCCGCCGGCCGAGCCGGCCCCGGGACCCAAATCGATGACGTGATCGGCGTGGGCGATAACCGCCGGGTGGTGCTCGACGCAGACAACGGTGTGCCCGCTGTCGACGAGTTCGTCCAAAAGCTCCAGCAGCACCTGCGTGTCCAGCAGGTGCAGGCCGGTGGTCGGCTCGTCCAGGATGAGCACGTCGGCCGTCGCCTTCTTATCGGCCATATGCACGGCCAGCTTCAGCCGCTGGCGCTCCCCGCCCGACAGGGTGTTGAGCGGCTGGCCTAGGTGGATATAGCCCAGGCCGACGGTACGCAGGATCTCGCAGATTTTCGCCGCGGCCGGCACCCGGGATTCCTTGGCGGCGAAGAACTCGGCGGCCTCCGCGGCGGGCATGTCAAGGACCTCGGCGATGTTTAAGCCGCCGAAGGTATACGCCAGCACCTCCGCGGAAAAGCGCTTACCCTCGCAGACCTCGCAGGGCACGTCGACCCCGGTCATCACGCCCAGCTCCACGTAGACCACCCCGGCGCCGTTGCAGTTCGGGCAGGCGCCGGCGGAGTTGGCCGAAAACAGCGCGGGCTTAACCTCGTTCGCCTTGGCGAAGGCCTTGCGGATGGGCTCGAGCGCGCCCGTGTAAGTCGCCGGGTTCGAGCGCCTCGACCCGGTGATGGTGGCTTGGTCGACCATGAGGACGCGGCCGTCCTCTATAAGCTGCTGCGGCAGGCAGGCCAGCAGCGAGGACTTGCCCGAGCCGGCCACGCCGGTAATGGCGGTGAGCACCCCGGTGGGGATGTCGACGTCGAGGTCGCGCAGGTTGTTTTCGCTCGCGCCGCGCACCTCGATGGCCCCGGTGGGCGTGCGGACCTCCTCCTTGAGGCCGGTCTGCAGGCCCAGCGCCCGCGCGGTAGCCGTGTCCGCCTTTGCGAGTTGCTCGACGGTGCCGGTGAAGACGACCTCGCCGCCGCTCTGCCCGGCGCCGGGGCCGAGCTCCACCACGTAGTCGGCGATGTCGATGGTCGCGCGCTTGTGCTCGACCACGAGGACGGTATTGCCCTTGTCCCGCAGGCGCAGCAGCAGGCGGTTGAGGCGCTCGATGTCCTGCGGGTGCAGGCCCGCGGTCGGCTCGTCGAAGACGTAGGTGATATCCGTCAGCGCCGAGCCCAAGTGCCGGACCATGCGGGTGCGCTGCGCTTCCCCGCCCGAGAGGGTGCCCGCCGGCCGGTCTAGGCTGAGGTAGCCCAGGCCGATCTCCACGGCGCTGTTGACCGCCTGGCGCAGGTTGTCCACCAGTGGGGCCACGCGGGCATCTTCCAGGCTCTCCAGCCAGGAGTAGACCTCGGTCAGCTCCCATTGGGAGACCTCCGCGAGGGAAACACCCGCGATATAGGACCGGCGGGCGTGCTCGGCCAGGCGGGTTCCCTCGCAGGCCGGGCAGTCGACGAAGCGGGCGGCGCGCTCGACGAACTCCCGCATCTGTTTGGGCAGCTGCTGCGGGTCTTTGGACAGCGTCGAGCCCTCCAGCCTCGGTACCAGGCCCTGGTAGGAGATGTTGATGCCGTTGACCTTCACCTTGACGTCGTCGAGGTAGTACAGCGCGTGCTTTTGTCCGTCGGTGAACTCGGCGACGGGCACGTCCGTGGGGTACAGCCCGGACTGGGCGTAGCTCTGCCAGGTCCAGGAGCCGACCTTGAGGCGCGGGACGATGATGGCGCCGTCGTCGAGGCTGAGCGTCTCATCCACTAGCGCCGTGAGATCAATGTCGGTGACCCGGCCGGTGCCGCTGCAGTCCGGGCACATGCCGCCGGTGCGCTGGAAATGGGTGACTTCCTTCTTCGCGCCGGCCTTCTCGACCTGGATGGCGCCCTGCGCGCTCACGGAGGGCACGTTGAAGGAATAGGCGGCCGGGCCGCCGGCGTTCGGCTCCGCGATGCGGGAGAACAGCACGCGCAGCATACCGGTGATATCCGTGGCCGTGCCGAAGGTGGAGCGCGCGTTGGCCGCCAGCGGCTCCTGGCCTACCACGATGGCGGCGGTCAGGCCCTCGAGGCGGTCGACATCGGGGCGGGCGGTCTGCGGCATAAAGCCTTGGACGAAGCCGGGGTAGGTCTCATTGACCAGCCGCTGGGACTCGGCCGCGATGGTGTCGAAGACCAGGCTGGATTTGCCGGAGCCCGACAGCCCGACGAAGACGGTCAGCTGGCGCTTCGGGATATCGACGCTGATATCGCGCAGGTTGTTATCCCGCGCGCCGGTGACGCGGATGAATTCTTGTTGTGGCACGAGACATAGCTTAAAGCACGATGAAGGGCCCCGCCGGCTGGCTAGCCGGGCGGGGCCCTCGGGCTCTTTTCAAGCGGAAGGTCCGCCGATTACTCGGCGGAGCCGGTCTCCCGCGCGCGTGAGCTCACGCGGTTTTAGTGATGGTGGTGGTGGCCCTGGGAGGACTCTTCTTCCTCGGCGGGCTTTTCCACGACGGAAGCGTCGGTGGTCAGCACCATGCGTGCCACGGAGGTGGCGTTGACGACGGCGGAGTGGGTGACCTTGACCGGGTCGATGATGCCGTTGTCGATGAGGTTGCCGTACTCCAGGGTGTGGGCGTTGAAGCCTTCACCGTTGGGCATCTCGGCCACGCGGTTGGTGACCACGGCGCCGTCCTCACCGGCGTTGGTGGCGATCCAGTAGGCCGGGCGGGACAGCGCCTTGGCTACGGAGAGCACGCCGGTCTTGGCCTCGCCCTCGAAGTCCTGGGCGAAGGTCTCCAGCTCGCGCGCGATCTGGACCAGGGCGGAGCCGCCGCCGGCGATGACGCCTTCCTCGACCGCGGCGCGCGCGGCGTTGATGGCGTCCTCGACGCGGAGCTTGCGCTCGTTGACCTCGGTCTCGGTGGCGGCGCCGACGCGGATGACGGCCACGCCGCCGGACAGCTTGGCCAGGCGCTCCTCGAGCTTTTCCTTGTCCCAGGTGGAGTCGGTGCGCTCGATCTCGCGGCGGATCTGGCCGCGGCGCTCCTCGACGGCCTCGGCGGTGCCGGCGCCGTCGACCAGGACGGTGTCTTCCTTGGTCACGGTCACGCGGCGTGCGGAGCCCAGAACCTCGAGGCCCACCTCGTTGAGGTTGATGCCCAGCTCCGGGTCCACGACGGTGGCGCCGGTGACGACGGCCAGGTCGTCCATGAAGGCCTTGCGGCGGTCGCCGAAGTACGGGGCCTTCACGCCCACGACCTTCAGGACCTTGCGGATGGAGTTGACCACCAGGGCCTGCAGCGGCTCGCCCTCGATGTCCTCGGCCATAATCAGGGTCGGCTTGCCGGACTCGGCGATCTTCTCCAGCAGCGGCAGGAAGTCCGGCAGGGAGGAGATCTTGTTGCGCACCAGCAGGATCTGGGCGTCGTCGAGCACGGCGTGGTTGGTCTCTTCCTCCGTCGCGAAGTACGGGGAGAGGTAGCCCTTGTCGAAGGAGATACCTTCGGTGACATCCACGGTGGACTCCATGGTCTGGGATTCCTCCACGGTGACCACGCCGTCCTTGCCGACCTTTTCCATCGCGCCGGCGACCATCTCGCCGATCTCCGGGTCGCGGGAAGAAACCGTGGCGACCTGGGCGATTTCGGAGGCGGAGTTAACCGGGGTGGCGCGTTTCTTGAGCTCTTCCACGGTCTTCTCGGCAGCCGCGGCAATGCCGCGGTTCAGCTCGACCGGGTTAGCGCCGGCGGCCACGTTACGCAGGCCTTCGAAGACCAGCGCCTGGGCCAGAAGCGTCGCGGTCGTGGTGCCGTCGCCGGCGATGTCGTTGGTCTTGACGGCCACGGACTTGACCAGCTGGGCGCCCAGGTTGGCGAAGGGCTCGTCCAGGTCGATGTCGCGGGCGATGGTCACGCCGTCGTTGGTGACGGTCGGGCCGCCGAAGGCCTTGGACAGAACCACGTTGCGGCCGCGCGGGCCCAGGGTGACCTTGACGGCGTCGGCCAGGGTGTCGACGCCGCGCTGGATGCCCTCGCGGGCCTCCTGATCAAATGCAATGAGTTTTGCCATTAGTGGCTACACCACCTTTTACTTTTCGATAACGGCGAGCAGGTCGCGAGCGGACAGCAGCAGGTACTCCTGGCCGTCGTATTTCAGCTCGGTGCCACCGAACTTGGAGAAGATAACGGTGTCGCCTTCGTTGACGCCCACCGGGACGACCTCACCCTTGTCATTGGTGCGGCCCGGGCCGACGGCAATGACGGTCGCCTCTTGCGGCTTTTCCTTAGCCGAGTCCGGGATTACCAGGCCGGAAGCGGTAGTGGTTTCCGCTTCGACGATCTGGACCAGAACTTTATCTTCCAGCGGCTTGATGTTTGCCATGGTGTGATTCCTCCGTTTATGAATCAATGAGTTGTATGTGCCGGTTGCATGCATTGCCAGCACAGCCGTCGTCGCGGGTGAACAACTGTGGGTCAAACAACCTATCTAGCACTCTACCCGCGCGACTGCTAACCGACAACAACACCATTCCCCCGCCGCGCACACGCCCGCCACTCCCCTGCACCACCGGGCCGCAAAGCCATACTGCCCCACCCAGCCACACTGCCGGGTCCCTCCCCGGCCGCGGCCCAACAAAACACGCAAAAAGCCCCGCCGGCAGCTCGTGCAAGCCACCAGCGGGGCCAAGAGCAAGCCCTGCGCTTTAAACCGTCAGGGTGCTACTAGCAGGAGACCTGGGCGACGGTGAAGCCCATGGTCTTGGCCAGCCCGCCCAGGGAGGTCTCCTTGTACTTGGAGAGCATGTCCCGGCCGGTTTCTGCCATGGTCGTGACCGCGTTGTCCAGGGAGACAACGTGGGGGCCCTCGCCGCGCTTGGCCAGACGGGCGGAGTTGATGGCTTTGACGGCGCCGACGGCGTTGCGCTCGATGCAGGGGATCTGCACCAGACCGCCGATGGGGTCGCAGGTCAGGCCGAGGTTGTGCTCGAGCGCGATCTCGGCGGCGTTTTCCACCTGGGCCGGCGTGCCACCCAGCAGCTCAGCCATGCCGGCGGCCGCCATGGAGGAAGCAGAGCCGACCTCGCCCTGGCAGCCGACCTCGGCGCCGGAGATAGAAGCGTTCGTCTTGATGATGATGGCCACCGCGCCGGCAGTCAGCAGGTAGCGGTGCACGCTGTGCTTGTTGAAGCCGCGCTGGAAGTCCCGCGCGTAGTGCAGCACGGCCGGCAGGATGCCGCAGGCACCGTTGGTCGGGGCAGTAATCACGCGGCCGCCGGCAGCGTTCTGCTCGTTGACGGCCAGCGCGTAGAGGTCCACCCAGTCCATGGCCTCCAGGCCGGAGTCCTCCTCCTCGCGCTGAGCCAGCAGGTCCTGGTAGAGCTTCGGCGCACGGCGCGGGACCAGGAGACCGCCCGGCAGGATGCCGTCGGTCTCGATGCCCTGGGATACGGCCTGCTGCATGACCTCCCAGACCCGGTCCAGGTGGGCCAGCACGAAGTCCTCGCCACCTTCGTCGGCGTGGAGGAAGGCCTCGTTAGCCAGCATGATCTCCCAGATTGCCAGGTCGTGCTTCTCGCACAGCTCCAGCAGCTCATCGCCAGTGTCGAACTCGTAGGGCGCGCGCATGTTCTCCGGCATGGGCGTCGGGTTCTCCGCGGCCAGCTTGGACGCCTCCAGCTCCGCACGGGTCTGGATGAAGCCGCCGCCAACGGAGAAGTACGGCACGCCCTCAGCAATGCACTTGCCGTCGGCGTCGTAGGCCGAGAACAACATACAGTTCGGGTGGCCCGGGAAGGGCTCGTTGTCGAAGACCAGGCTGTAGTCCATGGTCCCGGTCGGGCCGGTGACACTACCCTCGCGCGGGATGTTAGTGCCGGCGACCGGCTCCGCGTCCAGCGGCACGTCCAGCGGAGTCCAGCCCACCATGCCGAGGATGACCGCGCGGTCCGTGGCGTGTCCCAGGCCGGTGGCCGAAAGGGAGCCGCGCAGCTCGCAGCGCACCAGCGCCGGGTATTCGACCAGCGAGTCCACGAAGGCCTTGGCCGCGCGCATGGGGCCGACCGTGTGCGAGGACGACGGGCCGATACCGATACTGAAGATGTCAGTCACTGTCAGGGTCATGAGGTACTCCTTTTGGTTGCTCCACTCGTGGCTCGCGCGCCTGCCGCAACCAGGTAGGGGTGCGAAGAAATTATCGCGACCGGGCGCGCCGCCTCTCACCGCCCATCCTAACGGCAAAAGCGACGCTAGGCACGTTCGCAACAGATTGTCATCTAGCTCAAGTTTTTGAGCCGTTGACCTGCCACTTTTGCCAATTGCACAAAAATTATCACCGACCCCTGTCAGGAGCCGGTGAGTGAAGGTCGCGCGACGCAGCAAAACCGCGCCCGCGGCCTTAGGCCTGCTTGTCCGTGTTGATCACGGCCGCGCGCCAGAGCTGGTATTCCTCCGGGTTGTCCTCGCGGTAGTTCAGCACGGCGCGAATGGAGTTTTCCACCCCTTCGACGATGTCATCAGTGATGTCGTCGCCTTCGGCACCCACGAAGATCACCGAGCCGGAAATCGCCCGAATCGGGTCCTGCAGGAAGGCCGAGTTGCCAGTATCAGCGGTAATACGCGCCAACGATGCCACCGGGTTCGGCTCCGCGCCCTCAGCGCGGGCATCCGGGTTGAACAGCGCAGCGTAGGTCGAGCCATCTTCCTGGAAGGCCACCGCCACGCGGTCTTCAGTGGCCCCACCCAGGAACTGGTTAGCATGCTCCAGCTCGAAGGTGATCTTGCGGCGGGTCAGGTCCGGGTTGACAAGGAATCCAATAGTCATAATTCCTAAAACTAGCCGGCCCACCAGAAAACCACACTCTGAGCAGGGAAAACTTTGGGTTAACATTCCGTGAACCAGGGGTCAATAATCTCGACGGCAGACTCTCTTATACTCAATTGCAAACAACTAGTTTGAACTGATCCTTTGGGACACAGGCACGGCGGTTCCTAGCGCCATTTACTTGTCAGGTTTATCGCCCTTCTTGCGTTGTAACTGGGTCAATACGAGACCAGCCAGAAACAGAAACGCAGAGATACCAACAATCCGTAGACCACTGGTGCCTGTATCCGTAACTCCTTTCTCGCACTTCCGGACAGAAGCAGACTGTTCAGCAAACTGGCCATTGGAGTTCTCATCTACATTCCCCTGTTGACTCAGCCCTCTTTCCAACTTCGAAGGTATATAGTTTGCTGCGTCCCAAGCCACAACGGCCGCCCATAAATACGTGGCAGTCATCAGAAAAAGTTTGACCAAAACCCAAGGTGCCGAAGACAGTGTTATCGAGGAAATAATTACCGACAAGAACGTTAAAGCTAAAAGTAAAACAAAGTAATAGGGGGGCCTATTCTGATCCCTTTCAGAGGTCTGATCTATTGACACTCCAAAGTAACAGAAAGCTACGATAGCTAATGTCAACGAGCCAACACCAAAGATGATCCAGTGCTGTCGGCCCCAATCCCCAAGAAACCAATTACTAAAAAACGCGGCGAAGTTGGTCCAGAAAAAGAGAAACACTTGGTAGAAGATCAATCCCCATTTACCAACACGGTGCTTCGTCATTTGCCCTCGCTCAATGCTATCTACTTTTCCAGTAAGGTCTAGCGATTCAGATTCCATGCCACTCTCCCTAAAAACAAGTGCTCCACCAGAACAAAGTATCTTCTGCTAGCCATTTCGCCCATCTGCTAAGAGAAGAAAATTTGAGCAAGCAGAAGACCGAACTAGAACTCAACTCCCCACGCGAGTCAACATCTGCTTAAAGAGTCGAAACCAGCAGAAACCTCGTTCACCTCGGGATAACCTCCAATAGGAATTTCTCGAAGAGGGCCTGCGCCTCGCGCAATACCCCAGGGGGCTACTCCGAAAGAGAGATCAGGAGTCTAGGAACCCGCCACCACCAGCGGGGTCTCAACCTCCAGCTGGGTGTCCGTGGCGGTGGCGAGGCCGGAGGGCTCGGCGCCTTCGGTGATGAGTTGGGCGGCGACGGCGGCGATCATGACGCCGTTGTCGGTGCAGAGTTTGAAGCTCGGGACGCGCAGCTCGATGCCGGCTGCGGCGCAGCGCTTGGCGGCCAGTTCGCGCAGCCGGGAGTTGGCGGCCACTCCGCCGCCCAGCAGCAGGACGCCGGCGCCGGTGTCCTGGCAGGCGCGCACGGCCTTGGCGGTGAGCACGTCGCAGACGGCCTCCTGGAAGGAGGCGCAGGTGTCTTCCACGGAGATGACCTCGCCGTTGCGCTCGGCCTGCTCGACGTAGCGGGCCACGGCGGTCTTTAAGCCGGAGAAGGAGAAGTCGTGGCGGTGGTCGCCGCGCAGATCCTCGGCCTTGCTCAGCCCGCGGGGGAACATGATGGTGGGCTCGCCGCGGGCGGCGAGCTTGTCGATGACTGGCCCGCCCGGATACCCCAGGCCCAGCAGGCGGGAGACTTTGTCATAGGCCTCGCCGGCGGCATCGTCAAGCGTGGTGCCTAGCTCCCGCATGGGGCGGCCGACGGCTTCGACCTCCAGCAGCTGGGTGTGCCCGCCGGAGACCAACAGGGCCACCGCGTGCGGCAGCGGCTTGCCCTCCAGGTTGGCTACGGCGACGTGGCCGCCCAGGTGGTTGACCCCGTAGAAGGGCACGCCCCAGGCGGCGGCATAGGCCTTCGCCGCGGAGGCGCCGACCAACAGCGCGCCGGCCAGGCCCGGGCCTACGGTGGCGGCCACGGCATCGGGGCGCTCAATACCGGCCTGGCGCAGGGCCTCCTCCATCACCTGGGGCATGGCCTCCAGGTGGGCGCGGGAAGCGATCTCCGGCACGACGCCGCCGAAGCGGGCGTGCTGCTGCATGGACGAGGCCACCGCGTCCGCCAGCACGTGCATCTGCCCGGCCTCGTCGACCTCCACGATGCCGACGCCAGTCTCGTCGCAGGAGGACTCGATTCCCAATACGATCATTGCCGTTCGCCTTCTTTAGTTTCTTGTCATTCCCACCCGGCCGCGCTGGGGCCCGGCACCAGGCTGGTTGTTGTTCTCTAGTTGCTGGTTCTCTGGTTGCTGGCGGGCTGCCCGCCTTCTCGCTTATAAGTGTAGGCATCCGCGCCGGAGGGTTGGTAATAGTTGCGGCGCACGCCCAGCCGGTCAAAGCCATAGGCCTCGTACAGGCTAATCGCCGGCACGTTGTCCACGCGCACTTCCAAAAAGATCGGGGCCTTCTCACGGTCGGCGATGTAGCAGATATTGTCCATCATCATCCGGCCAATACCGCGGCGCTGGTGCGCCGGATCCGTGCCAATGGTGTGGATTTCGTACTCCGGGTCATCGGCCGGGCCCATCCGCCCGATGCCCGCGTAGCCGACCAACAGATCCGCCTCGGTATCCTGCGCGCCTAGGTAAAAGGTGTGCGGCTGGCGGAACTCCGCCTGGAAGACCTCTTGCGACCAGGGGGTCTCCCCCGGGAAGAGCACGGTTTCCAGCTCGGCGCACCGGGCGGCGTCGGATGCTTCTAACTTCCGCAGGACGAGGCTCACAGCTCGACCTCGGGGATGGCCGCCGAGCGCGGCTTCGGCGCCGGCTCCTTGGCGTCGGGCCGGCGCAGGTACAGCGGCACCAGCGGCACCGGCTGCGCGCTAAAGTCCACGGCCGCTGCCAGCGCGCCCGGGCGCGGGTTCAGCGCCGGGTGCACGGCGGCGTGCCACTTCTCCGGCAGCCGCTCCCCCAGCGCCGCCGGGATAAAGATGGCAGTCACGGTGTCCGGGAAGTCCACGTCCTCCGGCCGAGCCACGTCCGGCCCGCTGACCCGCTCGGTGCCGCGGTAGACGGAGTAGTAGATCTCCTTGCGGCGGGCATCGGTAGCCACCACGAACTCGCCGCCGCCCTGGGCGGCCGCGGCCACTGCGATGGCGTCGTGCGAGCAGAGCCCATAGACCGGGATGCCGCGGGCCTGCGCCAGGGCCGAGGCCGTGGCCATCCCGACGCGCAGGCCGGTAAACGGCCCCGGGCCGCAGCCGGCCACGACGGCGTCCAGCTGGGAATAGTCCCCGCCCAGCAGCTGGTCGATGGTGGGCATCAGCAGCTCATTGTGGGCGCGGGTGTCCTCAACGGTCGCGTCCGGGACCGCCGACGGTTGGGCACCAGCCGCGTTGCCCGGCTGGGCCGGGTCGATGTCCACCAGACCGGTGACCAGGTCCGTAGTGGAGGTGTCGATGCACAGAACCCGCATTAGGACGCCAGGACCCAGGTTCCGTCTTGGTTCTGCATGAACGGCAGCAGGGAGAAGCCGTTGATGACCGGCGGGACCTGCTGGGAGCACAGGTCAACCTCGCTGCGGTCCAGCTTCTCCGGGAAGCTGTTCAGGTCCTCGTCCAGGGCCACCAGGTAGTTGGTGTCCTCCGGGACCTTGCCGTCCACCAGGTCCAGCTCGTCCGGGTTCAGGCCGAAGGCCTCCTGCAGCTCATCGCCGGAAACGCCCGGGCAGACAAACGCCACGGCGGTCCACTCCTCGCCGTAGACATCCGCCGGGGACAGGGCCGTGCCGTGCAGGCCCTTGTTCTTGGTCTCTTCCAGGATGTGGCCCACGCGGCCGACCGGCTCGTCGGCGCGGGCGGCGGTCCAGCCGACCAGGCCCAGGATGGCGATGAGGAAGCCGACGGTGACGACGGCCACCAGTGCGGCGGCTGACTTGGACAGTTTCATCATGGTGACTCCTTCTGCGTGACAGTCGTACGCCCGACTATCGGATTAGTTCTATGGGGATTAAGTGCCTAGACAGGCTTGGGCATTGTTTTTACGCCCTGTAATGGTACATCGTGCAGGTTCCGCGAGTGTGTGGCGCCTCCGCGGTAGCCGCGGGCGCGGGCCGCTAGCGGCTGTGCCACTGCCAGGAAATAACGCGGGGGCCGTCTTCGTCCAGCGGGGCATCGTCGGCCCGGGCGCTCTCGCGGTCGATGCGCACGAGCAGGAAGTCGTCGCTGAGCTGCTCGACCAGTCCGCCGCCCCACTCGGCGACGACGACGGCGTCGGCCAGCTCCGTGTCCAGGTCCAGCGCGTCCAGGTCCCCGATGGGGTCGCCCGAGCCGGCGCCGAAGTCATCCAGCAGGCGGTAGGCGTCCACGTGCACCAGGTTCGGGCCGGACTGCTTCGCGCGGTGCTCCCGGGCGATGACGAAGGTCGGCGAGGTCACCCGGCCTTTCACACCCATGCCTTCGGCGATGCCCTGGGTCAGGGTGGTCTTGCCCGCGCCCAGCGGGCCGTCCAGGATCACCACGTCGCCGGCCTCCAGCGCGCGTCCCAGCCGCGCACCTAGATCCTGGGTCTGCTCGCGGGTGCTCAGGGTCTCGCTGCCCTGGGCGGGAAAATCGCTGCGCATCCTAGGCCTCCTGCCGGGGCAGGTAGGTCCGCTGGGTGCGCCCGGTGGGCCGGCAGACCACCTCGTAGTTGATGGTCCCGGCGGCGTTCGCCAGATCCGTGGCGCTGCGCCCGCCAGTGCCAAAAAGCACGGCCTCGTCCCCGATGGCCACCCCGTGCGGGTTGGAACCTAGGTCCACCACGACCTGGTCCATGCACACCCGGCCGACCTGCGGGTAGAGGTGGCCGTTGATGCCCACCTCCAGCTTGTCCTGGAAGTTGCGCGGCAGGCCGTCGGCGTAGCCGGCGGGCACGGTGGCCAGGTAGCCCGGCTCGGACGCGCTCCAGGTCAGGCCGTAGCAGGTGGCCTCCCCCGGCTCGATCGGTTTGACGTTGATGACGGTGGCGGCCCAGGTCATCGCCGGGCGCAGGTCGTGTTCCAGGCCCTCGATGGGCTCCAGGCCGTAGCAGGCCAGGCCCACGCGCACCTGCTCGAAGTAGGCGCTCGGGCGGGTCAGGGTGGCCGGGGAATTCGCCAGGTGGTTGACCGGGCACTCCAGGCCCATCGACCGCGCCTGCTCTAGCGCGTCGCGGAACTGCTGTTCCTGGTAGTCATTGTGCGGATGATCCGGGGTATCGGCGCACGCGAAGTGCGACATCAGGCCGGTGACCTCCAGGAAGGGGCAGTCGCGCAGCAGCTCAAAGGCCTCCGCCCAGTCCGCGCGCTGGATGCCGGAGCGGTGCATCCCGGTCTCCACGCCGATGATGACGCTGGCCGGGGTCTCCTGGTTGATGAGTGCCCGGGCGTGCTCCAGGGAGGGCACGCCGACGGTGATCCCGTGGGCTAAGACCTCCGAGAGATCGTCGCTGGGGTCCCAGATCCACGCCGCGATCGGCTGGTTGACGCCGACCTGGCGCAGGCGCACGGCCTCCGCCGTGGTGGCCACGCCGAAGGCGTCCGCGCCGGCGGCTGCCATCACGGGGGCCACCTTCTCGATTCCATGCCCGTAGGCGTCCGCCTTCACCACGCACATCAGCCGGGTGCCCGGTCCCACTTTGTCCTTGAGATAGGCAATATTGTGGGCGATGGCATCCAAATCGATGCGGGTGGTGAGTAACGACATGGAAGCTACTCTACCGTCACCGACTTTGCGAGGTTACGCGGCTGGTCCACGTCGTAGCCCTTGGCGGCGGCGACGTTGCAGGCGAAGATCTGCAGCGGCACGGTAGCCAGCAGCGGCTGCATCAGGGTCGGGGCCTGCGGGATGCGGATGATGTAGTCCGCGTAGTCCTCGACCGCGGTGTCGCCTTCCTCGGCGATGACCACGGTGACGGCGCCGCGGGCGCGGATCTCCTGGATGTTGGAGACCACCTTGGAGTGCAGCGAGTCGCGCCCGCGCGGGGACGGCACGATAACGAAGACCGGCTGGCCCTGCTCGATGAGCGCGATCGGGCCGTGCTTGAGCTCGCCGGCGGCGAAGCCCTCGGCGTGCAGGTAGGCGATTTCCTTCAGCTTCAGCGCGCCCTCCAGGGCGACGGGGAAGCCGACGTGGCGGCCCAGGAAGAGCACGGAGGTCGCGTTCTGCATGGACTTGGCCAGGTCCGCGACCTGCTGCTCGCCGTCGATGACCTCCTGGATCTTGTCCGGCATGGCGCGCAGCTCGCGCAGGGTGGATTCGACCTCGTCGGCAAACTTGTTGCCGCGCAGCTGCGCCAGGTACAGGCCCAGCAGGTAGGTGGCGGTGATCTGCGCCAGGAAGGCCTTGGTGGAGGCCACCGCGATCTCCGGGCCGGCGTGGGTGTACAGCGCGGCGTCGGACTCACGCGGGATGGACGAGCCCTGGGTGTTGCAGATGGCGATGACCTTCGCGCCCTGCTGGCGGGCGTGCCGCACGGCCATCAGGGTGTCCATGGTCTCGCCGGACTGGGACAGGGCCACCACGAGCGTCTTTTCGTTGACGATCGGATCGCGGTAGCGGAACTCGTGCGCCAGCTCCACCTCGGTGGGGATGCGGCACCAGTGCTCGATGGCGTAGCGGGCCACGTGGCCGGCGTAGGCGGCGGTGCCGCAGGCGATGACGATAATCTTGTCGATGGACTTGAGCACGGATTCCTCGATCCGCAGCTCGTCCAGGATCAGCTTGCCGGACTCGTCGAAGCGGCCCAGCAGGGTGTCGCGGACCGCGCTCGGCTGGTCGTGGATCTCCTTGTCCATGAAGGAGTCGAAGCCACCCTTTTCTGCCTGGGCGGCGTCCCACTTGATTTCAAACGGCTTGCCCTCGGCCGGGTTGCCGTCGTAATCGGTGATGGCGACCTCGTCCGCGGTGATGGTCACGACGCGGTCGTTATCGATCTCAACGGCGGACTTGGTGTAGTCGATGAAGCCCGACACGTCGGAGCCCAGGAAGTTCTCGCCCTCGCCCAGTCCGATGACCAGCGGCGAGTCGCGGCGGGCAGCCACGATGCGGTCCGGCTGATCCGCGTGGATGGCCAGCAGCGTGAAGGCGCCTTCGAAGCGCTGGCAGGCCAGCTGCATAGCGCGGGTCAGGTCACCCTCGGCCTCGCCGTGGAAGACGTCGGCGAGCACCGTGGCGGCGACCTCGGTGTCGGTCTCCGACGCGAAGTGGGCGCCCTTGTCGATGAGCTCGGTGCGCAGCTCGGAGAAGTTCTCGATGATGCCGTTGTGCACGACGGCGAGCTTCCCGCCGTCTACGACGTGCGGGTGGGCGTTGATGTCGGTGGGGCCGCCGTGGGTGGCCCAGCGGGTGTGGCCGATACCCAGGACCGAGTCCGGCACCGGGCGGCTGGCCAGCTCCTTATCCAGCTCGGCTACCTTGCCGGCCTTCTTGCGCCAACTGATTTCCCCGTCCGCGTACATCGCGATGCCGGCGGAGTCATAGCCGCGGTATTCCAGGCGGCGCAGCCCCTCCAGCACGACGTCGAGGGCAAAATATTCACGGTCGTTTCCCGATTGACCAACGTATCCGACGATTCCACACATAGCCCCAGATGTTACAGCATCATCCAGCACTCCGACGGATTCAGGTTGTATATTCACCTCGCCGTAATAATTGCCCGAAGTTTTCGGCCCCGGTCAGGTGCTACCGCGCCAAGGTTTGCTCTATCCTGGTAGATGTGTCTGCGAATTTGAAGAAGCATCTATCGACCCTGTCCAAGCGCGGCCCGCACCGGGTACTCGTCGGCGATCTGTCGTACGCCGGCCTGAACGGCAAGGTGTATGCCCCTGCCGAAGGCAACGCGTTGCCCGCCGTGGCCTTCGGCCACGACTGGATGAAGAAGGTGAAAAGCTACCACGCCACGCTGCGCCACCTGGCCTCGTGGGGGATCGTGGCGGTCGCCCCGGACACGGAGACCGGCTTTCACCCGAACCACCGCAACTTAGCCGCTGACATGGAAACCGCCCTGCAGATCGCCGCCGGCGTGAAGCTGGGCCAGGGCAATATCTCCGTCGGCCCGGGCAAGCTCGGCATGGTCGGCCACGGCATGGGCGGCGGCGCCGCAGTCCTGGCCAGCGTTGATAACGAGAAGGTGCGCGCTGTCGCGGCCATTTACCCCGCCTCCACTGCCCCGTCGGCCTCCCGCGCCGCCCGCCGCCTGGAGATCCCCGGCCTGGTCATCGGCTCCGGCCGCTCCGATATCTTCAGCGCCGGCAACCCGGCAAAGTTGGCCTACAACTGGGCCGGCGACTGCTCCTACCGGGAGATCGCCAAGGGCACCCAGCAGGGCTTTAGCGAAGACCGCCTGACCAAGCTCATGCTCGGCACCCCAGCCTTTGAGGGCGGCCCCACGGAGACCGCCCGCGGCCTTATCACCGGTTTCTTCCTCCACCAGCTCAACAACGACAGCAAGTACTCCGACTTCTCCGATCCGGAGGCCGTCGGCAAGAACGTGGAGAGCTTCATCGGCGAAGACCTCAGTGAGAAGGCCGGCGTCACCCGCGACGACTAGCCCCTCCGCAGCACGGATTTAACCTGCCCCGGCGCACTGGTGCGCTGGGGCTTTCTGCGTTCATCCCGCCCCACCCCGGGCCGCGCCGCCGATGCCCGCGCCGTCTTGCCGGTCGCCTTCGCCTCGGCACTGGCCTGGTGCTTGGCATTGTCCGCGGCCTTTTCTAAGTCTTCCTGCGCCTTGGCCAGGGTGCGTTCAAATTCCAACAGCCGCGCCGCGGTGCGCTGGCGGAACTGCCGGGCAAATTCGTCGAAGTCGTTTACCATCGTCCTGCCTTTCGGGCTCGCTCTTGCGGTTCATCTCCAGCTTCTTCCTCCGGCGCCTCCGGCTCTTGCGGGGCAGGGCCCGCCCGGCCACCGGCGTCCGCAGCCGGCGGTGTCGCCGGTTCGGGCGCTACCGGCTGGGCAGCAGGCTCGGGCGCCGGCTCAGGCGCCGGCGGCGCGGCATCCATATGGGCCAGCTTGCCTGCCGGCGGTTCCGGCTCTGGTACCTCTGACAGGTCCGGCGGCGACGGCTTAGGCGCAGGCTCCGGCTCGGGTTGTGGTTTAGGCTCCGGCTCCGGGCAAGGCTCGAGTTCTGGCTCTGGCTCAGGAGCTGGTTCTGGTTCCGGGCAGTCCATGCCCTCCAGGCACTCGGCCGCGGCCGCCAGCAGCAGGCCTGCCCCGATGAGGGCCACGCCAGCGCCGGCGACGCCGAGTGCGCCGCAGCAGCTGTGTGCGGGTTCGCACGGGACCGGTTCCGGGCAGGGCTCGGGTGCTGGCTCAGGTGCTGGCTCAGGTTCCGGTTCGGGTTCAGGCTCGGGTGCGGGCTGTCCGGCCGGTTCGGTCTCCGGTGCTGGCTCCGGCTCCGGGCAGGGCTCAGGCTCGGGTTCTGGCTCTGGTTTAGGTTCTGGCTCCGGGCACGGCTCAGGCTCGGGTTCCAGGCAGGGCTCAGGCTTGGGTTCCGGTTTAGGTTTGGGCTGCGGTTGCGGTTCTGGTTGTTTTTCTGGCTCTGGTTTTGGTTCCGGCTCTGGGGCCGGCTTGGGCGCAGGGTCCAGGGACGACGGTTCGGTCGGTGGTGGGCCGGCATCCGGAGCGGGCTGAGGCTGCGGTTTGGGCTCGGGCTTGGGTTGCGGTTCTGGTTTAGGCTTGGGCTCGGCCTCTGGCTTGGGCTCTGGCTGGCCCTCGGCGCAGGGCTCGGCTTCCGCGGGGGCTTGCGGTGGTTCGGGTGGTAGCGGGCGCTCGCAGGCGCACTCGCAGCGGCGCTCGAATTCCTCGTAGCAGCTGTCGATGGCCTCGTCGCGCTCCCGGCAGGTGCCGGCGACCTGCTTGTTGGTGTCCTCGATGACGCGGCCGCCGATGGCGGAGATGGCCGGGATGAGGAACTGGGCCACGGGGTGGCGGCGCAGCACCATGGCCAGGATGTCCAGCAGCCCGATGGCGGCGCTGAGCAGCTCCCCAATCGCGGAGTCGGAGATGTGCACCACGTCGTCGATGGCCTGGGCGCAATGCTCCGCGTCGCGGGCGAGCTCGTCGGCCTGGGTGCGGTCCTCCTCGTGGTCGTCGTTGAGGGTGCGCAGGCGGTCCAGCAGCTTATCGCCGGCGGCGAGGAAGCCGCCGCCGAAGAGGAATTCGCGCAGCTCCCCGCCGCCGCGGTTGGGCCGGTCCGCTCCCACGGCCGCGCGGGTGCCCGCCACCAGGTCGGCGCTGCTGAGCCCGTCGACGGAAGCGACCATCCGCTGCAGCACCCCGACGGGCAGGCTGGGGCCGGAATACGCGCCCTGGCTGGCCAGCTGGAAATTGCTCACCGAGCGGGAATAATCGGCTAGTTGGCTGCGGGCCATGGCGCTGGTGCTACTCATGGCTATCCCCCTGCCCCAGCCGGGCGCCGAATGCGTCATCGCCGCGGTAGAGGGCGGTGAACTGGTCGGCCGCGGCGCGCACGGTGTCATCCATGTTGTTAATGCGCCAGCCGCCCTGCTCATGCAGGCGGTTGAGCAGCTGTTGGATGCGCTGCCCGTGGCCGGCGAAGTCGCGGCCGGCGGCGACCTGCGGGTACTCCGGCACGCGGCGCAGGTGGGCCTGGCGCTGTGCGCTCACGCCGGTGGATACCTGGCGGAGGCGAGCGACAATATCAGTGTGGTCGAACTCGATTTCCGGCACCGAGGGACTCCCTTTCTTGCAGTCTCGTCTTTTTAAGGTCTTGGCCGCCCCGGTGGGAGCAGCTTCACCTTATTTGGACTGCCGGAAGTCCCCGGCGGTTCCCGCCAATTTCTGCGGGAACTTTTTAGGGTTTCGGGTGCCGGTGGTGCGGGTGGTTTAGACGCCGGCGACCACGGCGGCGAGCCGGCCGGCGACCTTGCGGGCCTGCTCTTCCTCGGCGGCTTCGACCATGACGCGGAAGAGTTCCTCGGTGCCCGACGGGCGCAGCAGCACGCGGCCGGTGCCGTGGAGTTCCTCCTCGGCCTGGGCGATGGCGGATTTCACCTCGTCGTTGCCCATGATGGCGGACTTGTCGGAGACCGGCACGTTGATGAGCACCTGCGGCAGGACCTTCATCACGCTGGCCAGCTCCTGCAGGGACTTACCGGAACGGGCCATGCGCGCCATGAGCGACAGGCCGGTCAGGGTGCCGTCGCCGGTGGTGCAGTCGTCGGGCAGGACGATGTGCCCGGACTGCTCGCCGCCCAGGGAGAAGTCGCCGCGGATGAGCTCTTCGACCACGTAGCGGTCGCCCACCTTGGTCTGGACAACCTCGATGCCCTGCTCTTGCATCGCCAGCGTCAGGCCCAGGTTGGACATGACGGTAGCGACCAGGGTCTTGTGGCGCAGGTCGTTGTCCTCGTGCATGCCGACGGCCAGGATGGCCATGATCTGGTCGCCGTCGACGACGTTGCCGGCGGCATCGACAGCCAGGCAGCGGTCGGCGTCGCCATCGTGGGCCAGGCCGAGATCCGCGCCGTGCTCCACGACGGCCTTCTGGGCCTGCTCGATGTGGGTGGAGCCGCAGTCCTCGTTGATGTTGAAGGCGTTCGGCTTGTGGTGAATCGGAATCACCGTCGCGCCGGCGGCCTCGTAGGCCTGCGGGGCGACCTTGGAGGCGGCGCCGTTGGCGGTATCCACCACCACGGTGATACCCGATAGGTCGGCGGTAACGACCTCGGCCAGGTGCTTGAGGTAGCGCTCGCGGGCATCGGGGGCCTCCGAGATGATGCGGCCCAGCTTGGTGCCGGTCGGGCCCTCCTCGCTCAGGGTGTCCATCGCCTGCTGGATTTCGTCTTCCACCGCGTCCGGCAGCTTCCGCCCTCCGGCGGAGAAGAACTTGATGCCGTTGTCCGGCATGGGGTTGTGCGACGCGGAAATCATCACGCCCAAGTCCGCCCCGTAGTCATCGGTGAGGAAGGCAATAGCCGGGGTCGGCAGCACGCCCACGCGCAGCACGTCCACGCCGCGGGAAGCGAGCCCGGAGGCGATCGCCGCGTCGAGCATCTCCCCGGACACGCGCGGGTCGCGGCCGATGATAGCGAGCGGGCGGCGCTCGTAGGATTCCCGGTTGGCGGTAAAAACCTCCGCCGCCGCTTGGCCAAGTTTCAGTGCCAGCATGGGGGTCAGCTTCTGGTTAGCCAGACCCCGTACTCCGTCGGTGCCAAATAGTCGAGTCATGTCCAACATTATGCCCCTAGCGTTATGCTTCGCGCGACCGGACCGGACCTATTCCCACTCGTTCCACTCACCTAAAGTGGGGTAGCCGCGCCAGCACCGAATAGCGCCGCGCCCGGACACGCTTAAAATGGCCCCATATGAGCGCAGGCGGAACCTTAAGAGAATCACTGATTAACGTCACCGGTCGAGCTACTAATGCGCTAGCAAGCGCATTACCCGGCCGCACTGTCGACGCGGAAAGCATTCAACCCATCGGCTGGCACCGCCACGCAGAAGGCGTGCGCCGGCTGCTGGATAGCTTCCAGGCCGTCCCCGCCGGCAAGCGGGTGCGCCTGGCGAAGAAGACCTCCAACCTCTTCCGCGGCCGCGAGTCCACCACCCCAGGGCTGGACGTGAGCGGCCTGGGCGGGGTCATCGCCATCGACCCGGTGGCCCAGACCGCCGACGTGCAGGGCATGTGCACCTACGAGGACCTGGTGGACGCGACCCTGCCCTTCGGGCTGGCACCGCTGGTGGTCCCGCAGCTGAAAACCATCACCCTGGGCGGGGCGGTCACCGGCATGGGGGTGGAATCCACCTCCTTCCGCAACGGCCTGCCGCACGAATCCGTGCTGGAGATGGACGTCCTCGACGGCAACGGGCAGATCGTGACCTGCTCGCGGGAAGAAAACGTGGACCTGTTCCGCACCTTCCCCAACTCCTACGGCTCGCTGGGCTACGCGGTCCGCCTGACCATCGAGCTCGAGGAAGTCCCCTCCCTCATCGAGGTCCGCTCCGTGCGCTTCCACGACCTGGAAAGCTTCCAGGACGCCCTGGCCGAGGCCTCCGCCAGCGGGGAATTCGACGGCACCCGCCTGCACGGCCTCGACGGGGTGGCCTTCAGCCCGCAGGAGGCCTACCTGGTGCTGGCGGTCGCGGCTGGCGATGCCGCCGTCCACACCTCGGACTACACCGGCCAGGCCATCTACTACCGCAGCCTGCAGCACCCTAACGGCACGAGCCACGACCTGCTGAGCATCCGCGACTACATCTGGCGCTGGGACACGGACTGGTTCTGGTGCTCCCGGGCCTTCGGGGCGCAGAACCCGACGGTGCGCAAGATCTGGCCGCGCCAGTGGCGCCGCAGCTCCTTCTACTGGAAGATCGTGCGCCTGGACCGCAAGTACCAGCTGGAATACAACTTCCTCAAAAAGCCCAAGGGCCTGCCGGCCTCCGAGCGGGTGGTCCAGGACGTGGAAGTCACCGCTGACAAGACCGCCCAGTGGCTCGACTGGTTCTTTTCCGCCAGCGATATCCAGCCGGTGTGGCTCTGCCCCATCCGGCTGCGCGACGGCGTCGAGGACCTAGTCGGCACCGGAGAGGTTACCGCTGAGTCGGACGCGCCCTGGCCGCTGTACCCCCTGAAGCCGGGAACGACCTGGGTAAACGTCGGGTTCTGGTCCGGGGTCCCGGCCGACCACGTCAGCCCGGCACAGGAGCCCGGCGCCTTCAACAAGGTCATCGAGGCCAAGGTCAGCGAGCTGGGCGGGCACAAGTCCCTGTACTCCGAGGCCTTTTATACCCCGGAGCAGTTCGCCGAGCTCTACGGCGGCGACCTGCCGGAGAAGATGAAACAGCAGGCCGACCCGGCGGGCCGTTTCCCCACCCTCTACGACAAGACCGTGAACAACTCTTAAACCAACGAAAGGAAGCCCTATCCATGCCCGGTAAGTTTCAGCCGATGACGGTAGCCGAGATTATCGATGCCTTCGTCCCCGCCGCCAACCCCTTCTACTGGACCGCGTTCGATGGTTCTTCCACCGGCAACCCGGACTCGCAGTATCACGTGTCCATCAACAACGTAGAGGGCCTGTCCTATATCGCCACCGCCCCGGGCGACGTCGGCCTGGCCCGCGCCTTTGTCACCGACGGCATCACGGTCAAGGGCGAGCACCTGGCGCACCCCTACGGCATCTTCGACGCCCTGCACGAGATGTACCGGAAATTCGAGCGGCCGGATACCAGCACGCTGCTGAAGATCGTGCGCTCGCTGGCGTCGATGGGAGCTATCCAGATCCAGCCGGTGCCGGAGGCCGAGCGCGCCGGCCGCTTCGAGCGCATGCTGCGCCAGGGCCTGTCCCGGCACTCCAAGGCACGCGACGCGGATGTCATCTCCGATCACTACGACGTGGGCAACGACTTCTACGAGCTCTTCCTGGGCGACTCCATGACCTATACCTGCGCCTACTACCCCAGCCCGGACGCGTCGCTGGACGAGGCCCAGGACAACAAGTACCGCCTGGTCTTTGAGAAGCTGCACCTGAAGGAAGGCGACCGCCACCTGGACATCGGCTGCGGCTGGGGCGGCATGGTCCGCTACGCCGCCCGCCAGGGCGTGAAGTCCATCGGCGTGACGCTCTCGCGCGAGCAGGCCGAGTGGGGCCAGAAGAAGATTCTGGAGGAAGGCCTCGAGGATCTGGCCGAGATCCGCTACATGGACTACCGCGACGTGCCGGAGGAGAACTTCGACGCCATCTCCTCCATCGGCTTGATGGAGCACATCGGCGTGAAGAACTACGCCAGCTACTTCGACTTCTTGTCCGGCAAGCTGCGCGAAGGCGGCGTGATGGTCAACCACTGCATCACCTACCCGGACAACCACAAGACCCCGCGCGGTTCCTTCATCGACCGCTACATCTTCCCCGACGGGGAGCTGACCGGCTCGGGCACCATCGTCCGCAAGATGCAGGACCACGGCTTCGAGGTCTTCCACGAGGAAAACCTGCGCTTCGACTACATGCGCACGCTGTCGGCCTGGTGCGAAAACCTCAAGGACAACTGGGAGGAGGCCGTCAGCCTGGTCGGCCTGCCGACCGCCCGCCTGTGGGGCATGTACATGGCCGGCTCCCAGTGGGGCTTCGAGCACAACATCGTCCAGCTCCACCAGGTCGTAGGCATCAAGCTGGACAAGACCGGCTCCCGCTGCGGCACCCCGGAACGCCGCTGGTGGAACGACTCGGTCTTCTAGACCCTCGCCGTCCTAGGCCCCGGCAAAGGACCCGGGTGTCCTAGGCCCCGGCCAACCCCGGGACTAGAAAACACAAACGCCGCTTGGGCTTCCCCAAAGGGAAGGGCCCAAGCGGCGTAAGTGTAAGTACCAGCGAAGAATTAACGCTTGGAGTACTGCGGGGCACGACGTGCCTTGTGCAGACCAGCCTTCTTGCGCTCGACGGCACGGGCGTCACGGGTGAGCAGGCCGGCCTTCTTCAGGGCGGCGCGGTCAGCCGGGTTGTAGACGTTGAGTGCACGGGCGATAGCCAGACGCAGAGCGCCGGCCTGGCCGGTCGGGCCGCCGCCGTTGACGGTGACCTTGATGTCGAACTGGTTCTCGCGGTCCAGCAGGGTCAGCGGAGTGAGGATGTCCTGCTGGTGCAGCTTGTTCGGGAAGTAGTCATCCAGGGTGCGGCCGTTGACCACGATCTCGCCGGAGCCGGCGATCAGGCGGACACGAGCGATGGCGCGCTTACGGCGACCAACGGTCTGGATCGGGCCCTCGTGGATAGCCGGGGCAGCAGCCTCGGTCTCCTCAGCGGCTTCCGGAGCAACGACGTCACCGATGGTGTTGGTGAACTCTTCGGTTGCGGCGGCTGCGGCTGCGATGTCGGCAGCGTCTGCCACGTTGTTATCGATGTTGTTCTGCTCGGTCATTACTGTGCCACCTGCTTAAGCTCGTAGGATTCCGGCTTCTGGCCGGCGTACGGGTGCTCCTCGCCTGCAAAGACGTGCAGCTTGCGGGCAGAAGAACGGGAAAGCTTGTTGTGCGGCATCATGCCGGTGACAGCTTCTTCGATAACGCGAACCGGGTTGGCGTCCAAAGACTGACCCAGGGTCATGGTCTTCAGACCACCCGGGTAGCCGGAGTGGCGGTAGCGCTTTTCGCGGTCACGCTTGTTGGAAGAGATGTGGATCTTGTCAGCGTTGATGATGATGACGTGGTCACCACAGTCAACGTTCGGTGCGAACTGCGGCTTGTGCTTGCCACGCAGCAGGTCTGCCACGGTGGAAGCGAGCTTGCCCAGCACCACGTCAGTAGCGTCGATGACGTACCACTTGCGGGTGATGTCACCGCTCTTAGGGTGGAAAGTAGACAAAATGACTCCTTGAAAGTCTGTCTCGGAACTGCCGGCCAACGCCATGGTCCTTCGACTGCCCCTAGATACAGCGGCCGGTGGAGACCTGCACTAGGCGCCGCGTCCAGCCCCAAAGCAGGGCTATCTCGCTCAGACACATAGGTCTAATACTTTAGTGGTTTCGCCCCAAAATCCCAAAACGCCGTTAGACGGCGGAAACGCTCCCCCACTACACACAAAACCCGCCTTCCCCATTTACCGGGGAAGGCGGGGTGACAGACGGGATTGTGTGGTGGGTGCGTTTAGCCCCAGCTGGCGGCGGCGCGGCGGTTGACGTCGCTCATGGCGTCGTTGCCCTCGGAGACGGTGCGGGAGATGGTCATCAGCACCTGGTTGAGCTCCAGGGCGGCGTTGTCCCACTTGCGCTGGGCCTGCTGGTAGGCGGCTGCGGACTCGCCCTCCCAGGTGGCGGCCATGGGCTCGATGATGGACTTGAGCTCGTCCAGCAGGCCGTTGATGCGGGCCGAGGTGGAGTTGATATCGGCAGCGGCGGCCTCGATGGCGCCGAATTCGTACTTGATAGCGGTCATGCGGGAATTTTTCCTTCCTGGTGTTTATCTGGTGTGCGCTCGCGCGGTGGGTGTTGTGCCGGGCGGCTACAGGGCCAAGCCGGCGCCGCCGACGTTGTTGAGGACCTGCGCGTTCTGGGCCTCGACGTCGTCGAAGTTGCGGGCGTTGCTGCGGATGTTGTCCGAGATGGCGGACAGGGCCTCGCGCAGCTGCTGGGCGGAGGCGTTGTAGCGCTGCATGAGGTTGTCGAAGGACAGCTGCGCGCGGCCCTCCCAGCTCGCGCGGGTGCCCTCCACGACGTTGTGCAGGCGGGTCAGCTCGCCCTGGACTTCCTCATTGGTCGAATCGACATGCCCGGCCGTGGCCTGCATGACCTCGGCTTCGGTCTTGAACGTAGTGTGCATAGTGTTCGCCCCTCCTCGAACGGGTTGACAGTGTGGTGTCACGGTCTTGTGTCACGGATTGTGTGTCGCGGTTACTTGTCAGACTGGTGGAGGAAGTCCCCCGCCGCCGCGTTCTTTCCGACGCGGTGCCTTCCTCATCTTTATTGGACTGCCCCGCCGGGCAATCGGTTCCCGGAGTTTTTAAAAAAGTTTTAGCCCTGACGGACCAGGGATTCTTCGGCCATGCGGCAGGCCGCCTTCTGCGCGACGCTGGGCAGCTCGCGGGTGTGACAGCCCACGGACAGCTGGTGATCGCCGTCCACCCACGTCGTCCAGACAACGTGCGAGTCGTCCCCGGGCTTTTCCACGTAGGTCAGCCGGCCGTCGTGCTCCTGCGGGTGGGACAGGGCGTCGTCGCCGGCGATTTCTTCCTGGATTTGTTCCAGCAGGTAGTCCGCGGGCACCGAATAGAGCGGATCCGCGGCAAAGAGCACCCGCAGGTCCGGGTCCGGCCCCGTGGCCGTGACCAGCCCATCGCCCTCGGCGGATTCCTCGGCGTGAAAGCCCTGCGGCAGCTGCACCGACAGTCCCGCCGCGCTTAACTGCTCCGGTGCGGGCGGCGGCTCGTTTGCCGGCCCGTCGCTGCCCGCCTCCCCGGGCGCCGGCGGGCCGCCGTCCTGACCGCCCGGGGCGGCCGCCACCGCGTTATCGGTTGCCTCACCGCCCGCGCTCTCCTCGTTCGCATCGCCGCCGCGGCCGACCACGAACCAGGCCACGCCGGCCACGATCAGCACCACCACGGCCAGCAGCGCGTAGAAGGGCTGGAACCACCCGCCCTTGCTGGTGTTGTCCGTGCTCGGGCGCAGCGGCTCGGCGCGCGGCGCGTCCGGGTGTGAGCCGCCGGGAGCGGCGGCATCGGCAGCCGGTGCGAGCGGGGCGAAGACCTCGGTCTCCGGGTGGGAGACCGCGTGCTCGGCGGTGTCCACCACCGGCACCTCCCGGCCCTCGAGCTGCCGGGTAATGATGCTCACGGCTTCCGCTGAGACCGCAGTCGCGCTGGAGTCCGCGCAGACCTTCACGGGGGCTTCCGGCCAGTGCGCGCCCAGGATCTTCTCCGCCTGCTCGAGCGCGCCGTCCAGGGCCCAGCCCTCCACAATCCCGGTGCCGGGCAGGTCGTAGCGGTACACGGTTTCCGGGCCTTCGAAAATGGTGGCGGTATCCAAGATGGTGATGGTCAACAAAGCGGGTGCGGCGGTCGTCATGGCGTGTCCTTTCGCTTGCTTTCTGCTTGGTTGCTTGCTGCTTGGTGGCTCTCGTCTCGTTCTTCGGCGGCTGGTGGTGTGTCTTCTTGGTCGTCGGCGCGGATGACTTGGCACAGGCCCAGTTCCTCGCCGCGGAGGTGGTAGCGGCCGCGGCCGGGTGGCTGGCGCTTCGGCTTCATGCCGAAGATGGGGCCTTCCTCCTTGTCGGCGTCCAGGAGCAGGACGGCCGGCTGGGTATCTTTGAGCGCCGAGCAGAACTTGCCGAACATGGCGCGGCCGATGCCGCCGGCCTTGCGGGCGAAGATGACGTGCAGGCCGATGTCCTGGGCGTGCGGGATGAGCTCCACCAGCGGGTGCAGGGCGGCCTCGCTGGTGAGCTCCGCGTCGTCGATGACCACGTAGATCTCGGGGCCGCTCCACCAATCGCGGGCGCGCAGGCGCGCCGGGGTGATATCCGGCCCCGGCAGGCGCTGCCGCATAGTCGCCGCGGTATCGCGCAGGGCCTTCTCCGCCGCCGCGGGCGTGGCGGCATAGGCGGCGAGCATGTCCTCGTCGAGCGCGCCCAGGTGCGCCCGGCGCGGATCGATGACCACCAGGCGCGCGTCCTCCCGGGGCAGGCCGGCCACAGCATCAGCGATGACCCGGACGAAGGTGGACTTGCCGGACCCGCTGGCGCCGACGCAGACCACGTGGGCGCTGGTGGCCGGGTCCCAGGCCACCGGTTCCAGGTCGCGGCCGCCAATTCCCCAAACCAGCCCGGCGGTCAGCGCGTGGCGGGGCAGGTCGGCCGGGCGCAGCTGGGCGGGCAGGGTCTTGAGCCGGGGCACCGGCTCGCCGCCGCGGGACTGCAGGTGTGCCACGTCCTGGTTGGAGGTGCGCGCCAGCAGCATCATCTCCCCGGTCTCGGTGAGCCCGCGGCCGGGCAGGGCCGGCAGCTTCTGTTGGGCCTTGCGGTCCACCAGGGATTCCATGGCCTCCCCCAGGCGCAGCTCCAACCGGTGGGCGATGAGGTCCCTAATCGACGGGCGCAGGGTGGTCCACCGCGGCGTGGACAAGACCAGGTGGACGCGGGCGCTGGGGCCGTCGGCGGCCAGGGCGGTGATCTTCTCCGTGAGATCGTTGAACTCCGCGCCGGCGGTGCCCACGTGGTGCCAGCCGTCTAGCACCAGGAAGGTGTGGCGGGGCTCGGGGCGCTCGACCAGGCCGGTGACCTCGTCGATGATGCGGCGGACCGTGTCCGGCTCGTCGCGGCCAGCCACGCCCGCCACGTGCGGCAGGCGGTCCAGGTTGGCTAGCGCCCCGCCGCCCAGGTCGATGACGTAGAAGCGGATGGCCTCGGTGCCGTGGGTCGCGGCCAGGGAGCCGACGATGGTGCGCAGCGCCATGGACTTGCCTGTCTGCGGGCCGCCGCAGACGGCCGCGTGCCCACCGGCGGTGGAAAAGTCCACCACCAGGGGATCCTGGCGCTGGTGGTAGGGACGGTCGATGAGCCCGACCGCGGCCTGCAGGTGGGTGGTCTGGCCGGCCCGGTGCAGGATCTCGGGCAGCTCGACCGCGGCGGGCAGCGGCGGCAGCCAGATGCGGTGGGCGCTGTGCCCGCGGTGGTCGGCCTCCGCGCGGGCGACGGCCACGACCTCGTTGAGCAGCGTGGTCGACTCGTCCCAGACAAGCTCCGGCTCGCTGTCCTCGGTGGTGTGAGCGTCCCAGCCGTCGAAGACGGACACCCGGGCCGGCGGTACGCTTTCCCCTTCGGCTGGTTCGGCCGGGCGAGCGAGCGGCCCGGAGACGTAGGTGGCCTGGAAGCGCTCGAGGGCGTCGCCGTTGGTCTTCAGGTAGCCGGCACCCGGCCGGGCGGGCAGGTGGTAGGCATCGGTAGCGCCTAAGACCTGGCGGGACTCCGCGGCGGAGAAGGTCTTGAGCCCGATCCGGTAGGACAGGTGCGAATCCAGCCCGCGCAGCCGGCCCTCCTCCAGCCGCTGGGAGGCCAGCAGCAGGTGCACGTGCAGCGAACGGCCCAGGCGGCCGACGGCGACGAAGAGATCGGCGAAGTCCGGGTGCTGGCCCAACAGCTCGGAGAACTCGTCCACCACGATGACCAGGGCGGGAAGCGGCGGGAACTGGTCCGGGTCGCGGCCGGCGTTGTAGTCGCCGACGTTGGCGAAGTTGCCGGCCTGGCGCAGGATCTCCTGGCGGCGGTTCATCTCCCCGGAGATGGCGTCGTACATGCGCTCGACCAGGACGGATTCTTCCTCCAGGTTGGTAATCACCGCCGCGGTGTGCGGCAGCTGCTCGCAGCCCAGGAAGGTCGCCCCGCCTTTAAAATCCACGAGCACCAGGTTCAGCTCCTCGGGCGAGTGCGTGGCCGCCAGCGCGGTGACCAGGCTGCGCAGCAACTCCGATTTGCCGCTGCCGGTGGCGCCGATACACAGACCGTGCGGGCCCATGCCGCCCTGGGCAGATTCCTTCAGGTCGAGGTAGACCGGCTGGCCGCTAGGGTCCAGCCCCACCGGCACGTGCAGGCGCTGCGACCCGGCGCGCCCCGGCCAGAGGTTCTCGCCGCGCAGCTCGGCGATGTCGCGGTGCCCGAGCAGGGCCACCAAGTCGCCGCCGCCGGAGCCGAGCTTGGGCCCCGGCTCGGCCAACGGGCGGCGGCAGCGGGCCATGCGGCGCGCGATGAGCACCGCGCCCTCTTCGGCCAGCTGGTCCGCGCGCCCCAACTCTTCCTCGCCCGCGGCCGTGGAGACCAACAGCGTTGTGCCCGCATCCCCGCCCGCCTCGTCGCGCAGGCTCAGGCACAGGCCCTCGTGCTCGGCGCGCAGGCCGAGTGCGGTGTTGCGCCGCGACCCGACATCGATGATGGTGGTTACCCCCTCCTCGTCGAGGAAGTCTTCCACCCCGGTGGTCGCCACGCCGTCGACGATGAGCACGCGGTAGTTCGCCTGCTCCGGCCGGCGGGCGTGCGGCAGCCACTTGACCCACTCCCAGCCGGCCCCGCGCACGGAGCGCACGGAAATGCCCAGGGTGTCGGGCCCATGCGCGCAGGCCAGCTGGATGACGATGGCCCGAGCCAGGTCCGCCGCGCCCGCGCCCGCGATCCCCAGCACGCCGAAGGCCTGGAGCTGGATGACCACGGGCATCTCCGGCAGGGTTTCGACCGCCTGGATGGTCCGGCGCAGGCTGACCGCGCACACCGGGTCGAGGTCCTCGGCCGCGGCCGCCTCCGGCACCTGGATTTCCGTGGCGAGCTTGGTCTCTCCCACCCCAATGCGCACCTCGAGCGCGTCCGGGTCGCCCGCGCTGCGCTCCCACAGCCGCTGGTTGTGGACGAAGGCGGGCAGCTGCTCGACCGGCGGGTGGCGGTGCAGCTCGTGGGCCCGCTGGGCGGCGCCGTTGTCCAGGGCCTTCTCGCGCAGCGCCTTGAGGTGGCGCAGGTAGGTCCGCCGGGTCTCGTCCGGGTCCTGGCCGCCGGTGGTCGGGCTGAACATCATGAACATGCTGGCCAGCATCATGATGGGAAACATCAGCATGAGCGGGCTGAAGGTCCGATCCGACCCGCCGCTCAAGACCATGAGCGCGACCATGCCTAGCATGGCGGCGACCATGACGATGGGCATGATGATGCGCACCAGCGGCACGGGTTGTTTGCGTTGGGCCTCCGGCACCGCCTCTGCGGTGATGGTCCCGGTCGGCGCCGGCGGCACCGGTTGGCGCTGCGTTAAGGTTGTTGGCTCGATTACTTGGATACTCTCGCGCTGATCCAGCACGGCTGATACACCCCCGAAAAGTTTTTGGCGGCCACCTCCCCTAGCGGTGGACACGCTGCCCACAGTAAGCCACAATTGAGCGCGACGGGCAAGGTGGGGAAGAAAATTTTTCTTGGCCACCGGCCTGAGAATTCGGGGATCTACTACTTCGGGGGTGAAGTGTTATGACGGCTGCGATCCCGCATACCGTCCGCGTGACGGTGCGCGTCCACGCAGGTAATTTTCGGAAAGAAGCGGACCTGTCCTTGCCGGTGACCGGCAGTTTAGGCGAGATGATTGACGATATCGGCTATATGGTCGACGCGCCCCAGCTGTCCAAGCCGTGGCGGGCGTCCACCGCGGGCGGGCGCGGGTTGGACATGGCCCAGCCGCTTGCAGCCACCCGGCTCACGGACGGCGCGGTCGTCATCCTCACCCCGCAGGAGGACACCCCGGCGCCGGTCATCCGCGACTCGGCGGAGGCCCTCGTGGCGGCCGGCCGCCCCTCGGAACTGCCGGGGCTGGCCGCGGTCTGGGCGGGTATCGGGCTGGTCGCCGTCGCCGCCCTGCTCGCGGGCGTGCTGCCCGCCTCCGCCGCGGTCGCCATCGCGCTAGCCCTGGGCACCGCGCTGGTCATCTATCAACCCGCGACCCGCCCCTTGGTCCCGGCGCTGGTTTTCGCCGGGGCGCTGGCCGGCTGGTGGGCCGTCGCCCCGCCGGGTGGGACGCTTCCACCCGCGTGGCAGGCGGCCCACCAGCAGCTAGACGGGCCCGCGCTGGTAATCCACAGTGCCCTGTCCTGGGTGGCCCCCGCCGCGCTTGGCGATGCCGCCTGGGCGCTGCTGGCCGCGGTGTCCTGCGGGCTGGCCATGGTGGCGGTCTTCCACGTGACCGCCGTGGCTCGGCCGCGGTGCACGGCCGCCGCGCTCACCCTCGGCGGGCTGGGGTTGGTCGCGGCCGGCGGCCTGGCCATGCCGGGTGAGGCGCCTTTCGTCGCCGCCGGGGCCGCGGTGCTGCTGGCGGTGGTCTGCCTCATCGCCGCCGCCCCGGGCGTGGTCACGCGGGCGGCGGGGCTGTCGGTGCCGCAGCTGCCGACCGCGGGCCAGGACTTGTCGGTCTCCGACGGGCACCAGCCGGACGTGGACGCCCGCGCCCGGCGCGCCCAGGAGCTCTACGCCGGGGTCTGCCTGGGCGCCGGGCTGGCTGCGCTGCCCGCCCTGGCGGCGCTGGCGCTGACCGGCACGGGCATTACGCCGGTCTACGAGGGGCCCTTCGGCACGCAGCTTCACGGCTCCGGCTTCGCCCAGGCGCTGTGCCTGTGCGTCGGCGGGGCACTCATCATGCACGCGGTGCGGCACGGGCAGGCCAGCGCCGCATGGTGCCTGTCCCTGCTGGCGGCCGCTAGCCTGCTGACCGCCTGCCTCATCCCGGTTGCGGCCAGCGCGCCGGCCAGCGACGGCGACCCGCACCTGGCGATGTTCATCGTCGCCGGCTTCGCCGCCGCGGGCGCGCTGAGCACCCCGCTGTGGGCGGCGAAAGTCCCCGCGGCGGAGCCGACCACCATCGTCTGGTGGGAGCGCGCCGAGGCGCTTGCCATCGCCACGTGCCTGCCCCTGGCCGCGCACCTAATCGGGCTCTTCGCCCTGCTGCGGGGGCTGGGATGACGCAGCGTCCAGGACGAGGAACTAGGTGCGCCGCAGCACTCGTCGCCGGCGCCGTCGTCGCGGGTGTGGCTCCCATAGCCGCCGCGGCGGAGCCGGACACCGCCTGCGCGGTGGCAGTACCCACCGAGGAGGTCCCCGCCCCGACCGCCGAGCAGGCCGACTACCGCGCCCGCCTGCACGCCCAGGCCACCGGGGACGGGGTGACCGTGGTGGTCATCGACACCGGCGTCCACCCGCACCCGCAGCTGGGCCAGCTGGATCCGGGCCCCGACTTCGTCGACCCGGAGGAACCGAACCCGCTCGAGGACTGCGACGCCCACGGGACCGTGGTCGCCGGGGTCATCGCCGCGGCCGATACCGGTCTGGCCCCCGGCGCCCGGGTGCTATCCATCCGGCAGACCTCGGCGCACTACCGCGCCGCCGGCGGGGACGGCGGGCAGGAGGACGCTGCGGCCGGCGACCTGGATACGCTGGCCGAGGCCATCGAGGCGGCCGTGGACGCGGAGGCCGACGTGATCAACATCTCGGTGGTCTCCTGCCTGCCCGCCGGCACCAGCGTGGACACCAGCCGGCTCGACGCCGCCCTAGAGCGTGCCGAGGCCGCCGGGACCGTGGTGGTCGCCGCCGCCGGCAACGCCGGTGATTCCTGCGAGCCGGGCCATACCGTCTACCCGGCCCATGCCGCCACGGTCGTCTCCGTGGGCGCGCTGGCTGGCCCGCAGGTCCGTGCGGAATATTCCATCCCGCAGCCCGACTCCGGCCTGGCGCTGTCCGCGCCGGGCTCGGTGCCGCTGGGGTTAAGCCCCGACGGGCAGGGCTGGGCCCGGGCCGTCGTGGCGGCCGATGGGACTGGCCCGCAGCGCGAGTTCACGGGCACCAGCTTCGCCGCGCCGACCGTCGCCGGCACCGCGGCACTGCTGCGGGAGGTCCATCCGGGTGCCAGTGCCGCAGACATCCGCGCGCTGCTGGCGCAGGCGGCCGAGCCCGCCCACGGCGGCGTGGATCCCTTGGCGGCCGTGGGCGCGCGCCCGGCCGATTACGCCGAGGAAGAACGGGCGCTGGCCGTGGCCGCGGGCGAGGACGCCATCCGTCCGGCCACCCGGCGGGCGCAGCTGGTGCTGCTCGGCCTGGCCGGCACCGCGTTAGTGGCGGCCCTGGGTTGGGCCACCCTCCGGCGCGGGCGCGCTCAGTAGCTGGCCTTCAGCGCTTCCTCCCGGCTGAGCTGGCTGCCGCCCGGCAACAGCCGGAGGATCTGCCAGGGCGCATGCGCCCCGGTGCTCGTGCCCAGGGCCTCCAGCGTGGCCTCGTCCTCCACGGAGTGCCGCAGGCCGTGCGCGGTGACCAGGTGGAAGCCGTGCTCGGAACTTAGCCCCAGCCCGCCCTGGGGCAAGCCGCTGAAGCGGTCGGCCACGGCCGAGCCGGACAGTTCGATAGTCCCCTCCTGTGGCGG
This sequence comes from Corynebacterium sp. LK2537, assembly GCF_040946485.1. Taxonomy (NCBI): domain Bacteria; kingdom Bacillati; phylum Actinomycetota; class Actinomycetes; order Mycobacteriales; family Corynebacteriaceae; genus Corynebacterium; species Corynebacterium sp. LK2537. The sequence continues at coordinate 116,437 of NZ_JAYWLQ010000005.1, forward strand.
GGCGGCTGCCCCGCGGCCGGCGGCCGTCGCGCACAGCCAGCCGTGGGCCGGGTCGATGAACTCAGGCGCGGCTTCGGGCAGGCTGAAGGCCTCCTGCGCCGCCGGGGCATCGGGCAGGGCGGCGACCTCCTCGTGGCTCAGGCGCTGCAGATCCGCGCCGGCATCGACCAAGGCGCCGGCCTGCGGCTCGGTTAGCGCGAAGACTCCCTGGTCCGTCCGGGCCCACAGCCCCTGGTCCCCGGTGCCGGTGTCGATGACGGCCGGCAGCGGGTCCGGGAATTCGACGGCGGGCAGCACCCGGAAAGCGTTGAGCATCTCCGCGGGCAGCTCCCAGCGGAAGGTGTCCGCGTCCACGCCCAGGGCGCGCCGGATTATCCGCCCTTCCGTCGTCTCCGCCGGAGGGATTTCGCGCCGGCCCTGCACGTCCACCAGCCAGTCCGTGCCCTCCGTTTCCACCCACGCGGCCCGCCCGTCGAGGAGCTCGTGGCCCTGGTTGGCGGTTACCACGATGTCGCCGGCGCTGAACTCGCGGGCGGCGTCGATGGTGATGACGAAGCCGGGGGTTTCCGCCGCGTCCGCGCCGGCGAAGCAGGCCAACCACTCCACCGCGTTTTCGGTGCCGGAGGCGGCGATAAAGCCGGGCGCGTCCGCAATCCCCAGGGGCACGCCCAGCTGCGCGTCGTCTAGGTGCTGGGTGCCGATGCGGGCCGGTTCCGCCGGCTCGCCGGCGATGATGCGGGCCGAGGCCAAATTGGAAACCGGGTGGTAGGTGCCGTCGACGAGCACGAAGAGCTGCTTGTCCGCCGATTCCACGATGGGCGCCTCGCCGGGGTTGGGCTCCGGCTGCAGCCAGGCCAGCAGGGCCGAGCCTATGCCCACCAGCACCACGGCGATAAGCCCGAAGATAAGCGCCCGCCGGCGGGTGGACAGCGGGTCATGGATCATGCGGATATCCCCCATGACCAGGCCGTGCTCTACCCGCCTGCGCAGGAATTTGTGGCCGGATACTTGCGCTTTCGTAGTGGGCACTGGACGCGCCATAAAATTTCCCCCCTGGGTAGCCAGCGACACCCCATCGCTGCTGTAGAAACCGTACCGTCGGCAGCCAGAAAACTCTGCCGCTGCCCGTCAGGGTAGCCGGGCTTAGTCCAGCTCGCTACCGCTGCGCTTGGCCCGGGTGGCCTCCGCCCGTGCGGAGAGCTCTTCCGGGGCCGGGTAGTCCACGCCCACCAGGCTCAGCCCCTTGGCCGGGGCGACCGGGATCTGGGAGGAGCGTTGACTCTCCGCGAGCATCGCCGTGGCGAAGTCGACGTCCCGGCGCCCCTGCCCCACCGCCAGGCAGCAGCCCACCAGAGAGCGCACCATGGACCAGCAAAACGCGTCGGCGACCACGTGCGCCTGGTACAGGTTCGGCTCGGTCGGGGTTGAGATATCCTCCCAGGTAAAGCTCTCCAGTTCCCGGATGGTGGTGGCGTGCGGCTTGGCCTTACAAAAGGCCGCGAAGTCGTGCAGGCCCACCAGGAGGTTAGCGGCCTGCTGCATGGCGTCGATGTCCACCGGCTTCGACCAGACCGCGGTATCCGCCCGGCGCAGAGGCAGCGCCCCGGCCGGGGAGGTGGTCACCCGGTAGACGTAGTGCCGCCGCAGGGCCGAAAAGCGCGCGTCGAAGCCATCCGGGGCGAAGGCGACGTCGTGGACGCGGATATCCTCCGGCAGGAGCTTGGCCAGGCGGCGGACCAGCTTGCCCGGATCCCCGTCGATGGAGCGTTGCTGCAAGCAATCCTCCGGGATATCGAAGTGCGCGACCTGGCCGGCCGCGTGCACCCCGGCGTCGGTGCGCCCAGCGACGGTCAGTTCGACCGGGTGGCGCAGGATCATCGTCAGGTTGTCCTCGATAACCGCCTGGACCGTGCGCAGCTCGCTGCCCTGCTGCGGCTTCTGCCGGGCCCACCCGTGGAAGCCGGTACCGTCGTAGGCGACGTCCAGCCGCACGCGCCGCAGGCTCGCCGCGGGCGCGGGGTTCGGCGTTTCCTCCGGGGTGACTTGGGGGCTGTGCTCAGCAGGGTTCATAGGCCCACATGCTACCCCCACGCCGGGTTGGAAAAAAATCTTTGGGAGGGATTTTTCGGCACCTAGCGGGCATTATGTGGGATAGCTGAATGTGTGAGAACTGCATTAACAGCGCCTTTACAGACTGACCTGTCACAATAATTGTCAGGCGCCAAGGGAAGGCGAAAGTTTTCCACTTTCCTTGGTGTGGATTTGAGAGATGGTCCTTGCACCCCGCAGGGCGGCTGGTGACAGCCAAAGCGGGGTGGACTTCGCAGAGGCGGCTTGAACGGCCGCGGAGGAGTTTTCCTTTTCAAGCCGTAGCTTGGGGAACCTTAGAGAGACAGAGACAGCGAACCGCCGGTAGCCTTCGGGCCGCCGGCGGTTCGTTGTTGTATCAGGCGCCGTCAAGGACGGCGCGCTGGTTTGTGCACTGGGCGGTCCTATCCCGCGCGGGGCGGTATCCCCGCGCAAGGCGCGCGGCCACCACGGCACAAAGAAACCGCCCGTCCTTACCGCAGGTGCGGAATGGACGGGCGGTCTACTGAGTGAGAAGGACTTACTTGTCCTCAGCCTCGGTCTCAGCCTCGGCGGAAGCCTCCTCGGCCGGAGCCTCGGTAGTCTCCTCAGCCGGAGCTTCCTCAGCGGTCTCCTCGGCCTTTTCAGCCTCGGCCTCTTCGGCCTCAGCCTGCTTGGAGGCGGCAGCGCGGGTGGCGCGGTTAGCCTCGGCGGAGACGGTCTCCTCGGTCACCAGGGAGATCTGGGACATCGGAGCGTTGTCGCCGGCACGGTTGTCCAGCTTTATGGTGCGGGTGTAGCCGCCGTCGCGGTTAGCGAACTTCGGGGCCAGCTCATCAAACAGGTAAGCAACAACATGCTTGTGCGGGATGAGCTTCAGAACCTGGCGGCGGTCGGCAACGGAGCCGGACTTGGCCTTGGTGATGATCTTCTCAGCGTAAGGACGAAGCATCTTCGCCTTCGCATCGGTGGTCTTGATAGCGCCGTGCTCGAACAGGCTGACTGCCAGGTTGCTCAGCAGGTGAGCTTGCTGGGCAGCGGAGCCGCCGAGACGGGCACCCTTCTTCGGGGTAGGCATTATGTACTCCTCGTTAGCGTTTTAAATGAGCGCTGCAGCCGGCGGGGCCGGCGCACTAGCTTCTTTACTCGGAATCGTCTGCAGCCGGATCCTTAAAGTCACCGGTTTCAGCGTCGTAACCTTCCAGCTGGGTGGGGTCGAAGTCTTCCGGAGTGTCCTTCAGAGCCAGACCCAGGTTAGCCAGCTTGATCTTTACCTCATTGATCGACTTCTGACCGAAGTTGCGGATATCCAGCAGATCGGACTCGGTGCACTCGGCGAGCTCACCGACGGTGTGGATTTCCTGGCGCTTCAGGCAGTTGTAGGAGCGAACGGAGAAGTTCAGGTCCTCAATCGGCTTGCTGTAGGCAGCGATGAACTCCGTCTCCTGCGGGGACGGGCCGATCTCGATGCCCTCGGCGGCCGTGTTGAGTTCGCGGGCCAAGCCGAACAGCTCGACCAGGGTGCCACCGGCGGAAGCCAGGGCGTCGCGAGCGGTGATGGAGTTCTTGGTCTCCACGTCGATGATCAGCTTGTCAAAGTCGGTGCGCTGCTCAACACGAGTTGCCTCGACCTTGTACGAAACCTTGAGGACCGGGGAGTAGATCTGGTCGACCGGGATGCGACCGATTTCCCCAGACGTAGCGGCGGCCGGCACGTAGCCGCGGCCGCGCTCTACGACGAGCTCCATGTCCAGCTTCGCGGTGTCATTCAGGCTGGCGATGTGCAGATCCGGGTTGTGGATCTCCACGCCGGCCGGCGGCTGAATGTCGCCCGCGGTGACCTCGCCCGGGCCTTCCTTGCTCAGGTACATAACGACCGGTTCCTCGGAGTCCGACGACAGTACCAGGCCCTTGATGTTCAGGATGATCTCGGAAACGTCTTCCTTGACCCCGTTGATGGTGGTGAACTCGTGGAGAACGCCATCAATCTTGACGGAGGTCACGGCCGCGCCCGGGATGGACGACAGCAAGGTGCGACGCAGGGAGTTGCCGAGGGTGTAACCGAAGCCCGGCTCGAGCGGTTCGATGACGAACTTGGAACGAGACGAGTCGATGAATTCCTCGGAGAGCTGAGGACGCTGGGAAATGAGCATTGAAATTCTCCTTTTCGACGCCCGCTATATGACGTCGGTAGAGGGATAAAGATGACTTTTCGAAGTTTACTTCGAGTAAAGCTCGACGATGAGCTGCTCCTGCAGCGGGATGTCGATTTGTGCGCGCTCGGGCAGCTGGTGCACGAGGATGCGCAGGGTCTCCGGAACGACCTGCAGCCATGCCGGAACGTTGGCGTCGGCCAGGCGATCCTGGGCCTCTTCGAACCATTCCATCTTCTGGGAACGCTCACGGACATCGATGATGTCGTACTGCGTCACGCGGAAGGACGGAACGTTGATGTTCTTACCGTTGACGGTGAAGTGGCCGTGGGAGACCAGCTGACGGGCCTGGCGGCGGGTGCGAGCCAGACCAGCGCGGTAGACCACGTTGTCCAGGCGGGACTCCAGCAGGATGACCAGGTTGTCACCGGTCTTGCCCGGCAGACGGTTGGCCTCTGCGTAGTAGCGACGGAACTGACGCTCCAGGACACCGTAGGTGTACTTTGCCTTCTGCTTTTCCTGCAGCTGCAGCAAGTACTCGGATTCCTTGATGCGGTTGCGGCCAGCCTGTCCCGGGGGGTACGGGCGGCGCTCAAACGCCATGTCGCCGCCGACCAGGTCGACGCGGAGACGGCGGGATACACGGGTAGCGGGGCCGGTATAACGAGCCATAGTTTAGTTACCTCTTCCTTCCCTTAAACGCGACGACGCTTCGGCGGACGGCAGCCGTTGTGCGGCTGCGGAGTCACATCCGAGATCGAGGACACCTCCAGGCCGGCGGCCTGGAGCGAACGGATTGCGGTTTCGCGGCCCGAGCCCGGGCCCTTAACGAAAACGTCAACCTTCTTCATCCCGTGCTCCATCGCCTTGCGGGCGGCGGACTCGGCAGCCATCTGAGCTGCGAACGGGGTGGACTTACGGGAACCCTTGAAGCCGACGTGACCGGAGGATGCCCAGGAAATAACAGCACCGGTCTGATCGGTGATCGAGACGATGGTGTTGTTGAAGGTGGACTTGATGTACGCGTGGCCCTGGGCCACATTCTTCTTTACGACGCGACGGCCGGAACGGCGGGCGCCGGAACGAGTCTTTGGAGGCATGAATTACTTCTTCTTTCCTGCGATCGTCTTCTTCGGACCCTTACGAGTACGAGCATTGGTCTTGGTGCGCTGACCACGAACCGGCAGGCCACGACGGTGGCGCAGGCCCTGGTAGCAGCCAATTTCAATCTTGCGGCGGATGTCAGCCTGTACCTGGCGGCGCAGATCGCCTTCTACCTTGTACTCAGCCTCGATCGCGTCACGCAGTGCCGACAGCTGGTCATCATCCAGGTTGTCGGTACGCAGGTCGGGAGAGATGCCGGTCTTTTCCAGCAGTGCCTTGGCACGGGTGTGCCCGATGCCATAGATGTAGGTGAGAGCGATCTCCATGCGCTTGTTGCGCGGGAGATCAACACCAGCTAGACGTGCCATGTGGCTTGTCCTTTCGGGTTTTTACGGTGGTTTTCTCCCTACCCGTCCCCTACCATTTCGCGCGCTGCCCGGACCGTGCCGGTGCCAGCGCGAAATTGTGGTGGGGCTCAAGCCACCGTGGCCTGAGGTAGAAAAAGGCGACCGACCTTGCGGCCGCCCCTGGGTAAGGAGGCTTACTGTCTTTACTTGTAGCGGTAGACGATGCGTCCGCGGGTCAGGTCGTAAGGAGACAGCTCAACAACTACCCGGTCCTCAGGGAGGATGCGGATGTAGTGCTGACGCATTTTGCCCGAAATGTGGGCAAGAACCTTGTGTCCGTTGTCAAGCTCGACACGAAACATTGCATTCGGCAAGGGCTCGATGATGCGGCCCTCGACCTCAATTGCGCCTTCCTTAGCCATAACCTCAACTTTTCTAGCCGCTGGCTACTAGCCGAAGCGACTGCATGTATTTGTCTACTGCCTGGCGTTTATCGTGCGGAGAGTTCCGCACACATACACCAAACAAAGAGCATACGCGTTAACGACACGAATTCCAAACCCGTCCCCTAACGTTCATGCTGGGTGCCCGCGCGCTAGCGACGCCAAAAAGGCCCGCCCCGCGCCTGGATGAGGCGGGCGGGGCGGGCCGGGGAAGTTTCAGATGTCGAAGCTTCGCTTAGTAGATGAAGACCTTGTCACCAATCTGCAGGTCGTTGAAGTAACGGATAGCAGCCTGGTCCGGCAGGCGGACGCAGCCAGCGGAGTCGTAGGCCGGGTCGCCCAGGTGGAAGGCGTGGCCGTTGTTGGTGAAGTAGATGGCGTAAGGCATCGGGGCGTTGTTGAACTCGTAGGAGATCTCGTCCTTGATCTTACGGTTGACGTGGAAGGTGCCACGCGGGGTCTCCTGGCCCGTCTTGCCCGGGGCCATGGACGGGGCGACGTAGGTGACATCGCCGTTCTTCTGCAGCCAGGTGCGGCGGCCGTCCAGGTCGACGCAGACGGCGGCGTCGGCCGGGCACGGGCCGCGGTTGAAGGCGTTGCGCTGGCGCTCCTGCTCCGCCTTGCGGGCAGCGGCTTCGGCGGCAGCCTTCTCGCGGGCGGCCTGCTCGGCCTGGGCGCGGGCGGCGGCCTCGCGGGCAGCCTTGGCCTCGGCCTGCTTCTGGGCCACCAGGCCCGGGAACAGAGCGTTCAGGACGTTGTCGACGACCGGGCGCAGGGCGTTGGCGGCCTGCGGGTTGAGCTTGTTGACCTCGTTGAGCATCTGGTTGCGGGTGTTCCAGGCCTGCTCGCGGGCACCGCCGAAGAACTTGTCTGCTTCTTCCTGCACCTGCTTGGACAGCTGGTCGATGTTCGGCAGCTGGGAGCTGCCCTGGTTCAGCTGAACTTGGGAGGACAGTTGGGTCGGGTCCGGCATTTGCTGGGCGTGGGCGTTCGGCACGCCACCAATCAGGGTGACGGCCATGGCCACCGTGGCGGCCAGCGCTAAGGCGGCGCGACGGAAAGCCAGGGGGACGGCATTGAAGCGGAATTTCGACATGCTGAAAATTATAGACCTCTGGCCGAGGAATTTCCCAGCCGGGCGTGAACGTTACCAAATCGTAGCCGCGCACAGGCCTGTCCCGCCCGGCGTCGCCGCGCGCTCGCTGGGAGCTTTTGGAGTGTTTGGGGAGCTTGGCCCTAGGCAGCCGGGCTACTTGTCGTAGCGCGGGGTCAGGATGCGCGGGCCGTCGGCGGTGGCGGCGACGGTGTGCTCCCAGTGGGAGGCCAGCGAGCCGTCCTCGGTAATGACGGTCCAGTCGTCGTCCAGGACCACGGAGTCCTCGGTGCCCAGCGTGAGCATGGGCTCGATGGCCAGCACGGAGCCTTCCTGGATATAGGGCCCGCGGCCCGGGCGGCCCTCGTTGGCCAGGTAGGGCTCCTCGTGCATGGTGCAGCCGATGCCGTGGCCGCCGTAGCCGTCGACGATGAACAGCTCAACGCCGAATTTCTCCTCGGCGGCCCAGGTGGCCAGCTCGAGGGCGTGGGAGGCGTCGGTCAGCCGGTTGCCCGGCACCATGGCCTTGAGCCCCTCGGACAGGACCCAGGCGGTGGCATCGTTCAGCTTGGTGGCCTCCGCGCTGACCTCGCCGACAGGGAAAGTCCAGGCGCTGTCGCCCACCCAGCCGTCGAGGGTGGCCCCGCAGTCGATGGAGACCAGGTCACCTTCGGCCAGGATCGTCTCCTCATCCGGGATGCCGTGGACGATGACGTCGTTCACGGAGGCGCAGATGGAGCCCGGGAAGCCCTCGTAACCTTTGAAGGTGGGCTGAGCGCCGGCGCCGCGGATGAGTTCTTCCGCGACGGCGTCGAGTTCGAGGGTAGATACGCCTGGCGCCGCAGCCAAGCGCACGGCCTGCAGGGCGCGACCGACGATTTCGCCGGCCGCCTGCATGGCGTCGAGTTCACCCGGGGTGCGGGCGGGGATGCGTTTGCTGCGGCGCGAGAAGATGGAAATGGCTCTTAACCTACTTCCCCAGTGCTTCCATGGCGCGGGCGTTAATCTCTTCGACCTCGCCCTCGGCCTTGATCGGGATGATGGCGTCGCCGTAGTGCTGGATGAGCGGGAAGGTCTCATCGCGGTAGACGCCCAGGCGGGTGCGGATGGTGTCCTCGGTGTCATCGGCGCGGCCGCGGGCCAGCATGCGCTCGACCACGACGTCCTCGGAAACCTCGAAGTTCAGCACGCCGTCCAGCTTCAGGCCCTTGTCGGCCAGCAGCTGGGTCAGGATGTCGGCCTGCTCCACGGTGCGCGGGAAGCCGTCCAGCAGGAAGCCCTTGGCGGCGTCGTCCTGCTCGAGGCGGTCCTTGACCATGCGGGCGGTGACGTCGGTCGGCACGAGCTGACCGGCGTCCATGTAGGACTTGGCTTCCTTGCCTAGCTCGGTGCCCTCGCCGATGTTGGCGCGGAAGAGGTCACCGGTGGAGATGTGCGGGATGCCCAGCTTTTCGCTCAAAATAGCGGCCTGCGTGCCCTTGCCGGCACCGGGAGGTCCAAGGAGTACGTAACGCATTATTTCAACAGTCCTTCGTAGTTCGATTGCAGAAGCTGGGACTCAATCTGCTTGACGGTAGTCAAGGCAACAGAGACCATAATCAAGATCGCGGTACCACCGAAGGCGGTCATGCCGCCGCCCTGGGAGTGCCCCACGCCGAAGTCCAGCAGGATGTTCGGCAGGATAGCAATGATACCCAGGTAGGCAGCGCCCACGAACAGCAGGCGGTTCATCACGTAGCCCAGGTACTCGGCCGTCGGGCGGCCGGGGCGGATGCCCGGAATGAAGCCACCGTACTTCTTCATATTATCCGCTTGCTCCGCCGGATCGTACTGAACCGAAACGTAGAAGTAGGCGAAGAAGATGGTCAGCACGAAGTAGAGCACGATGTACTGCCAGGACGCCGGGCTCTGCAGCCAGGAGATGACGTTGCGCTGCCACCAGTTGTCCGGGGTGACCGCGTTGTTGGAGTTGACGATCTGGGTGATCAGCACCGGCATGTAAATCAGCGAGGAGGCGAAGATCACCGGGATAACGCCGGCCTGGTTGACCTTCAGCGGCAGGTAGGTGGAGGAACCACCGTACTGGCGGCGGCCCACCATGCGCTTGGCGTACTGGACCGGGATGCGGCGCTGGCCCTGCTCGATGAAGGTGATGCCGATGACCAGGACGATGACGCCGGCGACGATCATGGCGAAGACCAGGCCGCCGTTGTTCTGCAGGATGTTCATGCCGTCGGTAGGCAGACGGGTCGCGATACCTGCGAAGATCATCAGGGACATGCCGTTACCGATACCCTTTTCGGTAATCAGCTCGCCCATCCACATCACGAGCACGGCGCCGGAGGTCATCACCAGCACCAGCACCACCAGGTCGAAGATGTTGCGGTCCGGAACCAGGACCTCCACGCCCTGGCCCAGCAGCTGCTGACGGTCGGCCAGGGCGACGATGCCGGAGGACTGCAGCAGCGCCAGCGCCACGGTGAGGTAGCGGGTGTACTGCGTCATCTTGGTCTGCCCGGACTGGCCTTCCTTCTTCAGCTGCTCGAAGTGCGGGATGACCACGGTCAGCAGCTGCACGATAATGGAGGCCGTAATGTACGGCATGATGCCGATGGCGAAGATCGACAGCTGCAGCAGCGCGCCACCCGAGAACAGGTTGATGACGGAGTACAGGTTGCCGGATTCTTCCGTCAGGTCGCGCAGACGGCCCGCGATGGCGCCGTAGTCGACGCCCGGGGACGGGATCTGCGCGCCGATGCGGTACGCAATGATCATCACGATCGTAAAGATGATCTTCTTGCGCAGATCGGCGTCCTTAAATGCCTGAATAATGGCGGACACTACACAATCCTCCTGGCCTACCGAGGGCGTGCGCAGAAAAATACCGCCCGCGTCTCACGCGTGCCGGTGCCCTTCTACTGCCTCGAGGTGGATACTCATTTGACCCGCTGGGCAACGCCAGGCCGCCGCCCGCGGCGCGCGCGGTAAAGGCAGCCTGGTTAGCCCTCCGGGTGGGATGAACAGTTTTGACCCCATTACCCTACCAGCCCCAAAAGCATTAGCCCCAATAGCAGCGACCTAAACGCGATTAGGCTCGCCTTAGCCGGGCAGCTGGCGCTGCGCGAGATAGCGCAAGATGGCCTTGACCCGCCGGTTTTCCTCCGCCGGGTCCAAGCGCAGCTTCAGGAAGATATTGCTCACATGTTTGCCCACCGCCGCGGTCGATAGGAACAGCTGGTTCTCGATCTCCCGGTTCGACAGCCCGCAGGACATCAGCTCCAAGACCTCTCGCTCCCGCGGGGTGAGCTCGCCGATGCCGCTGCGCGCCGAGTTCATCAGCGCCTGCGCCACCGTCGGGTCGATGACCACGCCGCCGGCGGCTACCGTGTCCAGGGACTTAAGGAAGTCCGCCACTTCCGACACCCGGTCCTTGAGCAGGTAGCCGGTCCCGCCGTCCGTGTTATCAAAAAGCTCCACGGCATAGGCCGGGGCCACGTACTGGCTCAAGACCACCACCGCCAGGCCGGGAAACTCCTGCCGTAGGCTCACCGCGGTCCGCAGGCCGTCGTCGGCCATGCGCGGCGGCATCCGCACGTCCGTGATTAAGACTTCGGGGAGTTGGCCGGCGGCGGCCAGCTCACGCACCAGGCCGACCAGCTGGTCGGCGTCGCTAGCCTGGCCGACGACGCGGTGGCCGCGGCGCTCTAGCAGCCCGGCCACGCCCTCGCGCAGCAGCGCGGAATCATCCGCGATAACAATCCGCATTATCCGATCCCCGTTTCTCCTCGTTCCAACAGCAACGGAATGACCGCCGCCACCCGCGTGGGCCCGCCCGCCGGCGAGGTCAGCTCCAGCCTGCCGCCGAAAGCCGCCAACCGCTCGCGCATCCCGGCCAGGCCACAGCCTGCAGTTAGCTCGGCCCCGCCCGGGCCCTCGTCCACCACGGTGATGCGCAGGTTGGCGTCGGCGGTGACCAGGACACTGACCGCCGCGCCCGGGGCGTGCTTGGAGGCATTGGTCATGGCCTCGGTGGCGAAGAAATAGGCGGCCGCCAAAATGCTGGGTTGCAGATCCGGCAACGGGTGCGGGGCGCGGACGGCGACGTGCGGGCCCAGCCCCGCCGCGGCATCGTTCAGCGCGGCCACCAGCCCGCGGTCCGTGAGCACCTGCGGCTGGATGCCGCGGACGGTCGCACGCAGGCTGGCCAGCCCGTTTTCGATGTCCTCCTTGGCCGCGCGCACCAGGTCTGCCTCGGTACCCTCCAAGTCTAGCAGGGCCTCTCCCAGCTTGATGGAGGCCGCCACGAGGTACTGCTGGGTGCCGTCGTGCAGATCCCGCTCTATGCGCTGGCGCTCGACTTCGTAGGCGTCCGCGATCGCCCGGCGGGCGCGGGTAAGCTCGGCCAAGCGCTGGGCTTGTGCCCGCTCCTGCGCGCGCTCGGTGGCCGCCGGGGTAAAGGCCGCGCGCGGGTTATGCTTCCACGGGAGTTTCACACTGACAGACTTTAACGCCTGCGCTTTCGGTGGGGGTAGGGCCAGCCCTACCTGGAAATCTAGTTCCACCCCGCTTCTGCGCCGGCGTTTTCCTACGTTGAATAGGTAGACATGACCACCACATTGAAACTCAACGACGTCACCAAGAATTTTGGCGGCAACGATGTCCTCTCCGGCATCACCCTGGAGCTTTCCCCGGGTGAAACCGCCGCCATCATGGGCCCGTCCGGCTCCGGCAAGTCCACCCTCCTGCACTGCATGTCCGGGGTCCTTTTCCCCACCACCGGCCGCGTCCACTTCGGAACGACCGACCTGACCGAGCTCAACGACGGCGACCGCTCGCACCTGCGCCTTAGCTCCTTCGGCTTCGTCTTCCAGGACGGGCAGCTCCTACCGGAGCTGACCGCCGCGGAGAATATCGCGCTGCCGGCAACCCTGACCGGCACCTCCCGCCGGAAGGCCCGGCGCCGCGCCGTCCACCTGCTGGACCAGCTGGGCCTGGGCGAGTTCGCCGACCGCCGCCCCGGGCAGCTGTCCGGCGGGCAGGCCCAGCGCGTGGCCATCGCCCGCGCACTGGCTACCGAGCCCGCGGTCATCTTCGCCGACGAGCCGACCGGGGCGCTCGACCAGGCCACCGGGCACGACGTCATGCAAATGCTGACCACCCTGGTGCGCCAGCAGGGCTCCACCCTGGTGCTGGTCACCCACGACGCGCAGGTGGCCGACTGGCTGGACCGGCGCATCGAGCTGCGCGACGGCATCATCCACGACGACCGCCGGCTGGGGGCCGCCCGATGAGCACTCCCACCGCTTCCTTGACCGCCCGTTCCGCGCCGGTGCGCGCCTCCGTCGGCGGCCTGACGCTGCAGCTGTTCCGGGCCTCCGTGTCCTTCCGCACCGGCACCGGCACCCTGACTCTGCTCTCGCTCGGCTCGCTGACGGTGGGCGCGACCATCGCTTTCCTCGTCGCCGGCGGGACGTATATGTTCTACCGCCGGGGCGAAAACGCTCACCTCCAGGCCGGCTTGGACACCTCCCAGCCGGGCATGGACGCCCACACCTGGACGGTCTTGGCGCTGATTGCTTGCGCCTTCCTCGTACCTGCCCTGTTTAGCCTGATCTCCCAGGCCGCCGTGACCAGCGCCGCCGGGCGGGAGCGGCGGCTGGCGGCCCTGCGGCTGGTCGGGCTCAGCGCCCGCGACATCACCCGCATGACGGTGCTGGAGACGGGCATCAACGCGGTGGTCGGCACGGTTCTCGGGGCGTTTATCAGCGCGCTGCTGGTCCCGGCCTTTGCCAGCCTGACCTTTATGGGGATTCCCCTCTCCCCGGCCGAGCTCTACCTGCCGTGGTGGGGCTACCTGGCCGTCGGCTCCGCTCTCATCGTCTTGGCGCTGGCCGCCGCCCTGGCCGGCATGCAGCGGGTCGCGGTGAGCCCGCTAGGGGTAGCCCGCCGCCAGATGCCCCGCGCCCTGCGCTGGTGGCGCGCCGTGGCCTTCCTGGTGCTCGCCGTCGGCCTGCTGGTAGGAATCAATCAGTTCGACTTTTTTGCCAGCCTGGGGGCTATGCTCGCCATCGCCGCTTTTCTCTTTCTGCTCATCGGCACTCTGAGCCTCATCGCCCCGCTCTTCCTCCAGGTCAGCGCCTGGGTGGCGGGTATGTTGGGCTCTAATGCAAACTTCATCGCCTCCCGCCGCGTGGCCACTGGGGCCCGGGCGGCCTGGCGGCGGGTCGCCCCGAGCGCGCTCTTCGGCCTCTTGGCCGGGCATATGATCGTCTCCCCCTTCGGCGACGACGACCTGAGCCAGTCGCTGCGGGAGAACCCGGAGACCTCCATCATTTTCCACGACGTCTTTACCGGGATCATCCTGACCATCTCCTTCGGCTTCTGCATCATGGCGATGTCCATCCTGCAGGGCCAGGCGCACGAGGTCTTCGCCAACGCTGACCTGACCCGCAGCCTCCGGCTGATGGGGCTGCGCCCGGGCTTCCTCACCCGCGTGGCCGCCTACGAAATCTTCGCTCCCCTCGTATCTGTCAGCCTGCTCGGATTTACCTGGGGCGCGCTCATCGGCCTGGTGATGCTCTACCGCGCCGGGGATCTAGAGATCGCCCCGCGCCTGGCCAACGCCGGGATCCTGCTGGGCGCCGGCTGGCTGGTCGTGGCCGTGGCATTTATCGCCGTTATCCCCCTTCGGAATCGGGTAGCCCGCCACGCCACCCGCAAAAACGACTAGGGTGGCTGCTTAGACAACCGTTAGCCGTTAAAGGAAGGAATTCTATCTATGGCTACCACTAAGTTTCAGCCCACCCGCCGCCTGGCGGCCGTCACCCTGACCGCGCTGCTCGCCGTGGGCGGCGCCACCGCCTGCGACGACTCTTCGCGCAGCGAGAACGAGCACGACGTCTCCTCCACCGAGCCGTCCGTGCCGGCCTCCGAAGAATCCAAGTAACCTAGCGCGCCGCTCACCTGGCGCTTGCCGCTCCAACGCGTTGAGCGCTCGAGTGGCATACAACGCATAGAAAAATCCCACCGCCGGTCTCCCTCAAGCGGGAACCCGGCGGTGGGATTTTATTTAGTAGGTCTTAAAAAGACTTACTTGGTCGCGGTGGTGGAGCCACCGGCGGCCTCGATCTTCTCCACAGCGGACTTGGAGAACTTGTCAGCGGTGACGTTCAGCTTGACGCTGATTTCACCGTTGCCCAGGACCTTGACCGGCTGCTTAGCGCGGACCAGGCCGGCGGAGACGATGTCTGCGACAGTGACGTCGCCGCCGTTCGGGAAGGCCTTGGCCAGGTCGGACACGTTGACCACCTGGTAATCGACCTTGTTCGGGTTGCGGAAGCCCTTGAGCTTCGGCAGACGCATGTGGATGGGCATTTGGCCACCCTCGAAAGCGGCCGAAACCTGCTTACGTGCCTTAGTACCCTTGGTACCGCGGCCGGCGGTCTTACCCTTGGAAGCTTCACCGCGGCCGACGCGGGTCTTAGCCTTGTTTGCACCCTTGGAAGGGCGCAGATCGTGCAGCTTGATGATATCAGCCATGATTTATCTACTCCCCTGCCACTTCTTCAACGGTGACCAGGTGACGCACCTTGTTAACCATGCCGCGGATGACCGGGGTGTCCTGCTTAACGACGGACTGACCGATCCGCTTGAGGCCCAGGGCCTCAATGTTGGCGCGGTGGTTCGGCTTGGTGCCCACCAGGCCCTTAATTTGAGTAATCTTCAGAGCCATTGTTTATGCCTCCTGACCTGCGCGACGGCGCAGCATACGGGCCGGGGTGACCTCCTCGACGGACTTGCCGCGGCGAGCGGCAACTTCCTCGGGGCGGACCAGCTGCTTGAGGCCGTCCACGGTAGCGCGGACGACGTTGAGGGCGTTGTCGGAGCCCAGGGACTTCGACAGGATGTCCTGCACGCCGGCGCACTCAAGCACCGGGCGGGCAGCGCCACCAGCGATGACACCGGTACCGGGGGCGGCCGGCTTCATCATGACGATGCCGGCGGCGTCGCGGCCCTCGACCGGGTGGGTGATGGTGCCGGCGATCATCGGGACGCGGAAGAAGTTCTTGCGAGCTTCCTCGGCACCCTTCTGGATGGCAGCCGGGACTTCCTTGGCCTTGCCGTAGCCGACGCCGACCATGCCCTGGCCGTCGCCAACGACCACGAGAGCGGTGAACGACATGTTGCGGCCACCCTTGACGGTCTTGGAGACGCGGTTGATGGTCACAACGCGCTCGATGTACTTATCGCGCTCGTTGTCCTGGTTACGACGATCGTTGCGGCGGTTGTGGCCACCGCGGTTGTTGTTCTTGTTCTCGGCGGAGCGTCCGCCGTCACGCTGTTCACGGTCCGACATTAGGCGTTCCTTCCGTTGATGTTTCCGTTGACCATTAGAACTTCAGACCGCCTTCACGTGCGGCCTCAGCCAGAGCTGCGACGCGACCGTGGTACTTGTAACCACCGCGGTCGAAGACAACCTGCTCGATGCCAGCTGCCTTGGCGCGCTCTGCGATCAGCTCGCCCACCTTGGAAGCCTTAGCCTTCTTGTCGCCCTCGAGGGCGCGGATGTCCGCTTCCATGGTGGACGCGGAGACCAAGGTGTGGCCCGCCAGGTCGTCGATGACCTGGACGTGCATGTGGCGGGAAGAGCGGTGGAGAACCAGACGCGGTGCCTCCGGGGTACCGCGCAGGGTCTTGCGGATACGGAAGTGACGGCGGGCGCGTGCCTCGCGACGACGGCTAGAGATGTCCTTGCCGACTGGAGTGCGCTTGTTGTTTTCAGTGTTTGCCATTGCTTACTTACCCGTCTTTCCGACCTTGCGGCGGATCTGCTCGCCTTCGTAACGAATGCCCTTGCCCTTGTAAGGATCGTCCTTACGCAGGCGGCGGATGTTCGCGGCGATCTGTCCGACAGCTTGCTTGTCAATGCCAGTGATGGAGAACTTGGTGGCGCCATCAGTTGCGAAGCTGATGCCCTCCGGAGCCTCAATGAGGATCGGGTGGGAGTAGCCCAAGTTGAACTCCAGGTTCGAACCCTTCTGCTGAACGCGGTAGCCGACACCGAAGATTTCCATCTTGATGGTGTAGCCATCGGTCACGCCGATAACGGCGTTGTTGATGAGGGAACGAGACAGGCCGTGCAGGGCACGGTGCTTGCGGTGATCATCCGGGCGGGAAACGCGGATCTCGTTGTCCTCCACGGCGACGGTGATCGGCTCCGGGACCTCGACGGTCAGGGTGCCCTTCGGGCCCTTAACCTCGATGGTCTGTCCGTTGATCTTGGTTTCGACGCCGCTCTTAACGGCGATGGGTGCTAGACCGACTCGAGACATGTGTCATACCTCCCTTACCAGACGTAGGCGAGAACTTCTCCGCCTACGCCCTTCTCCTGAGCCTGACGATCGGTCAGCAGACCGTGGGACGTGGAGATGATAGCCACGCCTAGGCCGCCAAGGACCTTCGGCAGGTTGGTGGACTTTGCATACACACGCAGACCCGGCTTAGACACGCGGCGCAGACCGGACAGGGAGCGCTCACGGTTGTTGTACTTAAGCTCGAGGGACAGCTCGCGGTCCTCGACAGAGTAGTCAGCGATGTAGCCTTCCTGCTTCAAGATCTCAGCAATGTTGACCTTGATCTTGGAGGTCGGCATCGACACGGTGTCGTGGTGCGCATGGTTTGCGTTGCGCACGCGCGACAGCATGTCGGCGATAGGATCAGTCATGGTCATGGTTAAACGACCGTTACCTTTCTCGTTGCGGTTCCCATCCCAGCCGCGCGACAGGCAGAGACTGCCTGCCCGTTCGACTGGACTCACCACGCGCGTTTTCCGTGTGATTTCGGGCCACTCACGCTCCCCGCGGTCAATACCGCGAGGCGCTCGCCACCCTTTGATACAGACACGGTCCGCTTTATCGGCGAGGGGCCTACAACAAAGTTGATGTTCAATTCTTACCTGGAAGGCGCCGAAAAAATCACGGCTCCGCGGCACCCATTGGGTACTGCCGAGCAGGTCAGGGGTTCAAAACCCCCGACGGACGCTATTCCAACGGGTCAGTGTACCCAACCAGCAGGGCGTTTGTAAAATTTCTCCTGCTCACGATTTCTTCGCCGCCCGCGGGGCCTCCCCGCGCCCCTCCCGCCGCCCCGCCGCAGAATTCGAGCAGTCTCCCACTTGCCCATTCACCAGCACCAACGCCTCCTTTTGCGCGGGGGCCTAAACTGGGTCCCATGTCTGATGATGCGAAGAAGATCGATAACAACCAGGAACCCATGCAGTCCGCCCACGCCTGGCTCGTCGAGGCCGCCGGCCACCTGGGCCTCGACCAGGCGGATGCCACCGCCCTGACCAAGGAATTGCTCGACCTGACCGCCGACGTCGCCCACAACCGCTCCCGCCCGGCCGCACCGCTAACCGCGTTCCTGGTGGGTTTGGCCTCTAAGGACACCGACGAGGCCCGCCAGTACATCGAGAAGCTGCGCGCCCAGATCGCCGAGCAGTAGCAAGCCGGCCGCCACGGCCAAGCCCACAGCAAGCCAGGTCAGACCGACCACCCCAGACCAGGAGGATTAGTGTCCAACAGGGTTAACGCCCGCTTTGCCGTCACCCGCGTGCGCCTTGACGACGACGGCCAGCTCACCCAGGTCGACACCCGGGCCGATACCGTCGCGGGCGAGGAACCGCTGGAGATCCGCGTGGACGGACAGACTATTACCACCACCATGCGCACCCCGGGCCACGACGTGGAGCTGGCCCACGGCTTCCTCCACTCGGAGGGCCACATCCGGGCCGCCGCCGACGTGACGACCGCGCGCTACTGCGCCGGATCGACCGTCAACGGCGAGAACACCTACAACCTGCTGGACGTGGAACTGGCGCGTCAGAACGTCATCGAGCTATCGGATCTGCGCCTGGGGCTGACCACCTCCGCGTGCGGGGTCTGCGGTACTTCCTCCATCGAGCAGCTCCAGCACAAGCTGCCCTACCCCATCCCCCACTGGGACGTGGACCCGCAGCTCATCGCAACCATCCCGGACCGGCTGCGCGAGCACCAAAAACAGTTCAAAAAGACCGGCGGCATCCACGCCGCGGCCGCCTTCACCATGGACGGGGAGCCGGTCGTCGTGCGCGAGGACATCGGCCGTCACAACGCCGCCGACAAGGTCATCGGACACCTGCTGCTAGAAGGCCGCCTACCCGCCCACGACCTGGTGCTAGTGGTTAGCTCCCGCGCCTCTTTCGAGCTGGTGCAAAAGGCCGCCATGGCCGGCTTCCCCGCGCTGATTGCGGTCTCCGCCGCCTCCTCCCTTGCCGTCGAGACCGCCCGCGAGGCCGGCATGGCACTGGTCGGCTTCGCCCGCGGCAACCGCTTTAACCTGTACTCCGGCCAGCTGGACCGCTCGCGGGGTTAAACGCCCCGCACACGCACCACCAGATCACCAAAGGCCCGCCGGGCACATACCCAGCGGGCCTCGTCCTCAGCAGGTGAGAACTCCCCGAAATTGGGAGATTCGCGGAGCCAAAAGGCCCGAGAGTCCTTGTCCCTGGCAGGGATTAGTCGCGGTATTCCTCGGGGCCGTTGTTCAGCCAGGCGTAGACGCCGCCGATGAGGAAGCCGCCGCCGACCAGGTTGCCCAGCCAGACCAGGGTCCAGTTGAGCGCGACGTTGCCGATGGTCAGCGCAGCCGGGAGCGGATCCGAGCCGAAGGCGGTGAGCAGGAAGAGGCAGAAGTTAGCAATAACGTGCTCGAGGCCCAGGCCCACGAAGCAGGCGATGATGGGCACGATCATAAAGAACTTGGAGACGACCTCCTTGGCGAAGATGCCGCCCACGATGGCCATGTTGACCACGAAGTTGGCCAGGATGGCCTCGACGAACATGCCCTGCGGGGACTTGGTCAGCTTGCCCTCGGACAGGGTGACGATGAGGTGGCTGGGGTCCATCCCGGAGAATTTCGCCGACATGCCCATGGCCGCGGCGAAAAGAATCACGCCCACCAGGTTGAAGAAGGTCGTGACGATAAGCAGCCAGAGACCCTTACCCCACGAGACCTGCTTGTTGACCGCGCCGTAGACCATGTACATCATGTTGCCGGTGGCCAGGTCAGCGCCGAGCACCACGATGGCGAACAGGCCCAGGCCGAAGAGCATGGCGAAGACCGGGGTGCCCAGGCCGGGCGCGAGCTGCTCCACGGCGTTGCCCACGACGCCCGCGAAGGCGGTGCCCACGGTCAGGTAGACGCCCGCCAGGGTGGAGCGGCCCGCGAACCTGCTGAAGGACTTATCCAGCAGGGTCACTTTCTTATTGACGGCCGCGGCGGCCGAATCATTCAACGACATTGATTTCCTTTACTGCGGTTACGCGGAAGGGGCCACGCGGGCCTAGTACGCATAAAATTTTAAGACTATTTCCAGCACTTACATAATCAGGGCGCAAAGATTTTCCAGACACCCCAACCGTGTCTTTTGCAACTCCAGTCACTCCAGGCACTATGGTTGTGTATATTCGTTCCGCTGGCCCGGCCGGCGGACTCCTTCCCCTCTCCCCGCCCTATCCCTTTTCGGAGCCACCTCGATGCCGAGCCACCCACACACCAGTGCCTGGGCCGCCTTGCAGGCCCGGGGCGATGCCGCCCGCCCAGATTCCCGCTCCGCTACCCGCCCCCGACCGGAGGCCGACGGCCCCCGCCGCCGTCCCCGCCGGCGCACGGATGCCACCCCGCAGCAACACCCTTTGGCCTTCCCGCAACAGGAGGCGCCCGCGGCTACGCCGGCGAGCACCCAGGTAGACACCGCCGAAAGCACTGCCGGTCCCAGACTGCTCCGCGCGTGGTCCAACAACGGCGCGGTCCGCGTCGCCGTCGGCGTGGTAGCTACGGTCGCGCTTATCTTCTCCATCCAGCGCACCGTCGATACCCCGGAGGAAATCACCCAGGCCCCGCAGCTGTCGGCCCACGCGGGCGAGGCCCCGGCTATCGCCCCGTCGCCGGCGCAGGAGATGTATGTTCCGGCGGTAGGTATTCACGCCAATTTCGACGCGGAGCCCTGCCGGGTTAAGGACGGCGCCATCGATCCGGAGAACATGGACACCGCGTGCACGTATACCGCAGATAACCGCCCCTATTCCCTACCCGGCACCACCGCCGAGGACCTCGTGGTGGTCGCCGGCCACACCGGCGCGGGCGTGCCCGGGGTCTTCGACAACCTCTACGACGGCGGCAGCGACGAGCACCGCATCAACGTGGGCGACAAGCTCTACCTGCGCACGGCAGCCTCCGGCGACGACTGGCTGGTCTATACAGCCACCGACCTCCACGATCCCGACAAGGGCGGTCTGGCTGACGATGCCTCCGTGTGGGGCGACGGCCCCCAGCCCGGGCGCCTTTTGACCATCAGCTGCATCCAGCCCGCTAACCTGTGGCAGCCGGCTGTCCGCAACGCGGTCGTGGGCTGGCAGCTGGAATCCGTGGTCAGCCCCGACGCCGGCAGTGATGCGCCGGACCAGGTCTCCCCGGACGAGGTTCAACCCGTGCCCTACCCGGGCAAGGAGCCGGCCACGCTCTAGAGCAAACTGGGGCCCGAGGCCCGCCCGCGGCACTGCCCCAGCACAGTTGTCTATACCCCCGAAACCTACCCCCAGCGAAAATCGCGAGTCCTAAATAATACCTTTTCGCCGGAAAGATAGCACTTCGCCACGCCGAAAACTGTTCGAGCCTCCACCAAGCTGGAACTTCATCTAGCACCCGTTAAGGCACCCGCCGCGCTGTCTACGCTTTTAGGGCCAAAATTAGTGAGCCACTCTCAAAGTTACTGATGAGAAAATTGTTACTTGTTGTGACAAAAGGTGCGCTTGGGGCTAATCTCAATTTCGATGGCGCCATGGTCCCCTATTCGAACTTGGCGCCTAGTCCCATCACTCTCAAGGAGAACCTCTCATGCAGAAGCTCACCCGCACCCTGACCGCCGGCGTTATGGCCGCAGCTCTTACCCTGGGCGGCACCGTCGTGGCTCAGGCCCAGGAAAACCCGATGACGCTCACCGTCGACGGCACGGAGTACTACAAGAACGCCGACGGCAAGTACACCTCCGGTTTCGGCGAGGATGCCACCGAACTGACCGGCGCGGAGCTCGACAACGCCCTGAATGCGTGGCGCGAAGAAAACGGCTTCACCTCTGAAGGCGAAGCAGGTGACACCGGCGAGGAAGGCACCCCCGAGGGAAACGAGGGCATCCCGGCCCCGGCCACCATTGAGGAAGAGGGCACCACCTGGTACCAATCCACCCAGGACAAGGGCGTCTACGTCGACGACCCGGCCAAGGTCAACGAGCCGATCACCGACGAGATGCGCGCTGCTTCTCAGGCCATGCTGGACAACCGCGCCGCCCGCTTGGAGCACGGCGACAACGAAGGTATCCCGCTTCCGGCAGAAATCACCCATAAGGACGGCGTGACCTGGTACCAGTCCACCCAGGACAAGAGCGTCTACGTCGACGACCCGGCCAAGGTCAACGAGCCGATCACCGACGAGATGCGCGCTGCTTCCGATGCCATGCTGGCCGAGTACAACAAGCAGCAGGCGGAGGAAGAAAAAGACTACTCCAAGCTGGCTTGGCTGGCCCTGCCGGCAGCCCTCATCATCGGCGGCGTGACCTGGTACCTGATGCAGGACGGCAAGACCTACACCCAGGACAAGGCCCGCGTGAACGAGCAGCCGACCGCAGAAGAAAAGGCTGCCTCCGAGGAGCTCCTGGCCGCTAACAAGGACGAGGTCATCGCCCAGGGCGGCAAGCTGGACGAGGCCGCCTACGCCGGCGCCGGCGCCCAGGGTGTCGGCACCGCCCAGGACACCGCCACCGCCCCGCGCGGTATGGCCGCTGAGACCGGCTCCAACACCGTGGCACGCGGCCTCATCGCCCTGGCCGTCGTCGCCATGGCGGGCGCCGCCGCCTTCGTGGCCCGCCGCAAGTTCTTCGCCTAATAGCGCGAAGCCGAAAACACTAAAGCTCCCGTAACCACCAACGTGGCTACGGGAGCTTTTCTCTGCCCAGCCCAGCGCTCGTAAGCAGCCACTAGCGCCCGGCGGGCGGCTATGAAGCTCTCTACCTACGGACATCATACCGCGTATACACCGTCGAGCGCACAGGTTACGACGAAATGCCGCAGTGGGATGAGGGCCTCAACTAAAGAACGAGACAGAGACAACAAAGAAGAAGACATAGAAGAACCCCGGCCGGTACTTCGTTTGAGTACCGGCCGGGGTTCTTGCTTAGCCCGAGTTCCTAGCCTTGGTTCGGCTGAGAACTCGGCTAGCTACCTTACTTGAACGGGAAGCCCAGCTCGCGCAGGAGCTTGCGGCCCTCGTCATCGTTGGTAGCGGTGGTGACGACGGTGATGTCCATACCACGTGGGCGATCGATCTTGTCGATGTCGATCTCGTAGAACATGGACTGCTCGGACAGGCCGAAGGTGTAGTTGCCGTGGCCGTCGAACTGCTGATCAGACAGACCGCGGAAGTCGCGAATACGCGGCAGCGCGATGGTCAGCAGGCGGTCCAGGAACTCCCACATGCGGTCGCCACGCAGGGTGACGCGGGCGCCGATCGGCATGCCCTCACGCAGCTTGAAGTTTGCGATGGACTTGCGTGCGCGGCGCAGCTGCGGCTTCTGGCCGGTAATCAGGGCCAGGTCTTCCAGTGCACCGTTGATCAGCTTGGAGTCACGGGCAGCGTCGCCGACGCCCATGTTGACGACAACCTTGGTCACGCCCGGAATCTGCATGACGTTGTCGTAGTGGAACTCCTCGTTGAGGGTGTTCTTGATTTCGTCGCGGTAGCGCGCCTTCAGGCGCGGGGTGTAGTTCTCGCTCATGTTTAGATGTCCTTCCCGTTGCTACGCGCGATACGGACCTTCTTGCCGTTTTCGTCGAAACGGTAGCCCACGCGGGTCGGCTTGCCCTCGGAGTCCAGGATCGCAACGTTGGACACGTGGATCGGAGCCTCCTGGGTCACGATTCCGCCGGACTCAGCACCGCGCTCGTTAGCGGAGTTGGCGACGTGCTTCTTGATGCGGTTGACGCCCTCGACGAGGACCTTCTCGCGCTTCGGGTATGCCTCGATGACCTTGCCCTGGGCGCCCTTGTCCGGGCCCGAGATGACAACGACCATATCTCCCTTATGAATCTTCATAAGACTAGATCACCTCCGGGGCGAGAGAAACGATGCGCATGAAGCGCTTGTCACGCAGCTCACGAGCAACCGGCCCGAAGATACGGGTACCGCGGGGCTCGCTCTCACCCTTCAGGATGACAGCAGCGTTCTCATCAAAGCGGATGTAGGAGCCGTCCGGACGACGGGTTTCCTTCTTGGCACGGACGATGACGGCCTTGACGACGTCACCTTCTTTAACGTTTCCGCCTGGTACGGCTTCCTTGACAGTAGCGACGACAACGTCACCGATGCCAGCGAAGCGACGTACGGAGCCGCCGAGAGGACGGATGACGAGCAGCTCTCGTGCACCCGAGTTATCGGCGACGCGCAGGCGCGATTCTTGCTGAATCACTATGGGTCTCCTGACCTGGATTAACGTGCGACAAGATTTCCGTCCTTGCCACACCTGGTCTACTTACATGATTGGAGCTAAAGCCTTACAACGAACATGTCGAGGGGTCTCGGGCTGCGGTTCGGAACGCACCGCGCGCCGACCAAGCTTTTAGCAACCCTAATATTCAACCACATGCCGGCCCCTTAACTCAAATCCCTGATCTTTTCATTCTCCAACACGCCGCCGGGGCGTTTGCGCTGGTGCGGCGGCTGGCCTATGCAAAAAGCCCGCAGCCAACCAGATGGTTGCTGCGGGCTTAAATCGCTTAATCGCGAAAGGGCTAGGTTTTACTTAGCCTTCTCGACGATCTCGACGAGACGGAAGTGCTTGTCCTTGGACAGCGGGCGGGTCTCGGCGATGCGGACGCGGTCGCCGACGCCGGCGATCTCGTCTTCGTCGTGCGCCTTCACCTTGGAGTTGGAGCGCATGATCTTGCCGTACAGGGCGTGCTGCTTGCGGTCTTCGAGCTCGACGACAATAGTCTTCTGCATCTTGTCAGAAACCACGTAGCCGGTGCGGACCTTGCGGGCGCCCTTTTCCTTCTCCTTCTTCGGAGTCGGTTGCTTCTTGGATTCAGTCACGTTTGCCTCACTCATGATTAAGCCTCAGCTCCCGGAGCAACGGACAGGCCCAACTCGCGCTCACGCAGAACGGTGTAAATGCGGGCGATGTCGCGCTTTACAACGCTGACGCGGCGGTTGTTGGTCAGCTGGCCAGTTGCCTTCTGGAAACGGAGGTTGAACAGCTCTTCCTTCGCATCCTTCAGGCGGTTTTCCAGCTCGGAGTTGTCGAGCTCGCGGAACTCGTGGGCGGGGGTACCGGTAGCCATTAGAACTGGTCCTCCTTCTTGATGATGCGGACCTTGCACGGAAGCTTCTGGCCGGCACGGCGCAGAGCCTCAACAGCAGTGGCCTCGTTCGGGTAGCTCATCTCGAAAAGAACGCGGCCCGGCTTAACGTTAGCCACCCACTTCTCGACCGGGCCCTTACCGGAACCCATACGAACGCCGAGCGGCTTCTGGGTCAACGGACGGTCCGGGAAGATGTTGATCCACACCTTGCCACCGCGCTTGACGTGGCGGTTGATGGCAATACGTGCGGCCTCAATCTGACGGTTGGTGATGTAAGCCGGCTCCAGAGCCTGGATGGCGTAATCACCGAAGTTGATGCGGTTACCGCCCTTGGAGACACCGCGCCGACCCGGGCGGTGCTGACGACGGTACTTGACGCGCTTAGGAATCAGCATGGATTAGCCCTCCTGCTTCTGCTGTGCGCGCTGACGGCGCTGGCCGCCACGGCGGGAACGACCACCACGGTCGCGGCCGCGGCCCTGCGCCGGAGCGTTCAGTTCGGATTCGCGTACGCCGCCGACAACGTCACCCTTGTAGATCCACACCTTGATGCCGATGCGGCCGAAGGTGGTGTGGGCCTCTGCGGTGCCGTAGTCGATTTCCGCACGCAGGGTGTGCAGCGGAACGCGGCCTTCGTGGTAGCGCTCGGTGCGGGACATCTCAGCGCCGCCCAGACGACCAGAGCAGAGGACCTTGATGCCCTTGACCTGCGGCTGGCGCATAGCGGACTGGATGGCCTTACGCATGGCGCGGCGGAAAGCAACGCGGTTGACCAGCTGCTCAGCGATGGACTGAGCAACCAGGGTGGCGTTGGCGTCGACCTGCTTGACCTCGAGGATGTTGAGGGCAACCATCTTGCCGGTGAGCTTTTCCAGCCCGCGGCGGATGCGGTCGGCCTCAGCACCGCGGCGACCGATCACGATGCCCGGGCGGGCGGTGTGAATGTCGACGCGGACGCGGTCACGGGTGCGCTCGATGACGACGTCGGCGATGCCGGCGCGCTCGAGGCCCGTGGACAGGTACTCGCGGATCTTGATGTCTTCGGCTACGTACTTTGCGTAGTCGTCCTTATCGGCGTACCAGTGGGTCTTCCAGTCGGAAGTGATGCCCAAACGTAGGCCGTGAGGATGGATTTTCTGGCCCATTACTTGGCCCCTTCCTGCTGGCTCTCGACCACCACGGTGATGTGGCTGGTGCGCTTACGGATCATGAATGCGCGGCCCTGGGCGCGCGGCTGGAAACGACGCATGGTCGGACCCTCGTTGGCGTAAGCCTCGGAGATGACCAGGGTCTTCGGGTCGAGCCCGAAGTTGTTCTCAGCGTTAGCAGCGGCCGAGGCAACGACCTTAGCGACCGGCTTAGCAGCGCCCTGCGGGGCGTACTTCAGGATAGCCAGTGCCTCGGATACGGACTTACCGCGTACCAGGTCGATAACGCGGCGCGCCTTCATCGGGGTTACGCGGACGTAACGGGCCGTAGCGCTGGCGTTGGTGATGGTGTCACTCATCGCTTATCGACGTCCCTTCTTGTCATCCTTGACGTGACCCTTAAAGGTCTTGGTGGGGGCGAACTCGCCCAGTTTGTGGCCGACCATGGAGTCGTCGACAAACACCGGCACATGCTTCCGGCCGTCGTGGACGGCGAAGGTGTGGCCAATGAAGTCCGGCAAAATGGTCGAACGGCGGGACCAGGTCTTGATGACCTGCTTGGTGCCTGCCTCGTTCTGAGCATCTACCTTGTTGAGGAGGTGCTCATCGACGAAGGGGCCCTTCTTTAGGCTGCGTGGCATTTTTTACCTCCTCTTAGCGCTTCTTGTTCGGGCGACGACGGCGCACGATCATGTTGTTGGAGTAACGGTTCGGGTTGCGGGTACGGCCTTCCTTCTGGCCCCACGGGGAAACCGGGTGGCGACCACCGGAAGTCTTACCCTCACCACCACCGTGCGGGTGGTCGACCGGGTTCATAACAACACCACGGACGGTCGGGCGAACGCCCTTCCAACGCAAACGGCCGGCCTTGCCCCAACGGATGTTCATCTGGTCAGCGTTGCCGACCTCACCGACGGTAGCGCGGCAGCGGATGTCCACGCGGCGGATTTCGGAAGACGGCATACGCAGGACTGCGTACTTGCCTTCCTTACCCAGCAGCTGGATAGAAGCACCAGCGGAGCGGGCCAGCTTAGCGCCAGCGCCCGGCTTCAGCTCTACAGCGTGGATGATGGTACCGGTCGGGATGTTGCGCAGCGGCAAGTTGTTACCGGTCTTGATATCGGCGTTGGCGCCAGACTCGACCATGGTGCCCTGCTTCAGGCCCTTCGGTGCGATGATGTAGCGCTTCTCGCCGTCCACGTAGTGGAGCAGAGCGATGTTTGCGGTGCGGTTCGGGTCGTACTCGATGTGAGCGACCTTTGCCGGGATGCCGTCCTTGTCGTTACGACGGAAGTCGATCAGACGGTAACGGCGCTTGTGGCCACCGCCGATGTGGCGGGTGGTGATGCGACCGTAGTTGTTACGGCCGCCGGTCTTGCTCAGGGGACGCAGCAGGGACTTCTCCGGAGTAGAACGAGTGATTTCCTCGAACTTAGACACGGAGGATGCGCGGCGACCCGGAGTTGTCGGCTTGTACTTACGAATAGCCATAATTCTTCCTTACTTCTCGACTTTCCTCTTAGGCGCCAGCGCCGAAGATGTCGATGGAGTCGCTGCCCTCACGGAGCGTCACGTAGGCGCGCTTGGTGGACTTGCGTCGGCCGAAACCGGTGCGGGTGCGCTTCAGCTTGCCCTCGCGGTTAACGGTGTTGACGGAGTCGACCGTCACGCCGAAGATCTGCTCTACGGCATCTTTGATTTGGGTCTTGTTGGAGTCCTTGGCGACGAAGAACGTGTAGACGTTCTGCTCCATCAGGCCGTAGGACTTTTCAGAGACGACCGGGGCGATAATGATATCGCGCGGGTTAACGGTCTTAGCCATTGTTGACCTCCTTGGCCTCGTCAGCGCCGTTCACGCGGGTGACGAAGGTATGCAGAGCCTCAACGGAGAACACAACGTCGTCCGCGTTCAGGACGTCGTAGGTGTTCAGCTGGCCAGCGTCCAGGATGTGGACGTTTTCCAGGTTGTTGGCGCTGCGGCGAGCGTTCAGGTCCTCGCGGCCGATGACCAGCAGCACGTTCTTGCGGTCGGTCAGGCGCTCGAGGAAGGCCTTAGCCGACTTGGTGGACGGCTTCTGGCCCGGAACCAGCTCTTCGATGACGTGGATGCGCTCGTTGCGAGCACGGTCGGACAGTGCGCCGAAGAGAGCAGCCTTGATCATCTTCTTCGGGGTACGCTGCGCGTAGTTACGCGGCTGCGGACCGTGCACGGTGCCGCCGCCAGTGTAGTGCGGGGCGCGGATGGAGCCCTGACGAGCTCGGCCTGTGCCCTTCTGGCGGAACGGCTTGCGGCCACCGCCGCGGACATCGCCGCGGGTCTTGGTGGCGTGGGTGCCCTGACGGGCGCCGGCCAGCTGAGCGGTGACGACCTGGTGCATCAAAGCGATGGATGCCTCGGTGTCAAAGATTTCAGCCGGCAGCTCCACGGAGCCGTTGGTCTTACCCTCAGCGGTCTGGACGTCTAGCTTAAGGTTGCTCATGCGTGTGCACCGCCCTTCACTGCGGTCTTAACGGTGACGAGTCCGCCGCGAGCACCCGGGATAGCACCCTTGATGAGCAGCAGGTTGGACTCGGCATCGATCTTCTGAACCTTCAGGTTTTGCGTGGTAACGCGGTCCTGGCCCATGCGGCCAGCCATGCGCTTACCCTTGAAGACGCGGCCCGGGGTAGCAGCGCCGCCGATACCGCCGACGCGGCGGTGAGCAGCCTGGTTACCGTGGGCAGCGCCCTGGCCGGCGAAGCCGTGGCGCTTCATAGCGCCGGCGTAGCCGTGGCCCTTGGTGGTGCCGGTGACATCCACGAAGTCAACGCCTTCGAAGATCTCAACGGTCACGTCCTGGCCGACCTCGTAAGCGGAGGTGTCGTCCATGCGGATCTCGGCCACGTGGCGACGCGGGGTCACGCCAGCCTTCTTGAAGTGGCCAGCGGCCGGCTTCTTAGCCTTGCGGGGATCCATGTCGCCGAAGGCGATCTGGATGGCGTTGTAGCCATCGGTTTCTACGGTACGAATCTGGGTGACAACGCACGGCCCAGCCTCGACGACGGTGACCGGCACAACGCGGTTCTCCTCGTCGAAGACCTGGGTCATGCCGAGCTTGCGGCCCAGAATGCCCTTGATCTCGTTTTCACTCATTAGTATTTCTCCACCAAAGTTCTATTCGTCGATCACTGAATGTTCACGTCGACACTTGCCGGAAGATCGATGCGCATCAGGGCGTCAACGGTCTTCGGCGTCGGGTCGAGAATGTCGATCAGGCGCTTGTGGGTGCGCATTTCGAAGTGCTCGCGAGAGTCCTTGTACTTGTGTGGAGAACGAATGACGGCGTATACGTTCTTTTCGGTCGGCAGCGGCACCGGGCCAACGACACGGGCACCCGTGCGGGTGACAGTTTCGACGATCTTCTTGGCAGAAGCGTCGATAGCCTCGTGGTCATAGGCCTTCAGCCGAATGCGGATTTTTTGTCCCGCCACGCTTATCCTCTTTCTCGCTTTCCCACTTTCACATACCCGGTTCTTCCGGGGCGTGAAGCGGTGGAAACTTGCTTCTCGATTTCTCTATAACGTTGTCCGGGCCAGGGGCCTGGGCGCAACGCCAGTTGTCTTGACTGCCATGACGACGAAGAAGTACTCGGCCTGGCAAAAACAGGCGCCGACTTCTTTTCGGGGTACAAGACCCGAAGTCAATTCAAGCTACTCGAGGACGGTTTTCACGCATTACACGTGGCAATCCGAACCGATTTACTATACTGCCGCTGTTTATTTGCCATGCCCCTTCTCCGGTTCTAATTCTCGGGATGTCTCTGCTCAAACGCGGACCTAGCCCGATCCTTAGACCTTCGTTAGCACCTGCCAGAGCAGGCCCTATGCGAAAGCGTCATGTTCGCCTTACCAGCGCCAGCGTCTTCCGCCTTCCCTGTGGGAACCCCGCCGTAGCTAAGTACTGCGGCCCTCCCGTCAGTCCGAAGGACACGCTGCCGTGTTAAAGCAACCCTTGTATTAAAGCACGTAGATTCGCTTTTTCCAAACCACTGCCCAAACAGTGCCAAAAATCACCTTTAAATAAAGATTTGTCTATCCCCGCATTAATAACGAGCCGGTTCCGCTAAATCTCCGTATACTTTGGGGCGTAAATAAAAGCCCATTATTGAAAGGGAAATAGCTGTGGCTAACAACACCGCAAACTCCGGCAAGAACTCCAACAACAACTCGGCTAACGAGACCAAGACTGACGTGACCAAGGTCCAGGATTCCGCTTCCCAGAACGCCCCGGCCCAGAAGGTCGGCGGCGAGGAGGTCTCCCGGCGCAAGGTGAACTCCAACCTGGAGACCGAGTACGGCACCACCACCATCGATGACGACGTGGTGGCCAAGATCTCCGGCATCGCCGCCCGCGAGGTCTCCGGCGTTTCCGCCCTGGGTGGCGGCGGCGCCCGCATGCTGGGCTCCATCCGCGAGTCCTTCGGCGCTTCCGAGGACGTCCGCCAGGGCGTGTCCGTTGAGGTTTCCGAGGGCACCGCTTCCGTCGAGGTCGCCATCATCGCCGAGTACGGCGTGGCCATCCACGAGCTGGCCGAGGCCATCCGCCGCAACATCATGAACGCTGTGGAGCGCATGACCGGTCTGAACGTTGACCGCGTCGACGTCATCGTCCACGACGTGAAGCTGCCGGAGGAAGACAACGACGACAACGAGCAGCAGGCCATCGCCGGCAACCAGGCGTAGTAACTCATGCCCAGCCCCCGTTCTCGCTTCCTCTTAGAGGCAGACCAGGCCCAAGGGCTAGCTGCAGCACTGGAAGGACTTCCCGGCGTCGCCGAGCTTTTCGGCGGACGCTTCGGGGAAGTCTCTCTGTATTTCCCGGGTCAACGCATCCCGGGCATCCGTCAACTGCACCAGCGCGACGAAACGCAGATCGAAATCCAGGTGGTCGCGGATCTTTCCCGCACTAGGGATCTCCACGATCTGGCCGACCGCGTGCGCGACAAGGCCCGGGAAACCGTTCCCGAGCTGCAACGCGTCGACGTCCGGATCGCTGATGCTGTCCCGAACGCCTCCGCTGTAGCGAACGCGGATTCTTCCGCTGCCCCGTCGGCTACTGGCCCGACCTCGTAGACGAGCAAACAGCCCGACTTCTACTTTCCCAACGAAGGGTAAACCTATGAACAACTACACCACTTACGGCATCGTCGCCGGTGTTGTTTTGGCCTTCGCCATCATTCTGGGCAACCTGCCCCTGGTGCTGCTCGCGATCTTGTTCGGCGCCATCGGCGGCGTCATCGGCGCACACTTTGATGGCCGCATTAACCTGTCCGAAATCTGGTACAACATCATCGGCAAAGACAAGGGCCAAGGCTAATGACCGACACCCCGAACAACCCCACTGGGGCCGGGGCGGATAACGCTGGCGCGACGGATATCTCCATCCGCACTTTCGACAAGTTGGTCACGGCAGCCATCCGTTCCGTGCCCGGAACCTGCGACGTGGACTCGAAGCTCGCCGGTATCGCCGGCCGCGGCTTCCCGCGCGTGCAAACCCAGGTAGATTCCTACCGCCGCGTCCTCGCGGTGGAGGCTTCCATCGCGGTCACGTGGCCCGCGCCCGTAACCCAGGTGGCCGAGCAGGTTCGTGCCGCCATCGCGGAGGCCGCGCGCACCTACACGGACTACGAGACCACCCGGGTCAACGTCTCCGTGGGCACCGTGGTCCCGGGCGAGCGCATCGCGCCGACCAGCGTGGCCGCCCGCCCGCACGCCGCGGCGTTTAGCCCGCAGGTCAACCCGCACCGCATCTGGCAGCCGGAGACGGTACGCGGCATCGACAAGCTCGCGGAGATCCACTCCCCGGAGCCGGTCCGCCTGCGGTCCATCGACGCCGGCCGCGAGCCGGAGGTGCGTTCCGTGTCCGCGGACGCCTCCCCGTTCCGCCCGCGCCAGATTGCACAGCCGCGCGAGGCTCAGGTCACCAGCCCGGTGACCCCGGAGCCGGTTACCCCGCGCTCGGTGCAGTCCCCTGCCCCGGCACGCTTGCGCGTCCACGGCGAGGCCTTCGAGCACGAACCGCGCCCGGTGCGCACCGCGTCCAGCCAGCCGCTGCGCCGAATCGAGATCCGGCCCGCCAATCCGTCGCCGGCGCACGTCTACGCGCCCCGCCCGGAGCCGCTGCGCCAGATCGAGGTCACGCCGCTGCAGGTCCGCAGCCCCGAAATCGTCCCGTTCCATAAGCGCCAGAAGGCGCCTCAGCCGCAACCGCCGAAGGGAGGCTACGATGTCCGCTAATTCCGACAACCAGGAAATCGTCGGTCTGGGCCAGCAGCCCAAGGCCTCCCCCGCCGCGCGCGGCTGGGCCATCTTCCTGGGCCTGTTGTTGCTCGCGCTGGCCGTCATGGCCGGCCGGGAGACCTGGCTCGTGGCCACCGACGCCAACGCCAGCTCCTGGGTCACCCCGGTCACCGACCTGGTGGCGCGGGAGAACCTGGAGACCTGGATGATCTGGGCCGGCGTGGCCGCGGTCGTGGTGGGCCTTATCTTCCTCATCGTGGCCTTCAAGCCGCGCCGGAAGACCCACATGCGCCTCGAGTCCGAGCGGTCCTCGGTCTGGCTGCGCGCCGTGGACGTGGCCCGCCGCTCCAGCGCGGTGGCCCGCCAGGTCCCCGGCGTTGCGGCCGCCCGCACCCAGGCCACGGACAAGAACGTCAAGATCACCGTCAACGGCGACACCGAAGACCCGGCGCTGGCCCCGCGCGTGGAGGAAGCCGTCAGCCAAGCACTGCAGACGCTGGAGTCCACCCCGCGGGTCAGCGTGACCGTCGAGCCGGTCCAGGAGGTCGAAACCAATGTCTAGAGCACTAGCAACCGTTGACCGCCTGCTGTTCTTCCTGCTGGGCGTTATCCTCGTCGTGCTGGGCCTGTGGCCCATCCTGATGCACTTTGATGTCAGCTTCGCCAACCAGGCCGCCGAGTGGGTCAACCACGACGTCTGGGGCAGCCTCAGCGAACAGTCCTGGTGGGTCTACGTCTTGGCCGGCACGGCCGTCGTGGCCTTCATCCTGGGCCTGTGGATCATCGTGGCGAACTCGCGGCCGCACCGCTTCAACAAGCTGACCTCTTCGGCTTCCAACGACGAGGGCCAGGTGACCATGTCGATGAACCCGATTGCCGGGGGTATCGCCAGCGCCCTGGAAAACCTCGACGGCGTGGAGACCGTGGACCGGCGCGTGACCTACGACCGCAAGCGGCCGACCATCGCCTACACCGTCATCAGCAGCGCGGAAAAGCCCCTGGCGGACCTGCGCGCAGAGATCGAGCAGTGCGAGAGCGACTTCCGCCTGGCGTTCCCGGAGATGGACGTGGACACCACGTACAAGCTCCACTACTCCAAGCTGAAGGCGCGCTAGAAAGCCGCCGGGTCTAGGGCCGGCAAACTGGCCCTAGCACTCCGCGACGAGCACGTCCTCGATGGCGCCGAAGCGCGCCACCTCGCCGCCCGGCAGGCAGACAACCATCTGTCCGCCCGGGCGGCATTGTTCTATCTTCTCCCACTTCAGGCTCCGCTGCTGCAGGTCCCGGCGGCCGGCGGAATAGACCCGCAGACCGTGGCCGAGCACCAGCGTCTGGTCCTGGTCGGTCTTTATCACCCAGACGGTATCTCCCACCTCCCGGCGCCGCAGGGGCTTCTCCCGCGTGGCCGAGGCCAGCATCTCCTGCGCGTGGGCGATCTCTTCGTTCGCGACGCGCTGGAGGGACTCGCACACGCCCAGGCGGTGCTCTATCCCGTCCGCGTCCGCCACCACCAGCGGGCGCGCCGGCCCGGTCGGGCGCAGGCGCGAATAGTCCCAGACCACCGGCTGCAGGGCGCGGACCTGCCCGCCGTCTTCCCGGAAGGAGCGCACGACAATTCGTTCCGGATAGACCATCACGCGCGCGGTAGGCGCTTGCGTGGTCACCAGCCAGCTGCCCTGGGCCACCCCGCCCTCGGTAGGCAGCAGCGCCGGGCGCTCCCGCGCCATCTGCTCCAGAGCGGCGACCAGGTCCGCATCCGCAGTACCCCAGCCAATCCCCCGTTCTGCCAGCTGCGCGAAGATAGTGGCCAGGGACTCCTCCGGCCGGCCCTCCCAGGCCTCCTGGAGGGCGGCTAGCGTCTTTTCAATACGGGTTGGATCATGCACCCGTCCAACTCTATTACACCGCGCCTGGGAGCCTCCCCGCCCACCCTGAGCGGCGGCGCGCCACAGCCTGAAGACGCGAAAAAGCCGCCTCCCCTTTAGGGGAAGCGGCTTAATCTATTACGCCTTAGCGCGGCCCGTTAGGGGTATCGATTACTCGACAACCTTGGTAACGCGGCCAGCGCCGACGGTGCGGGAGCCCTCGCGGATAGCGAAGCGCAGGCCCTCGTCCATAGCGACCGGCTGGATCAGCTCAACGCTCATCTCAACGTTGTCGCCCGGCATAACCATCTCGGTGCCTTCCGGCAGCTTGATGACGCCGGTAACGTCGGTGGTGCGGAAGTAGAACTGCGGACGGTAGTTGTCCATGAACGGGGTGTGGCGGCCGCCCTCTTCCTTCTTCAGGACGTAGACGGAACCCTCGAACTTGGTGTGCGGGGTGTAAGCGCCCGGTTTGATGACAACCTGGCCACGCTCGACCTCTTCGCGCTTGGTACCACGCAGCAGCAGACCACAGTTGTCGCCAGCCTCGGTGTAGTCCATCATCTTGCGGAACATCTCGATACCGGTGACGGTGGTGGACATGGACTTGTCCTTGATACCGATGATCTCGACGTCCTCGTTGACCTCGAGACGGCCACGCTCAACACGGCCGGTCACGACGGTGCCGCGGCCGGTAATGGTGAAGATGTCCTCGATCGGCATCAGGAACGGCTTGTCGGTCTCGCGCTCCGGATCCGGGATGGACTCGTCGCAGGCATCCATCAGTTCAACGATGGACTTAACCCACTTCTCGTCGCCCTCGAGAGCCTTCAGAGCGGAGATGTGAACGATCGGAGCTTCCTCGTCGAAGTCCTGCTCGCCCAGCAGCTCGCGGATCTCCATCTCGACCAGCTCGATGATTTCCTCATCATCGACCATGTCGCACTTGTTCAGTGCAACGAGGATGTACGGAACGCCAACCTGGCGAGCCAGCAGAACGTGCTCGCGGGTCTGCGGCATCGGGCCGTCGGTAGCGGCGACGACCAGGATAGCACCGTCCATCTGAGCAGCGCCGGTAATCATGTTCTTGATGTAGTCGGCGTGGCCCGGGGCGTCCACGTGTGCGTAGTGGCGCTTCGGGGTGGAGTACTCAACGTGGGAGATGTTGATGGTAATACCGCGCTCCTTCTCCTCCGGAGCCTTATCGATCATGTCGAAAGCGAAAGCGGTGTTCTCTTCCGGGTACTCGTCAGCCAGCACCTTGGTGATCGCTGCGGTAGTGGTGGTCTTGCCGTGGTCGACGTGTCCGATGGTGCCGATGTTAACGTGCGGCTTCGAACGCTCGAACTTCTCCTTTGCCACTGTATGTCCTCCTGGACTATATGGTGGCTACGACCTTCGCAGCCACGTGGTTGACAGTTGCCATAGGCACGTGGGTTGTTACCGCGTGCTTATGACGCTTTCTTTACGTGCCAGTTACACGATCCTAGATTTATGCCGCGGATATTTCAAACTGCCCTCGCGGGAAGTCTGTCCGCGGAAGTTAGTGCGGACGTTATCTCTCGACAAGAATCTTTGCGGATCCTAGGTGAGCGGTAACGGCCGGCTCAGCCTGCAATATCGCGATGTTAACACTGCGATTCTACGAGGCTCAGCCCGACCGCTACCGGCCCGACCTAGTTCCTAGGAAGGGTCTGGCATTCCCTAGCGCAGAATACCAAACGCGCAAGCTTCCTAGGTTCTCGGGGTCGCTAAAACCCCAAGTGGTTGCCGGGGTGGGTACTACCCCTAGCTGGCGTTGCCGGTGCGCTCAGCGATGATCTCCTGGGCCACACTGGAGGGAACCTCAGCGTAGGAGTCGAAGACCATGGTGAAGTTCGCACGGCCGGCGGTCGAGGAACGCAGGTCGCCGATGTAGCCGAACATCTCGGACAGCGGGACCTTGGCCTTGACGACCTTGGCGCCAGCGCGGTCTTCCATAGCGAAGACCTGGCCACGGCGGGAGCTGATGTCACCGTTAACGGTGCCCATGTATTCCTCCGGGGTGACGACCTCGACGGCCATCAGCGGCTCGAGCAGGGTCGGCTTTGCCTTGGCGACAGCTTCCTTCAGGACCTGGGAGCCGGCCAGCTTGAAGGCCATCTCCGAGGAGTCGACGTCGTGGTAAGCGCCGTCTTCCAGGGTGGCCTTGATGTTGACCAGCGGGAAGCCTGCCAGGTAGCCGTACTGCATGGCGTCCTGGATACCAGCGTCGACGGACGGGATGTACTCCTTCGGAACGCGGCCACCGGTGACCTCGTTGACGAACTTGTACTGCGGGTTCTCGCCCTCTTCCAGGGTCTCCGGATCCGGGTTGTACGGCTCGATGGAGACGATGACCTTTGCGAACTGGCCGGAACCACCGGTCTGCTTCTTGTGGGTGTAGTCCAGGGACTTCACCGGCTTCTTAATGGTCTCGCGGTAAGCAACCTGCGGGTTACCAATGTTGGCCTCGACCTTGAACTCGCGCTTCATGCGGTCGACCAGGACGTCCAGGTGGAGCTCGCCCATGCCGCCGATGACGGTCTGGCCGGTCTCTTCGTCCAGCTCGACGGTGAAGGTCGGGTCCTCGTCCGCCAGCTTCTGGATGGCGGTACCCAGCTTCTCCTGGTCGGCCTTGGTCTTCGGCTCGATGGAGACCTTGATAACCGGGTCCGGGAAGTCCATGGACTCCAGGATGATCGGGGCATCCTTGGCGCAGAGGGTGTCACCGGTGGTGATGTCCTTCAGGCCAATGATGGCGTAGATGTTGCCGGCCACGGCCTCATCCACCGGGTTCTCCTTGTTGGCGTGCATCTGGAAGATCTTGCCGATGCGCTCCTTCTTGCCCTTGGTGGAGTTGATAACCTCGTCACCGGGCTGCACGCGGCCGGAGTAGACGCGCACGAAGGTCAGCTGACCGAAGAACGGGTGAGCAGCGATCTTGAAGGCCAGACCGGAGAACGGCTCGTCCTTGGACGGCTTACGGGTCATGTCCTCGTCTTCGTTGCCCACAGCGTGGCCGTGCACCTCGCCGACGTCCATCGGGGTCGGCAGGTAGTCGACGACGGCGTCCAGCAGCGGCTGGACACCCTTGTTGCGGTAAGCGGTACCACACAGGACCGGGTAGATCTCGGAGTTGATGGTCAGCTTGCGGATGCCGGCCTTGAGCTCCTCGATGGTCAGCTCTTCGCCGCCGAAGTACTTCTCCATCAGCTCTTCGTCGGACTCGGCGACAGCCTCAACCAGCTTCTCGCGGTACTCGGCGG
Source organism: Corynebacterium sp. LK2537 (assembly GCF_040946485.1). Taxonomy (NCBI): domain Bacteria; kingdom Bacillati; phylum Actinomycetota; class Actinomycetes; order Mycobacteriales; family Corynebacteriaceae; genus Corynebacterium; species Corynebacterium sp. LK2537. The sequence continues at coordinate 153,673 of NZ_JAYWLQ010000005.1, forward strand.
CCTTGTCCTTGAGGTCCTCCGGGATCTCCTCGATGGTCGGCTCAGCACCGGTCTCGACCTTGCCGCGCCAGGTGATGGCCTTCATCTCGAGCAGGTCGACGACGCCGTCGAAGTCATCCTCAGCGCCGATCGGCAGCTGCATAACCAACGGCTTAGCGCCCAGGCGGTCGATGATGGTCTGCACGGTGAAGTAGAAGTCAGCGCCCAGCTTGTCCATCTTGTTGACAAAGCAGATACGCGGAACGTCGTACTTAGCAGCCTGACGCCACACCTGCTCGGACTGGGGCTCGACACCTTCCTTACCGTCGAAGACGGCGACGGCACCGTCCAGAACACGCAGGGAGCGCTCCACCTCAACGGTGAAGTCCACGTGGCCCGGGGTGTCGATGATGTTGATCTGGTTGCCTTCCCAGAAACAGGTCACGGCGGCGGACGTAATGGTGATGCCGCGCTCCTTCTCCTGCTCCATCCAGTCAGTCGTGGAGGCACCATCGTGGGTCTCGCCTACCTTGCGGTTAATACCGGTGTAGAACAAGATACGTTCGGTCGTGGTGGTCTTACCAGCATCGATGTGGGCCATGATGCCGATATTGCGGACCTTCTTCAGATCCTTAAGCACTTCTTGTGCCACAGTCTTTACCCCAACTCATAGTCGTTAAACGGATAGTTCTCGGTCAATTGTGCCACTATTAAGCCGCTTTAGCAGCACATGGGCGCCTAAAACACCCAAAGTGGCCTGCTAGACAAATGCCCGAGCAACGATTATCAAGTTATGGGCGCCGTGCGACGGCGCGAAAACTAGGTTGTCGTTACTCGGGCATATGTGTGCAGTCTGCTGGAAATTACCAGCGGTAGTGGGCGAAGGCGCGGTTGGCCTCGGCCATCTTGTGGGTGTCTTCGCGACGCTTCACGGAAGCACCCAGACCATTGGAGGCGTCCAGGATCTCATTGGCCAGACGCTCAATCATGGTGTTCTCACGACGCTGGCGGGTGAAGGTCACCAGCCAACGCAGGGCCAGGGTGTTGGCGCGGCCCGGACGGACCTCCACCGGCACCTGGTAGGTAGCGCCACCGACACGGCGGGAGCGAACCTCAAGATCCGGGCGGATGTTGCCCAGAGCCTTTTCCAGCGTGTCAACCGGCTCGGTACCGGTCTTCTCGCGGCACATTTCCAGCGCACCGTAGACGATACGCTCTGCGGTCGACTTCTTACCGTCCTTAAGGACCTTGTTGACCAGCTGAGTAACCTGCTCAGACTGGTAAACGGGATCCTTTACAACCGGACGCTTCGGAGCAGCATTCTTACGCATTTTTTATTACTGTCCCTTCTTCGCGCCGTAACGGGAACGAGCTTGCTTGCGGTCCTTGACGCCCTGGGTATCCAGCGCGCCACGGATGATCTTGTAACGGACACCCGGAAGGTCCTTCACACGACCACCGCGCACCAGCACCATGGAGTGCTCCTGCAGGTTGTGGCCCTCACCCGGGATGTAGGCGGAAACCTCGATGCCGGAGGTCAGACGAACACGGGCGACCTTACGCAGTGCCGAGTTCGGCTTCTTCGGCGTGGTGGTGTACACGCGGGTGCACACGCCACGACGCTGCGGGGAGCCCTTCAGCGCAGCGGTGGACACCTCGCTGCGCTTGCTGTGGCGGCCCTTGCGGACCAGCTGTTGAATAGTTGGCATATTTTCAGTCTTTCTGTTGACTTCTACGTCCGGCCGCCGGATAAGAGGACTAAACATGCAAAAATGAGGGCTCTTTTCCGGGGCCCTGCCGCACGTCCAGAACCTTTACCCTAGCCGCGGCCAGTTTAAGGATCAGACTTCTTCGCCGCACATATACGACGAGACCTTTGGTACTTTACCGGATAACACCCCGAAGAGAAAAATCACCGCCGGGCCGAAGCTCTGCCGCACTGAAACGCCGCCGATCCGAAACCCTAGTGACAAAGTCCACGGAACTTTCCCCTCCCCGCCGAAGGGGTAGGCCGAACGGCGGACTGGGGCGGATGTCACGGCCACTACATGGCCTCCGGTTCGCGCAGCGAACTCTGGACCCAAACCACAACATGTTGGAGTCGTGATCTATCACACCGGAATATATGGAGTTTCGGCTAACTCACACCGCCGAAATTACAGCTATGTTGTCCATCGAAAGCGCTTTTAATTGGCCCACCCCGGGCACGCGGCACCGGCCCTGCCGCGACGACTTCACCGCTTCTCCTAACCGAAAGGACACCCATGGCTTCCCAGCACCCCGCACGGCACACGAGCATCGACGTGCAGTCCACCCTGGACGAGTACCTCGAGCGCGCCGACTGGCGCATCCACGCCAACGCCAACCAGGACTACTCCCTGGGCGGGATGGTGCTCAACACCTCCGGCAAGGTCACCGCTAACTACTGGCTCAACCACGTCTTCTCCTCCGCGGCCGGTCAAGCGCACCGGGACGGCGATCTCCACATCCACGACCTGGACATGCTCTCCGGCTACTGCGCCGGCTGGTCGCTGCGCCAGCTGCTAGAGGAAGGCTTTGGCGGCGTGCCCGCCACGGTCAGCTCCGCCCCGCCCAAGCACCTGTCTGCCGCGTGCGGCCAGGCCGTCAACTTCCTGGGCACGTTGCAGAACGAATGGGCGGGCGCGCAGGCCTTCTCCAGCTTTGACACCTACATGGCCCCCTTCGTGCGTCTGGACAACTTGAGTTACGAGCAGGTGAAGCAGACCCTGCAGGAGTTCGTCTTCAACCTCAACGTTCCCTCGCGCTGGGGCACGCAGACGCCCTTTACCAACCTCACCTTCGACTGGACCTGCCCGGCCGACCTGGCGGATATCACCCCGCTCATCGGCGGCGAGCCCGTCGACTTCCGCTACGGGGACCTGCAGGCGGAGATGGACCTTATCAACCGCGCCTTCCTGGAGGTCATGTCCGCCGGGGACGCCGACGGCCGGCCGTTTACCTTCCCCATCCCTACCTACAACATCACCGAGGACTTCGACTGGGACAGCCCGAACGCCCAGGCCCTGTTCACCATGACCGCGCGCTACGGGCTGCCCTATTTCCAGAACTTCCTCAACTCGGATCTGGATCCCGGCATGGTGCGCTCCATGTGCTGCCGGCTGCAGCTCGACCTGACGGAGCTGCTCAAGCGCGGCAACGGCCTGTTCGGCTCGGCGGAACTGACCGGCTCCATCGGGGTGGTCACCCTCAACTGCGCGCGGCTGGGCTACCTCTACCGCGGCGACGAGGAGGCGCTGCTGGCCCGCGTGACCGAGCTGGTCGACCTCGCCGTGGATACCCTGGAACGCCGCCGCGCCTTCGTCCAGGAAAACCTGGACCGCGGCCTCTACCCTTACACGCGGCGCTGGCTGCCCAGCCTGGACAACCACTTCTCCACCATCGGCGTCAACGGCTGCAACGAGATGATCCGCAACTTCACCCAGGACGCCTACGACCTCACCGATCCGCAGGGCCACGACCAGGTCGCGCGCCTGCTGGACCACGTCAACGCCCTGCTGACCCGGGCCCAGGAGCGCACCGGGCACCTCTACAACCTGGAGGCCTCCCCGGCCGAGGGCGCCACCTACCGCTTTGCCCGTGAGGACAAGGAGCGCTTCCCGGGCATCCTGCAGGCCGGCACCGCGGCGCAGCCCTACTACACCAACTCCTCCCAGCTGCCGGTGGCGCATACCCCGGATCCCTTCGCCGCCCTGGCCGCCCAGGAGGATCTGCAGTCCAAGTACACCGGCGGTACCGTCCTGCACCTGTACATGGGCTCGGCCATGTCCTCCGGCGCCGCCTGCGCCAAGCTGGTCAAGCGGGCGCTGAGCACCTTCCGTCTGCCGTACATCACCATCACGCCGACGTTTTCCATCTGCGCCTCGCACGGCTATATCTCCGGCGAGCACCCACAGTGCCCGGAGTGCGGCGAGGCTACGGAGATGTGGACCCGCGTGATGGGCTATTTCCGGCCCGTGTCCAGCTTCAACACCGGCAAGCAGGGCGAGTTCCACGAGCGCGAGTACTTCGCGGAGTCTTATGTCGGCCAAGGCAATTAATCCCCCGGGCGCCTCCGCCGGGCCGGCCAACCCCTCGCTGCCCGTCGCGGGGGTCATCCCCTTTTCCACCTGTGACTGGCCGGGCAAGCTTACGATCACGGCCTTCGTGCAGGGCTGCCCGCTGCGCTGCCGCTACTGCCACAACCCGGCGCTCCAGCCGCTCGGCGGCAGCGGCGGCGACCAGGGCTTCGAGGAGGTGCTCGACCTCCTGCACGCGCGCAGGGGGCTTATCGATGCCCTGGTCATCTCCGGCGGGGAGCCGCTGGCCGTACCGGGGCTGGCCGATGCCATCCGCCGCACCCACGCCGCCGGTTTCCCGGTGGGGCTGCACACCAGTGGCTATAGCCCGGCGCGGCTGCGGCGCCTGCTGGCGGATCCGGACACCCGGCCGGACTGGATAGGCCTGGACGTCAAGGGCCTGCCCGGGGACTTGCCCGCCGTGGCCGGGGTAACACCCGCGGTAGCTCACCGGATGTGGCAGAGCCTGGATATCGCCGCGGACGCCGCCCACGCCCACGGCATGGGGCTGCAGCTGCGCACCACCTCCTGGCCCGGCTCCGCGGTAGAAGGCCATCTGCCGGAGCTTAAGGCCGCGGCGCGGGCGCGGGGAAGCGAGCTGGTGGTCCAGGCCGCCCGCGGCTGCGATGCCGAGGGCTATTACCGCGGTTAGGCGGCTAGCGCGGCGGGCTTTCTGCCTCCGCTAGTCTTGCGCCGGGGTCCAGTCCCAGTGGACGTCGAATTCGATTCCGGCGGCCTCGAGTTCTGCGAAGTGTTCCTTTTCTTGGTCCTCCCAGACCTCGAACCACTCGGCGTAATACGGATCGCGGCCCAGCGCGCGCTCTTTGCGCTCTTCGCGCGGCCCGGTGACCCAGACCGCCACGACGCTGCCGCGCTCGCGGGCGGTGGCCAGGGATTCCGGGGTTACCGAGCCCACGCCCTCGACGATGAGGTCGTCGCGTGCGTCTAGGCTCATCCATTCGCCGGGGGCGTTGGCTTCCCAGTCCCAGCGCCAGTAGCCGGGGTTCATCTGGCGCAGGACGTGCTCGTAGACCATCTCCGAACCACGGTCCAGGCCGTGCCAGCCCGGGTAGAACTCGTCCAGGTGTACGACCTGGCAGTTATCGCGCTCGGCCAGGCGGGCCGACAGCCAGGTCTTTCCCGCCCCCGACGGGCCGTCGATGAGCACGGTGACGGGCTTCATCGGCCGCTTGGTCTCAGCGGCGAGCTGCAAAACCCGCGCGACCACGTGGGCCTGCTGCCGGTCGATGCTCAAGTGTTTTAGCGCCGCCGCGGACGGGAAGGGCTCGTCCACGACGCCACTAGCAGGTTGCTCGGGCTGGTCAGAGGGCATAGAAGCTATCACAATCCAAAAAATCGCCAAGAGTTCGTGATTACCGAAACTACCACCGGGACGGCCGCGAGTACTACGGCACCGGCCATGACCAGCCAGTCTTGGGTGCGCAGGCGGGATTCGCGGGCCCAGGTCCGGCTCCTGCCGTGCGGCGGGGTGCGGCCGAAACCGCGGGCCTCCATCGCCGTGGCGAGCTTGCCGCCGCGCCGCAGGGCCACGACCAGCAGGCCGAAGGACATCGAGGCCATGTGCGCAATCCGGCCGCGGTCGGTCAGCCCCCGAGCCCGGCGGGCCCGTTCCATGGACGCCCAGTCGTCTTTGAAGAGGGTGGCCATGCGCACGCCGGCCACCGCGCCGATGACAAAGCGCGCGGGCAGCCGCAGCACCTGGGCCAGGCCGTCGCCCAGCTCCGTCGGGTCGATGTCGCGGGCCAGCACCACCACGGGCAGGGCCACGGCCAGGACACGGATCATCACCGCGATGGCCAGCTCGACCGAGTTCTCCGTGACCACCGCCAGCCAGACGGAGAAGTACTCCTTCCCGCCCGGCCGGCCGTAGAGCAGCATGGAGATGCCCGACAGCGGGGCGATAATCAGCAGGGGCCAGGCCAGCCGGATCAGCCGGGGCCAGGGCACCCCGCACAGCGGGGCGAGCAGCACCGTCAGGCCCAGGGAGACGGTCGCGCTGACCCAGTCCAGGCTGAGCAGCAGCGGCGTGGTGATGATGACCATCAGCGCCAGCCGGGTCACCGGGTTGACAGTCGCCAGGATATTAGGCATTCCGCCCCTCCCCTCGCCGGCGGCCGCGGGCGCGACTGGCTGGCACGCTGGGCGCGGCCTCGGGGGCCGTGACGCGGATGCGGGCATCGCCCAGCGCCGCGATGAACATCTCGTCGTGGGTGATGGAGGCGATCGTGGTGCCGGCGTCGACGAGCTCGCGCAGCATGACGACTAGCTCGGCGAAGGTAGACGGATCCTGGCCGAAGGTGGGTTCGTCGAGGAGGACCACCGCCGGCGCGGTCACCAGGGCGGTGGCCACGGACAGGCGGCGCTTCTCCCCGCCGGAGAGCGTGAACGGGTTGGCCTCCAGCAGGTGCCCGAGCCGGAGGCGCTCCACCAGCTCGTCGATGCGCGCGGTCGGCACCTCCTCGCCCATCACCGTTGGGCCCACGCGCAGCTCCTCGGCCACGCTGCGGGCCACGAATTGGTGTTCCGGGTTCTGGAAGACGTAGCCAATGCGGTGCGCCAGCTGCCGCGACTTCCACTTGCGCGGGGTGGGCGGCAGCCCGCGGGCGACCACCTCCGACATGCCGATCTGGCCGCTGACCGGGGCGAGCAGGCCGGCCATGGTCATCAGCCAGGTGGTCTTGCCGGAGCCGTTCGGCCCGGTAATCACGGTGGAGGCCCCGGCCGGGATCTCGTAGCTGCGCGGCGGGCCGAAGCGGGTGACCAGCTCGCGCGAGAACATCGCGGCCGGCGCGTGCGGGGCAACCGGCCGGGCTTCCGGCAGACCAGTCACCGCCCGGGCGGCAGCCACGTCCGCGACGGTGGAATCCGCGCTCACGCGCCCGTCGCTGAGCATAATCGCGCGGTCCAGCAGGTCTTCCCAGCCGGAGTAGTTGTGCTCAACCACGACGAGCGTCGCGCCGGTGGCCTCGACGGTCTCGCGCACCGCGGCGATGACGTCCCGGGCACCCTGCGGGTCCAGGTTGGCCGTGGGCTCGTCGAGCAGGATGAGACCCGCGCCCATGGCAATGATCCCGGCCAGCGCCAGGCGCTGCTTCTGCCCGCCGGACAGGCGCTGCGTCGGGTGGTCCAGGCCGACGTCCAGGCCCACCACGTCCAAGGCGTGGCGCACCCGGCGCCAGATCTCTTCCCTTTCCACGCCGAGGTTCTCGCACCCGAAGGCGACGTCATCGCCCACGCGGGAGGCGATCACCTGCGCGTCCGGGTCCTGGAGCACCAGCCCCACCGGGACGGTGCGCCCGGGCGCCTCGCGGTGGCCGGCGGCGTCGTAGAGCGTCAGCTCGCCGGTCTGCTCGCCCTCGTCATCGCCGCCCAGCACGCCCGCGAAGGCGGCCAGCAGCGTCGACTTGCCGGAGCCGGAGTCCCCGCACAGCAGGACCCGCTCGCCCGGTGCGATATCGAGCTCAATATCTTTGAGCGCCGCCCGGTTGCGCCCGGCGTGCTGCCAGCCAAAGCCCCGGGCCGCAAGTCCCGTCGGGTGGCTGGCAGCGAGACTAGGCACGGGCTTCCCGGCCTACCGCAAACCGGTCCAGGGCGCCGGTGCGCGCCAGGGCGCGGACCAGGTAGTAGCCGAGCACGCCGGCCAGGATGGCGCCGGAGATCATCAGGCAGGACAGGTAGATGAGGTTGAATTCCAGCGACTTGGCCAGGTTGGCGGACGTGAACAGCTCCAGGATGAACGCGCCGATTCCCGCGCCGATGCCGGACAGCGCCGCCACCGGCAGCTTGAAGTTCCGGTAGGCGAAGATCGCCAAGACGATCTCGACGCCCAGGCCCTGGGCCAGGCCGGAGTAGAGCGTCTCGATGCCCCACTGGCTGCCCAGCGCCGCGGAGACCGAGGCCGCCAGGACCTCGACGAAGATGGCCGCGCCCGGCTTGCGAATCACCAAGCCGCCAATGACGCCGCCCAGCAGCCAGATACCGGTGGCCAGTCCCCCGAACCCCGGTGTGAGGCTATCCATGGCCATGAACCACGCGTACCCCACGGTGTTCCACAGCAAGAAAATCAGACCGCAGGCCACACCCAAGATGGATGCAACCACGATGTCTACAACACGCCAATGAAGCCTATTCGGCATTTTTCCTCCCTCGCGCCGGCATTACCCGGATCAGGTTCTACGGTTCGGCCCCAAGGCCATCTCAGCCGCTGGACATTGCCTCCAGCAGCTCCCGCGTTTGTTTAGTTGTACAGGCGTTTAGCATAGCAAGCCCCTGCGCACGACAAAATCACCTGCACGGGCGGGGGTAGAGACCCCGACCCCTGACATTTGTCATGCCTATGTCTGGATCTTTGGCCTACGCACCCCTTGTCCTTCTCGCCGATACTCGGGGCATGCACGCGAGCACGAACAACAAGCCCACCCCAGCTATTGAGATTCAGCACCTGACTAAAGCCTTTGGGCGCGGCAAGAAGCGGGTCAACGCCATCCGGGACCTTGACCTAACCATCCCCGCTGGGGAAGTTGTGGCCTTGGTAGGCGCCAATGGCGCGGGCAAGACAACGCTTTTCGACATGGTGCTAGGACTGACGGAACCAACCAGCGGCGCCATCGAACTCTTCGGCGGGCCGCCCGCCCGGGCCGCGAAGACGTCCCGCGTGGGCGCGGTGCTGCAATCCGGCGGGCTTCTCCCCGACATCACGGTCGAGGAGACCGTACGCGCTATAGCCGGGCTGCACCCGCGGTCCGCTCCACTAGATGAGGTCGAGCGCGAAGTCATGGAGGAGACCCGGCTGACTGAGATCCAGGACCGTAAGGTCCGGTTGTGCTCCGGCGGGGAGCAGCAGCGCGTGCGTTTCACGCTGGCCATCCTGCCCCGCCCCGACCTCCTCATCCTGGACGAGCCGACCACCGGTATGGACATCTACGCCCGCCACGAATTCTGGCACACCTTGCGCCACCAGGCACGAGAAGGCCAAACCATCATTTTCGCCACCCACTACCTCGAGGAGGCCCAGCGCTACGCCGACCGGGTGGTCATCCTCCAGGACGGCCGAGTCACCGCCAACGGCACCGTCGCGGAAGTCCAAGGCGGCTACCCGAGCCTCGACGAGGCGGTACTGCGCTACATCGCCCCGGATTTCACCGCCGACCTCAACGCCGGTCTGCGGCCGGAGGAAACCAACGCGAAGAACTCCGAAGTCACGGCCTGGCCTACGCGACGGGCCTAGAAAGGAATTACAGGAATGACCACTACCGCAGCCGCTGCCGCGCCTGTCCGCTCCCTGACGGCGCTAAACCTCAAGCGCGCCTCCCGGGACTTCACCAACCTCTTTTTCACCGTCTTCATGCCGGTCGGCTTCTACCTGCTCTTCGGCGCCCTGCAGGACTATTCGTCCATGCCGGACTTTGCGCACGGCAACCCTAAAGCCTTCGTCATGGTCTCCATGGCGCTCTACGGCGCGGTCATCGCCGCGACCGCGGCGGCCGGCGGCACGGTCGTTGAAAGCCGCAGTGGTTGGGGCCGCCAACTAGCGCTTACCCCCACCACCCCGGGCCATTACCTGACCGCCCAGGTGCTGTCCTTGGTGCTGCGCTGCGCCCTCCCCGTGGTGGCTGTTTTTATCGCCGGCGCCCTGACCGGTGCCACCATGACCGTGAGCGCGTGGGCCGCCTGCTTCTTTGTCTGCATCGCCGTTTCCCTGCCCTTCGGCGTCTACGGCATGGCCTTTGGGGAGCTTTTCCGCTCCGACAGCGCGATTACGATAGCCTCCACGCTCATCGTGGTCTTCGCCTTCGCCGCCAACATGTTCATGCCGCTGAGCGCCGGTATGCTCGATTTCGGGCGCTTCACGCCCCTCTACGGCGCCAACGCCCTAGCCAACTACCCCCTCACCGACGGGGTACAAATAATCTCCGACGAACCTTACTACCACGAAGAAGCCCTCCCCAACGCCCTAGCAAATATTGCCGCCTGGACTGCTATCTTTGTAATCACCTTCATACTGCTCAACCGCCGCCAGAAGGGACGCTAAACCGCCTCATGCACTTCTCCCGCAGCGACGCCACCAAGAGCAGCATCTGGCTGGTCTTCCTGCTGTTTTCCTTCGTGCCCTTCCTGTTCTCAGGACTCAACGGCACTGCCCTAGCAAGCGTCGCTGCCGGCTTTGCGTTTTTCGCCCTCGCCTACGCCCTAGGCTCCGGCTACCACGCATCAGTGCCCCGCCGGCGCCTGCCCCTCTTCGTGCTCGTCTGGTGCGCCGTCCTGCTGATCGGTCCGCTAGCCCTCCTGCCGCTGATCGGCTGGTACGTGCTGGTCTTCCTGCCCTATTTCATGGCCGTCTTTCTCTACGTCACGCCTGGGATGACCGGCTACGCCATGGTCGGTTGCGGAGCCGGTTTCACAGTGATCCTCCTGATCGTCTTCCAGCCGCCGAACGCCTTCGCCTTGGCCGGCCTCGCCTTGTGCACCCCGGCGTTCATGGCGCTCAACAAGAGCCTCGAGGATAGGAAGGCCGCGGAGCGCAGCGCCGAGAGCCGTCTCCGGCTGGCGCGCGAGCGCGAGGCCATCGCCAGCGACATCCACGATCTGTTGGGGCAGTCCCTGACCGTCATCAACCTCAAGTCCGAGCTGGCCCGGCGGCAGCTCCAGTTCGCTCCGGAAAAGGCCGAGGAGGAGCTGCGCGCCATTAGCGAGCTGACGCGATCGTCCCTGGACGAGGTACGCGCGACCGTTACCGCTCTGCGCCAGCCGCAGCTGGCGGTGGAGCTAGCCAATGCCGAAAATGCGCTGCACGCCGCGGGCATCGCCGCCCGCGTCCCGGAGCCCTCCCACGCCCAGGAGATCGCCGCTAAGCACCAAGTCTTGTATGCCTGGGCGGTACGAGAGGCCACGACCAATATCCTCCGCCACGCCGGGGCCCGCCGGGCCTGGATCGAGGTCACGCCCACGCGTCTCGTCGTCGGCGATGACGGCATCGGCCACACCATCTCCCCGGGCAACGGGCTAGCGGGCCTGCGCGCCCGGGTCGAAGATGCCGGCGGGACGTTGAGCATCACTTCCCAACCAGGCCGGGGCACCCGGATTGAGGTGGAAATGCCGTGACTAAAGACTGTGGAGCCAAGGCCCCCATCAAGGTTTTCATCGCCGACGACCAGCACCTGGTCCGCGGGGCGCTCGCCGCGCTGCTGAGTCTGCAGGGCGACCTCGAGGTCGTGGGCGAGGCCGCCGACGGCGCGCAGATCGTCTCCCAGGTACGCCAGTGCCGGCCAGACGTGCTCATCATGGATATTGAGATGCCCGGCACCAGCGGCCTGGAAGCGACCAAAGAGCTGCGCGACGCAGGACTGCTGGGAGCCGGCAAGGCCCACGTTCTTATCGTCACCACCTTCGGACGCACCGGCTACTTGCAGCGCGCACTGGCCGCCGGGGCCTCCGGCTTCATTATGAAGGACACCCCGCCGGATTCCCTCGCCGACGCCGTACGCCGCATCCACGCCGGCCATCGCGTTATCGATCCGGGGCTGGCGGAGCGGGCCCTTTTCAGCCCGCCCAACCCGCTCACCCAGCGCGAGGTAGAGGTCTGCCACGCCGCGACTGAGCACCACAGCGTGCGCGACATCGCCGCGGCCCTGCATTTGAGCGAGGGCACCGTGCGCAATCACCTGTCCGCCATCATGACCAAGACCGCCACCGGCAACCGGCACGCCGCCGTTGCTGCGGCCGAGGACAACGGCTGGCTCTAGCGGCCCTCCCTCGGGCCGGGCGTCAGAGGCCCTGGCGGGGTTAAGGACGGCGCACAAAGACAGCGGCCCCGCGGCCTCCCGTGAAGGAGGTGCGGGGCCGCTGTGCAGACCGAATGTGTGCGGTTAGACCGCGGGAGTACTTCCTCTAGAAGAAGTCCTCCTCCAGCGGGACAGAGGCGCCGGTGAACTCACCGAAGCTGTCGTCGCTGTAGATGGTATCGCTGTAGGTCGGGATGGAGTACGCCGCGTTGCGGGCGGCCTCCGTCGGCTTCACAGTGATGTTGCGGTAGCGGGAAATACCGGTACCGGCCGGGATCAGCTTACCGATGATCACGTTCTCCTTGAGACCGATGAGCTTATCGGAGCGCTTGTTGATAGCGGCATCGGTAAGCACGCGGGTGGTCTCCTGGAAGGAGGCGGCGGACAGCCAGGACTCGGTAGCCAGGGAGGCCTTGGTGATACCCATGATCTCACTGCGCAGCTGTGCGGGCTCGCCGCCCTCGGCCACCTGCGCGGCGTTGATCTGCTTGGCCTCGGACAGGTCCACCAGGGTGCCCGGCAGGAACTCGGTCGAGCCGGCGTCGATCACCGTGCCACGGCGCAGCATCTGGCGGATGATGATCTCGATGTGCTTGTCGTGGATGGCCACACCCTGGGTCCGGTACACGGCCTGGACCTCGTCGATGAGGTGCTTCTCCACGCCACGGCGACCCAGGACCTCCAGGACGTCGTGCGGGTCGGCCGCACCGCGCATTAGGCGCTCGCCGGTGACGACGTGGTCGCCGTCGCGCAGGGAACGCTCGATCATGGCGTCCGGGTTGGACTCCATCGGGCGGCGCACCTGGGCCAGGCCCTGGCGCTTCGACAGCTTCTCGTAGACCACGTTGTCCGAACCATCGTCCGGGGTGATGGTCAGGGTCCAGAAGTTGCCCTCGTCCGACAGGGACACGGTGCCGTCCACGGAGGCGATCGGGGCGCGGTTCTTCGGGTTACGGGCCTCGAAGAGCTCCTGCACACGCGGCAGACCGCCGGTAATATCGCCGCCGACACCGCCCTGGTGGAACGTACGCATGGTCAGCTGGGTACCCGGCTCACCAATCGACTGGGCGGCCACGATACCGACGGCCTCGCCGATATCGACCAAGTGGCCGGAAGCCATGGACTTGCCGTAGCACTTAGCACAGACACCAGCCGGGGTCTGGCAGGTCAGCACGGAGCGGACCTTGATCTCCTGCACGCCAGCCTGGACCAGCTTGTTGGTCAGGCTCTCGGTCAGGTCGGAGCCGGCCTCAGCCAGCACGTTGCCGTCGGCGTCCTTGACGTCGGTAGCCACTACGCGGCCGGAAGCGGAGGTCTCCCACAGCTCGTGAACCGCGTACTGGCCCTCGGCGACCTCGGTGCCGATCGGCACGCGCACGCCCTGGCGGGTGCCGCAGTCGTCCTCGCGGACGATGACGTCCTGGGCCACGTCGACCAGACGACGGGTCAGGTAGCCCGAGTCGGCGGTACGCAGTGCGGTATCCGCCAGGCCCTTACGGGAACCGTGCGAGTTGTTGAAGTACTCCAACACCGACAGGCCTTCACGGAAGGAGGTCTTAATCGGACGGGTGATGTAGTCACCCTTGGAGTTCACGACCATGCCCTTCATGCCGGCCAGCGTCCAGATCTGGCGCATGTTACCGGCCGCACCGGACTTAACGATCATCGGGATCGGGTTGTCATCCGGGTAGAGGTTCTCCACCGCGTTACCCACGGTGTCGGTAGCGTCCTTCCAGAGCTCAACCAGGCGGTCGTAGCGCTCGCGCTCGGTCAGGGCGCCCTGCTCCCAGTACTTGCGCTCGATCCGCTCGGCTTCCTTCTCGTAGGACTCCAGGATCTCGGTCTTGTTCGGCAGAACCAGAACGTCGGACATCGTGATGGTCACGCCGGAACGGGTAGCCCAGTAGAAGCCGGCGTCCTTCATCTTGTCCAGGACCTGAGCCACGGTGATCATCGGGTACTTGACGGCGAGATCGTTGATCACGTCGCCCAGCAGCACCTTGTTGCCGGACCCGCCCTTACGGACCATGACGCCCTCGAGGTACGGGTAGTTCCACGGCAGCAGCTCGTTGAACATGATGCGGCCGATGGTGGTCTCCGCCAGCCAGGCCTGGCCGCGCTCCCAGCCATCCGGGAACTGCTCGGCCTCGATGTCCTCCGGCGGACGCAGGTGGTCGATGCGCACCTTGATCGGGGCCTGCAGGCCCACGACACCACGGTCGCGCGCCATCAGGGCCTCCGCGTAGGAGGAGTAGACGCCGGTGGCCGGCTTGTCGGTCTCCGCCTCGTGGAAGCGGCCCTCGCCGCCGATCTCGTCCTCGGCCTTGTCCATGGTCAGGTAGTACAGACCGGTGACCATATCCAGGCGCGGCATAGCCAGCGGCTTACCGGAGGCCGGGGACAGAATGTTGTTGGAGGCCAGCATCAGCACGCGGGCCTCGGCCTGGGCCTCGGCGGACAGCGGCAGGTGGACTGCCATCTGGTCACCGTCGAAGTCGGCGTTGAAGGCCTCACAAGCCAGCGGGTGCAGCTGAATGGCCTTACCCTCAACCAGCTTCGGCTCGAAGGCCTGGATACCCAGGCGGTGCAGGGTCGGCGCGCGGTTCAGCAGCACCGGGTGCTCGGAAATGGCCTGCTCCAGCACGTCCCAGACCTCGGAACGCTGGCGCTCGACCATGCGCTTAGCGGACTTGATGTTCTGCGCGTAGTCGTTTTCCACCAGGCGCTTCATGACGAAAGGCTTGAACAGCTCGAGCGCCATCAGCTTCGGCAGACCGCACTCGTGCAGTTTCAGCTGCGGGCCGACGATAATAACCGAACGGCCGGAGTAGTCCACGCGCTTACCCAGCAGGTTCTGACGGAAGCGGCCCTGCTTGCCCTTGAGCAGGTCAGACAGGGACTTCAGCGGGCGGGAGCCCGGGCCGGTGACCGGACGGCCGCGGCGGCCGTTGTCGAACAGGGCGTCCACGGACTCCTGCAGCATGCGCTTCTCGTTGTTGACGATGATCTCGGGCGCGCCCAGATCGATCATGCGCTTGAGGCGGTTGTTGCGGTTGATCACGCGGCGGTACAGGTCGTTCAGGTCGGAGGTGGCAAAGCGGCCACCGTCCAGCTGGACCATCGGGCGCAGCTCCGGCGGGATGACCGGGATAGCGTCCAGGACCATGCCGGCCGGGTCGTTGCCGGAACGCAGGAACGCGGCGACGACCTTCAGGCGCTTCAGAGCGCGCATCTTCTTCTGGCCCTTGCCGTTGTTGATGGTCTCGCGCAGGACCTCAGCTTCGGCCTCCAGGTCGAAGTTGCGGATGAGCGTCTGGATGGCTTCCGCGCCCATGCCGCCGGTGAAGTAGTCCTCGTAGCGGTCGACGAGCTCTTCGTAGATGTTCTCGTCGATGATCATCTGCTTCGGAGCCAGCTTGACGAAGGTGTTCCAGATTTCGTCCAGGCGGGCGACCTCGCGCTCGCCGCGCTCGCGGATGTGCTGCATCTCCTTGTCCGCAGCGTTCTGGACCTTGCGGCGGGCGTCCGCCTTGGCGCCGGCTTCCTCCAGCTCGGCCAGGTCGGCCTCGAGCTTGGACGCGCGCTCGGCGATTTCTGCCTCGGTGTCGTCCTCCACGTCCTTCTTCTCGAGCAGCATCTCGCCCTCGAGGGTGGACATGTCGTTGTGGCGGGCCTCTTCATCCACGGAGGTGATGATGTTGGCCGCGAAGTAGATGATGCGCTCCAGATCCTTCGGAGCGAGATCCAGCAGGTAGCCCAGGCGGGACGGGACACCCTTGAAGTACCAGATGTGGGTAACCGGAGCGGCCAGCTCGATGTGGCCCATGCGCTCACGGCGGACCTTGGACTTGGTGACCTCGACGCCGCACCGCTCGCAGATGATGCCCTTGTAGCGCACGCGCTTGTACTTACCGCAGGCGCACTCCCAGTCGCGGGTCGGCCCGAAAATGCGCTCGCAGAACAGGCCGTCCTTCTCCGGCTTCAGGGTTCGGTAGTTGATGGTCTCGGGCTTTTTGACCTCGCCCTTGGACCAGCGACGGATGTCTTCAGCGGTGGCCAGACCAATGCGGAGCTCGTCGAAGAGGTTTACGTCGAACACGTAAATTCTCCCTTTCATCCTCGTTTAACGAGGAATTGTTGGCATTTGAAAAAGTAACTTGTTTCCTTGCCCGCCGCTGGGTATACCAGCGGCGGACCTAAAGCAGAGTCGCTAGGCGATGTCGGCGGCGGAACCCTCATCGCGGGACAGGTTAATGCCCAGCGAGGAACCGGATTCCATGTCGTCTTCATCCGAGCCGGAAAGCTCCATCGGCGTGCCGTCGGTGGACAGGACCTCCACGTTCAGGCACAGCGACTGCAGCTCCTTGAGCAACACCTTGAAGGATTCCGGGATGCCCGGATCCGGGATGTTCTCGCCCTTCACAATGGCCTCGTAGACCTTCACGCGGCCGACCACGTCGTCCGACTTGATGGTCAGCAGCTCCTGCAGGGTGTAGGCCGCGCCGTATGCCTGCATGGCCCACACCTCCATCTCGCCGAAGCGCTGGCCACCGAACTGGGCCTTACCACCCAGCGGCTGCTGGGTAATCATGGAGTACGGACCAGTCGAACGGGCGTGGATCTTCTCATCCACCAGGTGGTGCAGCTTGAGCATGTACATGTAGCCGACCGAGATCGGGTACTTGTACGGCTCGCCGGAGCGGCCGTCGAACAGCGTGGCCTTGCCCTCGCCGTCGACCAGGACGTCGCCGTCGCGGTTCGGGCGGGAGGACGCCAGCAGGCGGGAGATCTCTTCGTTGGTCGCGCCGTCGAAGACCGGGGTGGCGGTCAGCGAGTCGGCCGGGACGTCGTAGAGCTCTTCCGGCAGGGTCTTGAGCAGCTCGGCGTTAGCCGGGTCGTCGACGTCGACCTTCCAGCCGGCGTGTGCCAGCCAGCCGAGGTGGACCTCGAGGACCTGGCCGATGTTCATACGACGCGGAACACCGTGGGTGTTCAGGATGATATCGACCGGGGTACCGTCCGCCATGAACGGCATGTCCTCCGGCGGCAGGATCTTACCGACAACGCCCTTGTTGCCGTGGCGGCCGGCCATCTTGTCGCCGTCCTGGATCTTGCGCTTCTGGGCGACGTAGACGCGGATCATCTCGTTGACGCCCGGGGCCAGGTCGTCATCGTCCTCGCGGCTGAACCGAGCCACGCCGATAACCTTGCCGACCTCACCGTGCGGGACCTTCATCGAGGTGTCGCGCACCTCGCGGGCCTTCTCGCCGAAGATGGCGCGCAGCAGGCGCTCCTCCGGGGTCAGCTCGGTCTCACCCTTCGGGGTGACCTTACCGACCAGGATGTCACCCGGGCGGACGTCGGCGCCGATGCGGATGATGCCGCGCTCGTCCAGATCGCTGAGCACGTCCTCGGCCACGTTCGGGATCTCGCGGGTGATTTCCTCGGCACCCAGCTTGGTGTCGCGGGCATCGATCTCGTGCTCCTCGATGTGCACGGAGGTCAGGATGTCCTCTTCGACGATGCGCTGGTTGAGGATGATGGCGTCCTCGTAGTTGTGGCCTTCCCACGGCATGAACGCCACGAGCAGGTTGCGGCCCAGCGACATCTCACCGTTGTGGGTACCCGGGCCGTCGGCCAGCACCTGGCCGGCCTCGACGCGCTCGCCCATGGACACCAGCGGGGTCTGGTTGTAGTTCGTGCCCTGGTTGGTGCGCTCGAACTTGCGCAGCATGTAGGTGTCGCGCTGGCCCTCGTCGTCCATGATGGTGATGAGGTCCGCGGTCACGTCCTCGACCACGCCGGCCTTTGGGGTGATGACCAGATCGCCGGCGTCGTAAGCCGCGCGCTGCTCCATGCCGGTGCCCACGTACGGGGACTCGGAGCGCACCAGCGGCACTGCCTGGCGCTGCATGTTCGCGCCCATCAGTGCACGGTTAGCGTCGTCGTGCTCCAGGAACGGAATCATGGCGGTAGCCACGGAGACCATCTGGCGCGGGGAGACGTCCACGTAGTCGACGCCGGAGGCGTCGGTCACGGCGATGTCGCCGTCGCGCTGGCGGACCTCGATACGGTCGCCGATGATGTTGCCCTCGGCGTCCTGCTCGACCTCGGCCTGGGCGATGGAGAAGCGATCTTCCTCGTCGGCGGTCAGGTACTCGACTTGGTCGGTGACCTTGCCGTCGACGACCTTGCGGTACGGGGTCTCGATGAAGCCGAAGGAGTTCACGCGGGCGTAGGAAGCCAGCGAGCCGATCAGGCCAATGTTCGGGCCCTCCGGGGTCTCAATCGGGCACATGCGGCCGTAGTGGGACGGGTGCACGTCTCGCACCTCGATGCCGGCGCGCTCACGGGACAGGCCGCCCGGGCCCAGCGCGGACAGGCGGCGCTTGTGGGTCAGGCCGGACAGCGAGTTGTTGTGGTCCATGAACTGGGACAGCTGCGAGGTACCGAAGAACTCGCGGATAGCTGCCGAGACCGGGCGCACGTTGATCAGCGAGGTCGGCGTGATGGACTCCGCGTCCTGGGTGGTCATGCGCTCGCGCACGACGCGCTCCATGCGGGACAGGCCCACGCGGACCTGGTTCTGGATCAGCTCGCCCACGGTGCGCAGACGGCGGTTGCCGAAGTGGTCGATGTCGTCGGTGTTGATGGAGATCATCTCACCGTTCGGCGCCTTCATCTCGCGCTCACCGACGTGCAGGCGCACCAGGTACTCCAGCGCGACGGCGATGTCTTCCTCGGTCAGGGTCATCAAGCCGTCGTGGTCGCCGCCCAGGCCCAGCTTGCGGTTGACCTTGTAGCGGCCGACCTTGGCCAGGTCGTAGCGCTTCGCACGGAAGAAGGAGTTGTCCAGCAGGGACTGAGCAAGCTCGCGGGTCGGCTGCTCACCCGGGCGCTGCTTGCGGTAGATCTCCAGCAGGGCCTCGTCCGTGTTGGCAACGCCATCGGACTCGAGGGTGGACATCATCAGCTCGGAGAAGCCGAAGCGCTCGCGGATCTGCTCTTCGGACCAGCCCAGGGCCTTGAGCAGCACGGTGACCGGCTGGCGGCGCTTGCGGTCAATGCGCACGCCGACGGTGTCGCGCTTGTCCACGTCGAATTCGAGCCAGGCGCCGCGGGACGGGATGACCTTCACGGAGTGCAGCGGGCGCTCCGTGGACTTATCGATGGTCTGGTCAAAGTACACGCCCGGGGAACGCACGAGCTGGGAGACGACAACACGCTCGGTGCCGTTGACAATGAACGTACCCTTGTCGGTCATCATCGGGAAGTCGCCGATGAACACCGTCTGAGACTTAATCTCCTGGGTGTCATTGTTGATGAACTCTGCGGTCACGTAGAGCGGCGCCGAGTAGTTGATGTCCTTTTCTTTACACTCGTCGACGGTGTTCTTCACCGGCTCGAAGCGCGGCTCGGACAGCGACAGGGACATATTGCCCGAGTAGTCCTCGATCGGGGACAATTCCTCTAGGATGTCCTCCAGGCCAGAGGTAACGCGCGCGTCGTCGCCGCGTTCAGCCTGCTGGCGCTCACGCCACTCCGGCGTGCCGATGAGCCATGCAAAAGAATCAAGTTGTAAGTCAAGGAGGCCCGGAACCGCAATCGGCTCGCTAATCTTAGCGAACGAATAACGCTTCGGGGCTCCAGGGATATTGGCCACTGACTTGGTCTGGCGGGAGACTGCCAAGATGGGTCCTTCCAGCACCTCACGCGGATCACTTCCCCGCCTGGGAGGGGCGAGCAAGCAAAACCGCTGGTAGATTTAGCATTCGGTCTGCTGTGGAATCAGCGGGCTCAGGTAGCACAAAATCACCTTGTCAAGTCGCTTTACCATCACCACGTGCCAAGGCTAAATGTGCACTGGGGATCCGGATTCCAGCGCAACGAAACAGCCTATATCAATTCCGGCGATTTGTAAAGACGCGCGCGATCGTCTATGTGCCCACCCGGGTTCCTAGTCGCGAACGCCGAGGGCCACGCGGTCTGAGCCTTAGCCTCAGAGGGCCCGCTTAGCCTTCTGGCCGCGCGGACCGAAAACCCCGAAGACTCCCAGCAGCCCAATGATGGTTAAGACAACGCCTAGGCCGAGGCCAATCCAGCGCGCGATATTCGCGACCTGCGGATCCGGAATCTGGCCGGCCTGCCCGATGAGCTGGGCGCGATCCTCGTCGGAGGTGGAGGCCTGGAAGACGAAGGCGTCCTCGCGGCGTTCGCCCTCCCGAGTGCCATAGTAGTCGTCGATGTCTAGGTCCATGCCGACCACCATGCCCGTGGCGTGGTCGACGTAGATGCTGCGCTTGCCGGAATGGAACAGGTAGCCGGGCTCCGTGCCGCCCTCGGGCGTCTCGAACTGGGTGGTGTTACCCATCCCCGCGTACAGCGTGGCGACATTGACCGGGGCGATCTCCTGGTCGTAACGGTAGATCTCCCGGCCGTCTATCTCCTGCTCCTCGGCGAAGACGGCGTCTTCTGCCTTCCGCAGGGTCGGATCGAAGACCGGGTAGGTGGTCTTTTCCGCCTCCGACGGGAATTTCAGCCAGTAGCCGTCGATGGCCACCTCCGCCGCCGGCGAGGCGATCGTGTGGTTCAGGCGGGCCTTGTCCTGGGCCGCACCGCTGACGCGGTCGATGGGGAAATTCCACACCTGGGCGCTGACCAGGTTCTCAACGTCGCCGGCGTCGGCCTCGGTGCCGCGCACGGTGGTCTGCCCGACCCGCAGGGAGGCGTCCTCCTTGCCGGAGGGATCCACGGTGTCGTAGTGCAGCTGGTAGGCCAGCGGGCCCTCGTAGGGCTGCGTCCCTTCTTCGCTTGTGGTCTGCGCCCGCCCGTCCGGGTCGCTGAAGCTAAACGTGGTGTGCTCGGCGTCCAGCGGCAGCTTGGCCCGCAGGTCTAGGAAGACAGGCGCGAGCGCGCCCGCGGCGATCAAAGCGATGCCGAGGCCTAGAACGATCACGGAGATGATGCGGGATTTGGGCAGCATGGTACAGCATCTTACAACCCAGCAATTGCTGGTTGATAATGAAACACCCGGTTTCCGGCGTGCGAAAGCTGCCCGGAAGGGGGTGAGAACATGAAAAACCTCCGCCTGCTCCCGCGGTGATGCGGGGCAGGCGGAGGTGGTTTAAGCCTTGAGGAGGCTTAGGCCGAAGCCGAAGTGAGTCTGATTGAGACTACTTCAGCTCGACGGAAGCGCCAGCCTCTTCCAGCTTGGTCTTGGCGGCCTCGGCGTCGTCCTTGTTGGCGCCTTCCAGGATGGCCTTCGGAGCGGACTCAACGAGCTCCTTGGCTTCCTTCAGGCCCAGGCCGGAGACGATCTCGCGGACAGCCTTGATGACGCCGATCTTCTTGGCGCCAGCGTCGGTCAGAACGACGTCGAACTCGTCCTTCTCCTCAGCAGCAGCGTCGCCACCGGCAGCCGGAGCGCCCGGAGCAGCAGCGGCAACCGGAGCGGCAGCCTCAACGTCGAAGACCTCTTCGAATTCCTTGACGAACTCGGAGAGCTCGATGAGGGTCATTTCCTTGAAAGCTTCAATGAGCTCGTCCTTGGTGAGCTTAGCCATGATGGCCATCCTTTCTGTGTGGAACCCAGACGGTTCCGAATTGTGGTGTGTACGTGGTGCGTAGATTTACGCGGGTTTAAGCTTCTGCTTCCTTCTTGTCCTGCAGCGCAGCAGCGGTGCGGACCATCTTGGTTGCAGGAGCGTTGAATACAGCCGCAGCCTTTGCCATAGAACCCTTCATGGCGCCAGCCAGCTTCGCGAGAGTGGTCTCGCGGTTGTCCAGCTCGGCGATGGCCTGGACCTGCTCCGCGGTAAGCGCGTTGCCGTCCATGTAGCCACCCTTGACGACGAGTGCCTTGTTGTCATCAGCGAACTTCTTGATGACCTTCGCAGCATCCACTGCCTCGCCCTTGATGAACGCAATAGCGGTCGGGCCAGTCAGCAGATCGTCAAGACCCTCGATGCCGGCTTCAGCGGCAGCGATCTTGAAAAGGGTGTTCTTGGCGACGGAGTAATCAACGTCAAAGCCCAAGTCATTACGCAGTTCCTGCAGCTGAGATACGGTCAGGCCGCGGTACTCGGTCAGCACGACAGAGTTAGCACCGTCCAGCTTTTCCTTCAGCTCTTTCAGGTCTGCAGTATTTTTTGGGTTTGCCATTTGATTCTCGCCTCCTTCCAAAACATCTCTTTTGTTTTCCGCCGGGGCCCTCCGCCGCCCTTACCGCCAGCCCCTTATGGGTTGGGCGATTAAAGGACAACAAAAAGCCCCGTGCAAGAGCACAGGGCGCGGGCGAAAGGACGTGCTTTCGCTTAGTGTCGCAAAGTGTCTCCTGCGTGGGCCGCTCCCAACGGGTGGGAAACCTTCGATCCATTCCTGGATGACCAACGGTCTTCGGTGAACTTTGTACGGGCGCCGCCGAACTCGAGGTGATTCGAGCGCGCAACGCCGTTCAAACTTCGTCGGTTAGCCTAACAGCGGCCCAGGTAGAAAACCAAATTCCGCGTCTATCATCGCACCCATGACGTGTGTGATGTGGTTTCGCGACGATCTCCGCCTTTCCGATAACCAGGCCCTGACCTGGGCCAGCGAGCAGGGCGAGGTGGTCGCCCTCGTGGTAGATGAACCGGCGCACCCAGGCACCCGCCAGCTCGGCGGGGCCGCCAAGTGGTGGCGCGAGCGTTCCCTGTCGAGCCTGCGCGAACGCCTCGCGGAATACGGCGTGCAGCTGCTGCGCCGCAAGGGCGACGCCCGCACCGTCGTGCCCGAGTTCTGCGCCGAGGTCGCCGCCACTTCCGTTTCCTGGACCCGCCGCTACCACCAACCGTTGCGGGAGGTCGACGCGGCGGTCAAGCAGGCGCTTTCCGATGCCCGCGTGAACGCCACCTCCCACCCCGGACACACCCTGGTCGAACCATGGGAGGTGCTCACCCTCAAGGGTGAGCCCTACCGGGTCTACACGCCGTTTGTCAAGGCCGCCCGCCAGCAGCTGCGTGACGACGATCCCCTGCCCGAGCCCACCCTGCGCGGCGCGCCGGCCCCCGCCGATAAGGAAGCCGGCACGCCCCACCAGGCCGCCTGGGAGGACAAGCTCGCCCAGTATTGGACACCAGGGGAGCCGGCAGCCCGCGCCAAGCTGGCAGCCCTCGACCTCACCGACTACGCGAAGTGCCGCGACTTCCCCTCCAAACAGGTCACCAGCCTGCTCTCCCCACACCTGCGTTTTGGGGAGATCTCCCCTCGCGAAGCATGGGTGGCGGCCGCCGAACTACCCGGTTCCGCGAAATTCCACTCCGAGTTGCTGTGGCGGGACTTCGCCTGGCACCGGCTCTACCACCTGCCGGACCTCGCCACCCGCAACGTGCGAAAGCGGTTCGACGGCTTTGACTGGGCATCGGAAAGCGAGCACCTGCCCGCCTGGCAGCGCGGGGAGACCGGGATTCCCTTGGTCGATGCCGGCATGCGAGAGCTGTGGGAGACCGGGTACATGCACAACCGCGTGCGCATGGTGGTGGGTTCCTTCCTGACCAAGAACCTAGGCATTCATTGGCGCCGCGGGGAGGAGTGGTTCTGGGAGACGCTTGTCGACGCCGATCCCGCCTCCAACCCCTTCAATTGGCAGTGGGTGGCCGGCTGCGGTGACGACGCCGCGCCCTTCTTCCGCATTTTCAACCCGTTGACGCAGGAGCAGAAGTTCGATCCGGATGGGGAGTACGTCGCCCGCTGGACGCCGCCGTTGTCTCCCCCTCCCATCGTGGACGTAAAGGAATCGCGCCAGGCCGCCCTAGAGGCCTACGCGGACATGAAGGAGCAAGCAGCTGCAGGCTCCGCGGATTCGCACTAGCATTGGGGAAATGACCACCCCACCACCGTGCAGTTCGACCCGCCCGCCGATTGGCAACACCCCCTTGATGCGCCTTGACCGGTTGCACGAGCGCGAGGACGTCCACATCTATGCCAAGCTCGAGCAATTCAACCTCGGCGGTTCAGCGAAGGATCGCACCGCCCGCGCGCTTCTCAACGCAGCGCTGGAGGCCGGCGAGGTTGGGCCGGGTTCCACGCTCGTGGAATCCTCCTCCGGCAACCTCGGCATGGCCCTTGCCCGGCTCGCCCCGCTCGAGGGAATGCACTTTCACTGTGTGGTGGATCCGCGCGTCAATCGCAGCACCGTGGCCACAATGCGCGCCTTCGGGGCGACGGTGGAGATGCTCGAACACCCGGATCCGGAAACCGGGGATTGGCTTTCTGCCCGCCGCAGCCGCGTGCAGGAGCTGCTGCGCGAGATCCCGCGCTCGCACAACCTCAACCAATACGCCAACCAGGCCGCCTTCCATGCCCACGCCGAGGGAACGATGCAGGAAATCCTCGAACAATTGGGCGCAGCGCCCTCTCACCTGATGGTGGCCATGAGCACCACGGGCACCCTCGGCGGGTGCGTGCGCAAACTCGATGAGGTGGGGGCGGATACCCGCACCATCGGGGTGGATGCCCTGGGTTCTGTGCTCTTTGGCGGTACCCGCGGCACCCGCTTATTGCCCGGCTACGGCGCCGGGGTGGTCACCGATCTTTCCACCGCCTTCACCCCATCCGAGGTGGTGCGCGTGCCGGACCTCGACGCGGTCGTCGGCGCCCGAACCCTCGCCTTCCGCGAGGGGTTGTTGCCGGGCGCTTCGGGCGGCGCCGTGGTCGCCGCGGCGCTGCGACGCATCCCCGAGCTAGAGCCGGGTTCACGGTTGGTGCTGATTCTTCACGATGCCGGCCACGCCTACCTCGAAACCATCTACAACGACGAGTGGGTCGCCGAGAACTTCCAAATCTCGCCGCCCAACTGCGCGCGAAGGTGGAGGCATGAGTAGGAACGTAGCGATCATCGGCGGCGGCCCTCGCAGCCTATGGGCGGTCGAGGAGCTCATAGACCGCGCCCGAGCGGAACTTACGGTCACGGTATTCGACCCGCACCCCGCCGGCGCGGGTGCGGTGTACCGCCCGGATCAACCCACGTGCTGGCGGTTGAACGTCTCCTCGTCCATCGTGCGCAGCTCTGTGGAAACCTTTGGCGAGTGGTGCACCCACCGCGGCATTCCCGCCGAGGAATTTCCCCCGCGGGCCGTCGTGGGTCAATTCCTGGCAGATGCCTGGGCCGCCGCCGTACACCGCAGCCCCGCTAACCTGCAGCTGCGCCATCTCCCCCGCCTCGTTCACGCCGTGCACCAGGATGTCGATGGGCGCTACCAAGTGATCGTGAGCGGCGAGCCCGAATCCGCCGCCGAGATCGCGCAGGCACGCTTCGACGAGGTATTAGTCTGCACGGGTCACGCCCACGATCACCCGACGGCCCTCCACCACCGGCCCAGCGCCGTGCCGGTCACCGGGTTGTACTTCGGCGCCGACCTCCCCACCAGCCCTAGGCGAATCGGCACCCGCGGCGCAGCGCTGAGCTTTATCGACGTGTGCCTGCGCTACCCGGAGGCCGAGACCATCTACCCCGTCTCCCGCAGCGGCCGCTTCATGGAGGTCAAACCCCCGCTCCCTGAGTTCCCCTCTTACCTGCACGCCGCGGCCCGCACCGCCGGCTCCGCCGCCGAAGTGCGGAAGGTGCTGATCGATGCCGCCCTCACCCTGGGTGATTTTGCCGCCGCGCAGCTGCACCACGTGCTGGACGGCGAGGACTTCACCGGTGACGCCGTTGCCGAATTCCATCATTCCCTCCGCGTCGCCCGCGGGGACGCACCGCTCCATGCGGCCGGAGCCATCGGCGTGGCCTTCCGCGGCCTGTTCAATAACTTCGTCGACCACCACGCCCACGACGGGGTCATCCCCGGGTTCGCGGAGCTCGCCCGCACCCTCGAGCGGGTGTCGTTCGGGCCGCCACCCATCACCGCGCAAGTGCTCGCCGATGCCCTCGATTCCGGGCAGGTGGATACCACCTACCTCGCCCGCCCCGAAACGATCGACGAGTGGATGGGCGGCTCGACCGGCCCCGCCCCGGACATCGACCTGCTCATCGACGCCACCATCGCCCCACAGGGCCGCCCGACCCCCTTTTCGGACGTTCCGGGCGTGGTAGAAATTGGCCGCAGGAACGAAAAGATCCTCCCTGGCCACGATTCCTTGAGCCGCGACAACCACACCGACATCCCCCGCTGGGCGGAGAAAGTAGGAAAGCCATGACCTCCCACCCGCACTCGCCGCTGCCCATCCACGGTACCGTCCCCTTGGCCGCGCGCCTCGAGCCGTGGATGCGCGATCTGCTCGCCGATCCCTCCCAGGTAGCCGAGCTCACCCAGCGCTTCGGCTCGCCGGTCAACGTCCTGGATACTTCCGCCCTGCGCCGCAACGCCGCCGAGCTCGTCGATGCCGGCTCCCACCTTGGCGTTGAGACCAAGGTCTTTTTCGCCCGCAAGGCCAACAAGGCTCTGGCCTTCGTCGCCGCCGCGCGGGAGGCCGGGCACGGCGTGGACGTAGCCAGCCTCGATGAGCTGCGCCAAGTCCTCGCTGCCGGGGTCGCGCCCCAAAAGATCATCCTCAGCGCCGCCATCAAGAACGAGGAGCTGCTGCGCACCGCGGTTAAGGCCGGGGTGGTCATCTCTTGCGACAACATGGGGGAACTAGCAAGCATCGGCAAGCTTGGCCCCGCCAAGGTCGCCCCGCGACTCGCCCCCAACCCGCAGCACCTGCCGCCCACGCGCTTCGGCGAGCGTTTAGAAACCTGGCTCCACGCCGACTGGCCCGCGAACGTAACGGTGGTCGGCGTGCACGTGCACCTGCACGGTTACTCCGAAGCCGACCGGCGCACCGCGCTCGGCGAGGCCGTCGCCCTGATCGAGGCTATGCGTGCACAAGGCCACCCCGCCTCCTTCATCGATATTGGTGGCGGCGTGCCCATGAGCTACCTGGAATCCCCACAACAGTGGGAGCACTACCTGAGCCGCATCGACCAGCAGCGCGCTGGCGAGGGTGAGCAATTCACCTGGAAGTCCGACCCGCTGCGTAACACCTACCCGTTCTGGCAAAGCCCCACCCGAGGAGAATGGCTCCGTGCGCTGCTCAGCGGCGAGGTAGCAGGTTATGGCACTGCCGCCACGGCGCTGTCCTCTCGCTCCATCGCCCTCCACTTGGAACCAGGGCGCAGCCTCCTCGACGGCTGCGGGATGATCCTCACCACCGTGTTCTTCCTCAAGCAGCGCTCCGACGGGCTGCCGCTCATCGGCGTGGCCATGAACCGCACGCAGTGCCGCACCGCCGCGGATGACATCCTGCTGGACCCCTTCCTCGTTCCCACCGGTCAGGGCGAGCGCCACCCGCGCACGGGTTACCTGGTGGGCGCCTACTGCATCGAGGACGAGATCATCATGCGCCGCAAGATGGACTTCCCACAGGGCGTGGCCGTAGGCGATACCATCGCCATTCCCAACACCGCCGGGTACTTCATGCACATCCTTGAATCCGCCTCGCACCAGATTCCCTTGGCCAAAAACGTCGTCCGTGACGGCGGCGAGTGGATCCTCGACGCAATCGACGAGCCTGCCGCGTAGGGCGGGACGCGGCGCCGAAGCGGAATGGAAGGCCCCCGGCGCGGCGTCGGAAAGCGGGGCGGGCTACAAAACGCCAAAAGGCGCCACGCTCACTGTGAGCATGGCGCCGTGACGCGAGGCGGGGATTTACTCCGCTGCGTAGTCCTTCACCACGGAGGCATCGACAGGGATGCCGGGGCCGGAGGTGGTGGAGATGGTGGCGCGCTTGATGTACACGCCCTTCGCGGAGGAAGGCTTCAGGCGCTGGATCTCGTCCATGAGGGCGCCGTAGTTCTCAGCCAGCTTCTCCGCGTCGAAGGAAGCCTTGCCCAGGATGGCGTGCAGGTTAGCAGCCTTGTCCACGCGGAAGGAGATCTTGCCGCCCTTGACCTCGGAGATGGCCTTAGCCACATCGTTGGTCACGGTGCCGGTCTTCGGGTTCGGCATCAGACCACGCGGGCCCAGGACGCGGGCCACGCGGCCGACCTTGGCCATCTGGTCCGGGGTGGCGATGGCCACGTCGAAGTCCAGGTTGCCGGCGTTGACGGCCTCGAGCAGCTGCTCGGTGCCGACGATGTCGGCGCCCGCCTGCTCAGCCTCGGTAGCCTTCTCGCCCTCGGCGAAGACGGCCACGCGGACGTCCTTACCGGTGCCGTTCGGCAGGGAGACGGTGCCGCGGACCAGCTGGTCGGCCTTGCGCGGGTCAACGCCCAGGCGCAGGACAACGTCGACGGTGGCGTCGAAGTTCTTGGAGGAGGTCTCCTTGGCCAGCTTGGCGGCCTCTAGCGGACGGTACAGGCGGGAAAAGTCAACCTTTTCCGCGGCGGCCTTGTAAGCCTTGGATTTGGTGCTCATTATTAGCAGTCCTTTTCTTGAATAAAGGGTGGTGTGGTCTTTGGCGGGCCGGAGCTAGCCCTACCACATGCAGTTGTTTCTTAGGCCGGCGCGCCGTCGACGGTGATGCCCATGGAGCGGGCGGTACCGGCGATGATGCGGGCGCCGTTCTCGATGTCGCGGGCGTTCAGATCCTCGAACTTGGTCTGAGCGATTTCCTTGCACTGATCCCAGGTGACAGAGCCAACCTTGTCGGTGTGCGGAACGCCCGAGCCCTTCTTGATGCCGGCGGCCTTGAGCAGCAGCTTCGCTGCCGGCGGGGTCTTCAGCTTGAAGTCGAAGGAACGATCCTCGTAGACGGTGATCTCCACCGGCACGATGTTGCCGCGCTGGTTCTCGGTTGCGGCGTTGTAAGCCTTGCAGAACTCCATGATGTTGACGCCGTGGGCACCCAGTGCCGGGCCAACCGGCGGGGCCGGGTTAGCGGCGCCAGCCTCGATCTGCAGCTTGATGAAGCCAGAAACCTTCTTCTTAGCCATCGAATTACCTCTTTCCTAGTTACCGGCACGCCCGCCACGATGAATAACGGGTGCCGTCCGGATGCTTCCCCTCTTTCGGTTCGGCCACCGGGGATGAACGAATAACGGCGTATGCGGCACTTGGCCACACACGCCGGTCAATATTACGGGACGGGCCCTGTCAGACCCAAATCCCGGTTTGTCTCCGCGCTGGCGAGACACGGAGCTCCGCGCCAGCGGGAGACTGGGGTGAGTTTTAGTTGATGCGCTCGATAGCGGTCGGCGACAGCTCGACCGGGGTCTCGCGACCAAAGATGGAGACCAGGCCCTGCATCTTGCCGGTCTCCTCGTCGATCTCGGAGATGGTCGCGGACACGGAGGCCAGCGGGCCGGACAGGATAGTCACGGCCTCGCCCACCTGGAAGTCGTGGGCGATCTTCTTCTTGGCTTCCTTCTCCGGCATGGCCACGACCTGCTCGCCCTCGGCGGCGTTGGCGGCGGCCTCGCCGGTCTTCGCGGCGGTGTCGTTCGGCATCAGGAACTTAGCAACCTCGCGCGGCTTGACCTCGGTGGCGTTACCCTCGTTGCCCACGAAGGAGGTAACGCCCGGGGTGTCGCGGACCACGGACCAGGCCGCGTCGTTGAGCTCCATGCGGACCAGGACGTAGCCCGGCAGCAGCTTGCGCTTGACGATCTTCTTCTTGCCGTCCTTGTTGGCCTCGAGCACCTGCTCGACCGGGACGATGACCTCGAAGATGGAGTCCTCCACGCCCAGGGTCTGGGCGCGCATGTCGAGGTTGGTCTTCACCTTGTTCTCGTAGCCGGAGTAGCACTGGATGATGTACCACTTGCCGTCGCGCTTCTTCAGCTCGGAGGTAAAAGCGCGCAGACGGCGACGGTAGTCCGCCTCCGGGTCGACCTCTTCTTCGCCCGCGGCGCCTTCCTCGGCCTGGCCCTCAGCCGGCGCGGCGTCGGCGGCCTCGGCGGTAGCGGCGCCGTCCACGTTCTCGGCGCCCTCGGCCACGGCCGGGGCCTCGCCTTCGCCGGCCTCGGCAGTAGCGGCGTTGTCCGCGCTCTCGACGTTCTCGACGCCGTCCGCGTTCTCGGCGGCGTCGGCAGCCTTGTCCTGGATGCTTTCCAACAGGGCCGACTCGACGGAGTTCTCGAGGTTGTTGTCTTCGCTCACTGGATTCTTCCTCACCTTGGGGTTTCGCGTGCCACCGATTATAGGCGGTGGGCTAATAAATTATCCCGCCCTCCCCATCATCAGGAAGCGGCGGGACTAAGCTTTCTAGCTTGCTGTTTACCTAGTGTACTAAGGAGTCAGCACCCACTCAACTCCGAGGCCGGTCAGCGTGTCGACGCTCCAGACCAGAGCGGTCAGCACGATCAGGAAGCCGAAGGTCACCAGGGTGTACTGGACCATTTCCTTGCCGGTCGGCCAGACGACCTTCTTGACCTCGGTAACAACCTCGGGAAGGAAGGAAGCCACGCCATTGCCCGGCTTTTCATCCTGCGGGCGCGCGGTAGCGACCTGGCCGCCGTGCTTCTTGGCGTAGTCAGCAGAGGAGGTCGTGGAGGCGCCGGAGCGCTGACGCTTGCCGGTGGGGCGCTGTGCGCCAGCATCTGGCCGCTGATTATCGCTCACGACGTCTAAACTCCTCGCTAGAAAATAAGTTTGGCAGGGGCGACAGGACTCGAACCTGCAACCTACGGTTTTGGAGACCGTTGCGCTACCAATTGCGCCACGCCCCTAGGCGTACTGCTTTTAAAACAGCACGGACTACCCTACCAGAGTAGCGGGTTAATAAATAAACCGCCCTCATTTTCGGTGGAGATCGGTAATAAAAAAGCGCCCGAGGGCGCTTTTTGTTCCCGGTAGCGATGGCGAGAATTGAACTCGCGACACAGCGATTATGAGTCGCTTGCTCTACCACTGAGCTACACCGCCAAGTGACCGCTTCCTTAAAGGGCACTGTTGGATAATACCCTAGAAACGAACAGAGCCCCCTGACAGAATCGAACTGTCGACCTTTTCCTTACCATGGAAACGCTCTGCCGACTGAGCTAAGGGGGCACAGCCTCGTTAAGACAAGCGGTAATTCTTACCGCCCCTCTCGCGTTGAAGCCTTGATAACAATAACCCGATTCCTAAAACTTTCACAAATCGGCAGCACAGACGCTATTTTTACAGCTTCTAAAAACGCCTGTTTTCGCCTTGGTTGCGCCCCTCTTCCGGCCACTGCCGAGCGCGGGCGGGGACACGTCCCGGAAATCCCCGCGCCGCGCTGCGTCCGCCCCGGCGTCACGGGTCGCCCCAAAGTCCGTGTAGCGCGGGTCACAGTTGTGCTAGCTTTGATGTAATTTAGCGCCCCTGCCCCAGGCTGCGGCGTAGCGTGGTGGCCTTGCCGTTGCGGCTGCAGCGCCGGCTACGAAGGCCGGTGTTTGCCCAGGCTGGAAAGCTGCTTGCCGCGCCGCCGTCGTAGAAAGGAAAGATTGTGTCTCACCAACCCTCCCGCCCCGCCGATTCTGATTCCGCGGCCCAGGCTCGCACCGCGGATCCCGCGGAGCTAGCCGCCAATCCGCTGCTTGAGCCCTCGAAGCTGGATTACCAGCTGCCGGATTTCGCCGCGATTTCTTTTGCGCACGTGCGCCCGGCCTTCGACGAGGCGCTGCGCCGGCACGACGCGGAAGTGGCCGCTATCGGCGCGGCGGAGCCCAGCTGGGAGAACACGGTGGAAGCGCTGGAGCGCTCCGGCCGCGACCTCGAGCGGGTGGTCAGCTACTTCGCGAACCTGCTGGGCACCGACTCCACGCCGGAGATGCAGGAGCTGGCCGGCGAGCTCTTCCCGGAGCTCTCGGCCCACTTCGACGCCGTCTACCAGAACGATGAGCTCTACGCCCGGCTGAAGGCGGTCACCGCGCCGGAGGATCCCGAGTCCCAGCGCTTGCTGGACTACCTCCTGCGCTCTTTCGCCCGCCGCGGCGCGGATCTGGACGCCGCCGGCAAGGAGGAGCTGACGCGCCTGAACCAGCGCCTGTCCGCGCTGTCGGAGGAATTCGGCCGCCACCTGCTGGACGACACCAAACGCCTGGCCGTGGGCTTCGACAGCGCCGAGCAGCTACGCGGCCTGCCGGAAGAACGCGTGGCCGCGGCCCGGGACTACGCCGCCCAGGCGGGCCGCACCGGCTTTGTGCTGCCGCTGGAGCTGCCCACCCAGCAGGCCGAGCAGGCGCGCCTGGCAGACCCGGCCTCCCGGTTAAAGCTCTGGGAGGCCTCCCAGCAGCGCGGGACGGAATCCAACGGCGCGGTGCTGACCGAGATGGTGCGGCTGCGCGCCCGGCGCGCGGAGCTTTTGGGCTATGCCACGCACGCGGACTACGTCATCGCGGAGGAGACCGCGGGTACCGCGGACGCGGCCCGGCAGCTGCTGGCGGACCTGGCGCCGGCGGCCGCGGCCAACGCCGCCGCCGAGGGCAAGCTGTTGAGCGAGGAGGCCGGCTTCCACGACGCGGACTTCGGCCCGGCGGACTGGCCCTACTGGCAGTCCCGGGTGCGCGAGCGCGACTACGCCCTCGACGAGGAGGAGCTGCGCAAGTACTTCCCGCTCAACCGGGTCTTAAGCGACGGGGTCTTCCAGGCCGCGCACATGCTCTACGGTGTGACGGTCCACCCGCGCCCGGACTTGGTCGGCTACGCCCCGGACGTGGACGTCTGGGAGGTCGTGGATGCCGACGGCACCGGCCTGGGCCTGCTGCTGACGGACTACTTCACCCGCCCCTCCAAGCGCGGCGGGGCCTGGATGAGCACGTTCGTGGAGCAGTCCCGCCTGCTTGGCACCCGCCCGGTGGTGGTCAACGTGATGAACCTGTCCAAGCCGCCGGCGGGCCAGCCGGTGCTGCTGAGCCAGGACGAGCTGCACACGGTCTTCCACGAGTTCGGCCACGCCCTCCACGGCCTGCTCTCCGACGTGCGCTACCCGACCTTCTCCGGCACGAACGTGCCGCGGGACTGGGTGGAGTTCCCCAGCCAGATTAATGAGAACTGGGCGCTGGATCCCCGCCTGGTGAAGGCCTATGCCTTCCACGTGGACACCGGCGAGCCCATCCCCGACAAGACGCTGGAGGCGCTGGGCCGCGCCCGCGAGTTCGGTCAGGGCTTCGCCACGGTGGAATACCTCGCCGCGGCCGTCATCGACCTGGCCTGGCACAGCCTGCCGGCCGCCGAGGCGGAGAAGCTGGTCGCCACCCCGGAGGCCATCGCCGACTTCGAGCAGGAGGCCCTGGCGAAGGTGGGCCTGGGAGAGACCGGGATCGCCCCGCGCTACCGCTCGACGTATTTCAACCACATCTTCGCCGGCGGCTACTCCGCGGGCTACTACTCCTACCTGTGGGCCGAGGCCCTCGACGCCGACGGCTTCGAGCTCTTCCGCGACGCGGAGTCCCTGCGCCAGGCCGGGCAGGCCTTCCGCGAGCAGATCCTGTCCGCGGGCGCCTCCCGCGATTTCACCGACGCCTTCCGCCAGTGGCGCGGGCACGACAAGGACATCCGCCCGCTGCTTGTCCGCCGCGGCCTGGCCGGCTCCCGCTAGGAAAGAAGAACTCGTCCCGGATCCGCGGGCACAAGAAAACTCCCCTTCACGAAAGTGAAGGGGAGTTGTTGTTGGTGCCAGGTAGAAGATTCGAACTTCTGAAGGCAATGCCGGCGGATTTACAGTCCGCTCCCTTTGGCCGCTCGGGCAACCTGGCGTGCACCTTGGTGCGAGTAGTTACTCTACTACGAAACCCCCTGCCCGACACAAATCGGCAGGCAAGGGGGCTATCGCGACGAGTTTTGCGGGCAGGCCTTAGCCCACGCGCTTAACGGTGTAGCTGGCCAGCTGGCGCAGCGCCGTGGTGGCGGAGTTGTCCGGCAGGCGGTCCAGTTCGGTATCCACCTGGTCCAGGTAGTAGCGCACGTCGTCCAGGGCCTTCTGACGGCCGGCGGACTGGCGCAGCAGGTCGATGGCGCGCTCGACCGTGGCGTCGTCCTCCAGCGGGCCGGTGAGCAGCTCGCGTAGCTGCTCGCCCGCGGGGCTGTCTTCCTCCAGGGCGTAGAGCACCGGCAGGGTGAATACGCCCTCGCGCAGGTCGGTGCCCGGGGTCTTCCCGGATTCCTCCGGGTCGGAGAAGATGTCGATGATGTCGTCGACGATCTGGAAGATCATGCCGACGGCACTGCCGATGCGCTTGAGAGCCTGCGCGTGCTCTGGGGCGGCGCCGGCGTGGTAGGCACCCAGGTAGCCGGCGGAGGCGATGAGCACCGCGGTCTTTTCCTCGATAACGGCGCGGTAGTGCTCGATGGCGTTCGCCTCGCCCGCCCCGATGGTCTCGCGCATCTGGCCGGTGACCAGAGTCTGGAAGGTCTCCGCGAAGTGCTCGACGGTGTGGGTGTCCAGCTGGCTCATCAGGCGGGAGGCGTGCGCCAGCAGGGCGTCGCCGGCCAGGATGGCCACGGAGTTGTCCCAGCGGGAGTTGGCGGATTCCACGCCGCGGCGGCGCTCTGCCTCGTCCATGACGTCGTCGTGGTAGAGGGTAGCCACGTGCACCATCTCCACGGAGGTGGCCGCCTTGACCACCCGGGCGGAGCCGGGCTCGGGGCCGTATTCGCTGGCTAGCAAAGCCATGACGGGGCGGAAGCGCTTGCCGCCGGCTTCCGCGAGGTAGAGAGCCTTTTCGTGGACGAAATCCTCTCCCTGAGTAATCTCAGTGCGCAGCAATTCTTCGACGGCTGCCACGCCTGCCCCCACGCGCTGGTTCAGCTGGGGGTCTCCCAAGTCCACGGACTGCGAGGAGCCACGGGACGATGTAGGGCCGTTGGTCATGGAGGCGATCCTTGGGGTCGATACTCTAATTTAACTCCCTCAACCGTAGTCCAATACTCGTTTTTAGACATAGTCGAGGGGTCGGCGGGCAAGCGCGCATGCGACAATAGGGGGCATGTCGGCACAGACTCAGCACATCCCCGCATCTTCCCCACTCACTTGCGACGTGGCGGTCATCGGCGCCGGGCCGGCCGGTTCGGCCGCCGCCATCCACGCCGCCCGCGCCGGCTACGAGGTGCTGCTTGTCGATGCCGCCTCTTTCCCCCGCGACAAGACCTGCGGCGACGGGCTCACCCCGCGGGCCATGCACCAGCTGGACCAGCTGGGCATCACGGTCAACCCGGGCTACCGCAACCTGGGGCTGAAGCTGCACGGCTACGGCGGGCACGTCACCGCCCCCTGGCCGAGCACGTACCCGTGCGCGGAGGGCTCGGCCCTGCCGCGCCACGACTTCGACAACCTGGTCTTCGAAGCCGCCGTCGCCGCCGGCGCCACTCCCCTGCTCGGCGCGCCGGCCACCGACCCGCAGCTTGCCGGCAACCGCGTGGAGTCTTTCCAGGTGGGCGAGCAGACGGTGCGCCCGCGCTGGGTCATCGTGGCCGACGGGGTGCGCTCCACCTTCGGCAAGCAGCTGGGCCGGACCTGGCACCGCGGGGAGGTCTACGGCATTGCCGCGCGCTCCTACTGCGACAGCCCCTTTGCGGACGAGCCCTGGATGCACTCCCACGTGGAGCTGAAGGACAACGACGGCACCGTCCAGCCCGGCTACGGCTGGATCTTCCCGCTGGGGACCGAATCCGGCCAGGTCAACCTGGGCTGCGGGGCGCTGTCCACGGACAAGCGTCCGGCCAAGATCAACACCAAGAAGCTGCTGGAGCACTACGCCGAGCAGCAGCGCGCCGACTGGCAGCTGGGCCCCACCCAGGCGGTGACCTCGGCCCTGCTGCCCATGGGCGGGGCGGTCTCCCACGTGGCGGGCGACAACTGGATGCTCATCGGGGACGCGGCCGCCTGCGTGAACCCGCTCAACGGCGAGGGCATCGACTACGGGCTGGAAACCGCCCGGAGCGCGGTGGAGATGCTGGGCCCGAAGGACTTCACCCTGGCCTGGCCGGACCGGCTGCGCGCGGATTACGGCGAGGCCTTCGTCCTGGCACGTACCGCCGCCCGCCTTTTGACCTACCCGCAGTTCCTGCCCGTGGTCGGCCCGGTGGGCCTGCGCGGGCCGGTGGGCCGGGCCCTCATGCCTGCGGCCGCGCGCCTGATGGGCAACCTGGTCACCGAGCAGGACCGCGATCTCATCGCCCGCGCCTGGCAGCTAGCCGGCCACACCGTTTCCAGCGCCCGGCGCGGCTCCCCGCTCTGGGACGCGGCTTAAAAGGTTTATTCCTCCGGCTTGGTGGCCGAGTGCAGCGCCACGATGCCGAGTGTGAGGTTCTGCCAGCCGGCGTTAGACCAGCCGTTGGCGTTGATGGCCTGGGCCAGCTCCTCCTGGTCCGGCCAAGCGCGGATGGATTCTGCCAGGTAGATATAGGCCTCCGGGTTGGAGGAGACCACGCGGGCGATGGGCGGCAGCAGGCGGGTCAGGTACTCCTTGTAGACCGTGCCGAAGACCGGCACCACGGGCTTGGAGAACTCCGCGACCGCCAGGCGCCCGCCGGGCTTGGTCACGCGCGCCATCTCCCGCAGTCCCAGCTCGAAGTCGTGGATGTTGCGCAGGCCGTAGGAGATGGTCACCGCGTCGAAGGTGTTGTCCGCGAACGGCAGCTGCATGCCGTCGCCGGCCACCTTGGGCACGTTGCGGTCGCGGCCGGCGGCCAGCATGCCACGGGAGAAATCGCACGCCACGCACCAGGCGCCGGACTTGGACAGCTCCACGGTGGACACCGCGGTGCCGGCGGCCAGGTCGAGGACCTTCTCGCCCGGCTGCAGGTTGAGGCGCTCGCGGGTGCGCTTGCGCCAACCGGCGTCCTGCCCGAAGGACAGGACCGTGTTGGTCAGATCGTATTTCTCCCCGACCGCGTCAAACATGTGCGCGACGTCGAAGGGTTGCTTGTCCAGATTTGCCTTAGCCACGGCTGTCTAGTCTAGGCCACTCGGGCGCCGAGGGCGCGCGCGGCCCAACGCGGCAGCTCCGGGCGCTGCCCCAGGATGGTCAGCGGCACCCGGCGGGTCTCCTCCAGCACCTCGGCGTAGTAGCCCATGAGCTGTTCGCACAGCCCCTCCCAGGTCTTGGTGCGGATGGACTCCCGGGCATTGGCGCACAACTCCGCGTGGATCTCCGGGTTGAGCAGGGCCTCGGCCGCGCGCGGCA
Organism: Corynebacterium sp. LK2537; assembly: GCF_040946485.1. Classification (NCBI taxonomy): domain Bacteria; kingdom Bacillati; phylum Actinomycetota; class Actinomycetes; order Mycobacteriales; family Corynebacteriaceae; genus Corynebacterium; species Corynebacterium sp. LK2537. The sequence continues at coordinate 190,596 of NZ_JAYWLQ010000005.1, forward strand.
GATCCTCGATGAAGGTGTCCACGTCCAGCAGCAGCCCGTTGTAGCCCTCGTCGATGAGGTCGACCGGGCCGCCCGCGCGCGGGCCGATGGTCGGCACGCCCGAGGCCTGGGCCTCCTGGATGGACTGGCAGAAGGTCTCGAACTCCCCGGCGTGGACGAACAGGTCGAGGCTCGCGTACGCGCGCGCCAGCTCCTCGCCCTTCAGGGCGCCGGTGAAGACCGCGGTGGGCAGCTGGGCCTCCAGCAGGGGACGCTCCGGGCCATCGCCCACGATGACCAGCTGGATATCGTCTCGGTCGTTGAGCGCGCTGAGCCGGTGCACGCCCTTCTCGGCGGCCAGGCGGCCCACGAAGCCGACGATGTTCTTCTTGCCGCTGGCATCCCAGCTGCGGCGCAGCTTCTCATCCCGCTTGGAGGGGTGGAACAGCTCCGCGTCCACGCCGCGGCCCCAGCGGCGGACGTTACGCACGTTGTGCTTTTCCAGGTCCTCGATGGTGGGCGTGGACGGCGCCAGGGTCATCTGGCAGGAGTTATGGATGATCCGCAGCCACTCCCACACGCCGTGCGCCAGGGCGGAGGCGTGGTATTTGGTGGCAAAGCCTGCCACGTCGGTCTGGTAGAGCGCCACGGCCGGGATGCGCAGCTGCCGGGCGGAGAAAGCCCCGGCCGCGCCCAGGACGAAGGGGCTGGCCAGGTGGATGATGTCCGGCTGGAACTCGCGCAGGCTGCCGAGCACCTCCGTGGTCGGCACGCCGACGGGCAAGGAGTCCACCAGCGGCACCCGCACGGTGGGCACGCGGCGAATGCGGAAACCCAAGTAGTCTGCGATCTCTTCCTGGCCGTCCCGCGCGCCCGGCGCGACCACCAGGGCCTCGTGCCCGTTGGCGTGCAGGTGCTCAAGCACGCGCAGGACCGAGTTGGTCACGCCGTTGACGTTCGGGAGGAAAGATTCCGCAACAATGGCTACTCGCATACGCTCATCCTTGTTCATCAAACTCAACCGCTGGTGGCCCGGGCGCGAACTTGAGGTTAATTTTTATTAACACCCCGGGTTGCCCGGTTTAACAACCACCACAATACGGCAGCCGCCGCCGTGGACACGGCCCACACGGACAGCGCCGGAATGACCGCCAGGGTCCACTCGCGGCCCTCCACCTTGACCAGTTCCGGGTCGGCGGTGGAATAAGACACCCACACGCGCTGCCCCTCGCCCAGCCCGGACGGATAGAGCAGCCCGGTCTCCGGGGAGTGGTAGAGCCCGGACTCATCCTGGAAGTCGACGGTGGTGCGCAGCCAGTCGATGTCCGTGACGGTCGCCAGGGCCCGCCCCGGGTTCTGGTTGATCTCCCGGTCGTTGAGCCAGGGGCCTATCACCAGCGCGATCGAGGCGACGATCATCACGGCGTAGGCGCCCAAGATGAGCTGGCGGCCGCGCCGGCGCAGGATGGCGGGACGGTGGCGTCTCTGCTGCATGGGGTGGGTCTACCTATTCGCCCGCGTGGGAACGGATGGCCGCGTTCAGACCGCGGCGGGTTTCCCGGGTCGTGCGGGCCTCGACCACGGTCACGCCGGCGGAGTATTCCTTCAGCTCCGCCAGCACGTCGAGGAGCTCCTGCGGGGTCTCGGTGCGGCGGTAGTCGGCGCCGTAACCGCGGACCAGGGACTCGATGTCCGCCTCGTGCGGGGTGCCGAAGGCCTGCTCGAAGGAGCCGCGCAGGCCCTCCTGGCCGACCTCGAGGGTCTCGAAGATGCCGCCGCCGTCGTCGTTGGCCACCACGATGGTCAGGTTTTCCGGGCGCGGGTTATCAGGCCCGATAAGCAGCGAGGAGGCGTCGTGGAGGAAGGTGACGTCTCCCAGAAGCGCCACGGTGCGCGGGGCCCGCGGCAGGTCCGCGTGCAGGGACTGGCCGGCCAGCGCGATGCCGACGGCCTGGGCCACGGTGCCGTCGATGCCGGCGACGCCGCGCTGGGAGTAGGTCTCCACCCCGTCGAAGGGCAGCCCCACCAGGGAGGCGTCCCGCACCGGGTTGGAAGCGCCCACCACGAAGTAATCGCACACCGCCAGGGTGTCGGCGACGGCGGCGGCCGCATGCAGGCCGGTGAATCCGTAGTCCTCGTTCTCCAGCGCGGAGCGCACCGCCTCGGCGCCGACCTCGGCCGCGCCCTGGCAGATGCGGTACCACTCGCGGCTGACCTCGCCGGTGACCTTCACCCGGGTGCCGCGGCGGGCGTGCTCCCCGCGCGGGTTGGTGAAGTCCGCGGTGCGCGAGAGGGTCACCAGCTCGATGTCCGGATCATTGATTAGCGCCAGCACCGCGCGGTGCAGGGTCGGGTGGCCGACCACGATGACCTGCTCGACCTTGGTGTTGACCACGTAGTCGTTCGCGCTGACCTGGGCGCGGCGGAAGATGTGCGCCGCCGCCGGGTGCACCGGGTGGTACGGCGCCGGGGCGCTGGGCTCGGCGATGGTGGGCACGTCTTCCAGGCCCTCCACTGCCCAGGCCTCGTCGCCGGCGATGACCAGGGTGTTGCGGCTCAAGTCGATCTCCACCTCGCCGTGGTCGACCCAGCCCGCGCTCGATGCCCGCGGCGCGCTCGCCGGGGCAGCGCCCGGCTCCGGCAGCTGCTCTCCCACCAGCGGGTTGTCCAGCGCGACGTTGATGTGGACCTGCTGGTCGCGGGCGAAGCGCTCGCCGATGTTGGCGGCGTCTTCGACCGTGGTGACCTGGGTGGTCTCGGCGTAGCGGCCGAAAATCCCCTGCTGCTCGATGGTCTGGGAGGCACCCGTGCCGACTAGGCGCGCGGGGCGATCGGCCGAAATCACGGCCAGGGGCAGGTGCGCGTAGGAGGCTTCGATCATCGCCGGCAGCGTGTGCGCCACCGCGGTGCCAGAGGTCATCACGACCCCGACCGCGCGGCGCTGGACGCGCGCCATGCCCAGCGCCAGGAAGGCGGCGGCGCGCTCGTCCAGGCGGGTGTGGACGCGGATGCCCGGCTGGGCAATCAGCGCCAGCGACAGCGGCGCGTTGCGGGAGCCCGGGCAGATGACCACGTCGGTGAGGTGATTAGCTAGTTCGCTTGCGACTGCCCGCGCCACCTCGGTGGCGTCGGTCGCGCGGGCGGGGGAATTGTCTTGCGTGCCAGTCATAGTGGCTAAGTCTAGCTGCCTCTACTGGTTTTCCAGTGCTCCGCCTTCGCCGAAGAGATCCTGCAGCCAGCCCTCGACATCCATGTCTTCGGTGTTCTCCGGCAACAGGTCATCCGGCACCTCCGACGGGATCAGATCCCGGCCGCGGTCCCGGAGGCTCTCGCCCTCGCCGGAGCTATCCGTGGTGGTCTCGGTTTCGGTGACGGTGGTCGGCTGCTGCGTGGTGTGGGTGACCGTCTCGGTCACCGGCTTCGGCGCGGGCTTGTCCGCCTCGCTGGCGGCGTTGCGCCACAGGAAGAACAGCGCGCCGGCGGCCACCAGCGCTAGAACGGCCAGCGCACCCAGGACCCCGGCCAGGCCCGAGCCGGACTTCTTCTCTCGCGGCGGCTCGTAGTCGCTGACCGGCTGCTGGTAATTGCCCTGGTAGTTATCTTGGTAGCCACCCTCGTAGTTGTCCTGGTGGTAGCCGGGCTGCCCCGCGTAGGTTTCTTGGCCCGGCTGCTGGTAGCCGGCCTGGTACTGCTGCGTCTGGGGCTGGTTCGGGTCGTATTCGCCCGGGAAGTACTGACGCGGGCGCTCCTGGCCGCCCTGCGGCTGCTGGTTGCCGCTGTTAGGGACGCGGCCGATATAGCGCGTCTCGTCGTCGGAATTATCGTAACGATTAGGCATAACTCCCATTAGTACCGGATCGGGGCGCGCCGAGTACAGCCCCGCCCCGGCGCACCCGCCCCACTAGACCGCCGCGCGCAGAGCCTTGCCCGTGGGAGTATCCAGGCGCGCCAACTCCGCCGGAGCCGCGTCCGCCACGATCTGTCCGCCCTGGCTGCCCGCGCCCGGGCCCATCTCCACGACGCGGTCGGCCTGGGCGATAAAGGACAGGTCGTGCTCCACCACCACGACGCTGTTGCCGGCGTCCACGAGGCGGTTGAGCTCGGCGCCCAGCAGCGCGGCGTCCTGCGGGTGCAGGCCCGTGGTGGGCTCGTCCAACAGGTACATGGTGTGGCCGCGGCGCGAGTTGCGGGAGCGCTGCAGCTCGGTGGCCAGCTTGATGCGCTGGGCCTCGCCGCCGGACAGCTCCGGCGCGCCCTGGCCCAGCTGCAGGTAGCCCAGCCCGACGGCCTGGAGGGTCTCGATGGCACGCGCCACCTTGGCCTCGGCCTTATCATCAGCGTCGAAGACCTCGCTGGCCTGGTCCACGGTCAGGGCCAGGATGTCGGCGATGGTGTACCCGCGCCAGGTCGCCTCCAGGGTCTTAGCGTTGTAGCGGGCCCCGCCGCAGTCCGGGCAGGTGGTGTAGGCGCCGGGGAGGAAGACCAGCTCAACTTCGATCTTGCCCGCGCCCTGGCAGGTCGGGCACTGGCCTTGCTTGGTGTTGTAGGAAAAGCGGCTGACCGTCCACTTGCGTCCGCGGGCGTAGTCGGTGCCGGCAAACAGCTTGCGGACCGCGTCGAAGAGGCCGGTGTAGGTGGCTAGGGTGGAGCGCGGCGTGCGGCCGATGGGCTTCTGGGTAATCTGCACCACGCGCTTGAGCTGGTCGAGCCCGCCAACGGAGTCGATGGACCACCCGCCGGCTTCTTCGGTGTCCGTCACCGCGGTCAGTTCCTCGCGCAGCTTGCCGGCCAGAACGGTGCTGACCAGTGTGGACTTGCCCGAGCCAGACACCCCGGCGACCACGGTGAACTGGCCCAACCCGAGGTTTACGGTGAGATCGTCCATGTTGCGGGCCTGGACGCCGCGCAGCTCCAGCAGGCCGGTGGCCTCGCGCGGGGTGTTCTTCGGCTCGCGCTTCCGGTGGCGCAGCGCCCGCGCGGTCGGCGAGTCGGCCTGGTCCATGAATTCGTCCACGGGGCCGGAGAAGACAATCTCCCCGCCGCCGCTGCCGGCCTGCGGCCCGACGTCGACAATCCAGTCGGCCTGGGCCACCAGGTTCATGTCGTGCTCGACCAGCAGGACGCTGTTTCCCTCGGCGAGGAAGCGCTGGCACATCTGCGCCACCGCGGCGCGCTCCTGCGGGTGCAGGCCCGCCGAGGGCTCGTCGAGCACGTAGGCCACGCCGAAGAGCCCGGCGCGCAGCTGCCCGGCCAGGCGCAGGCGCTGCAGCTCGCCGGCCGACAGTGTGGCAGTGGGCCTATCCAGGCTGAGGTGGCCCAGCCCCAGCTCCACCGCGGAGGCCAGCGTCGGCACCAGCTGCTTGAGCAGCAGGTCCTCGGCCGAGTTTTCTTCGGGGCTACGCTCGCTCAGCTCGGCGTGCAGCTGGTCGAGCGGCAACGCGTTGGTGGCATCGATGGGCCGGCCCGCGTAGGTGACCTCGAGCGCCCGCGGGTTTAGCCGGCGGCCGTGGCAGGTGGGGCAGCTGCGCGATTCCATGAAGGACAGAGTGCGCCGGCGCAGGGTGTCCGACTCGGTCTCGGCCAGGGTCTTGTTCAGGTATCCGGCCACAGAGCGCCACGTGCCCTGGTAGTTGCGCTGGATCTGGTCGGCCCCGCGGTGCGGCTTGACGGTGACGACAGGCCGCTCGTCGGTAAAGAGGATCCACTGCCGGTCCTGTTCCGGCAGGTCCTGCCACGGGCTGTCCAGATCGAAGCCCAGTTCCTCCAGAATGTCGTGGAAATTCTTGCCGGCCCACGCCCCCGGCCAAGCAGCGATGGCGCCGTCCTCGATGCTCAAGCTGGGGTCCGGAACCATGGAGGCCTCCGTCGGGACGTGTTCCACGCCCTGGCCCTGGCAGGTCGGGCACATGCCCTCCGGGGTGTTCGGGGAAAAGGAATCCGAGTAGAGCCCCTCCGGGTTGTTGCCGGCGCGGGAGTACAACAGGCGCAGCGTATTCGCCATCGCGGAGACCGTCCCGACGGTGGAGCGCGCCCCACCGCCGGAGGTCGATTGCTGCAGCGCCACCGTGGGCGGCAGGCCCGTGATGGACTCGACCTGCGGGTCCACGGCCGAGCCGATCAGCCGCCGGGCGAACGGCGCCACGGACTCCAAGTACCGCCGCTGGCCCTCGCCGTGAATGGTGCCAAACGCCAGCGACGACTTACCCGAGCCGGAGACCCCCGTGACCGCAACCAACCTGCCGCGTGGCAAGTCCACGTTGACGTGGCGCAGGTTGTGCAGGTGGGCGTCTCGGACCGAAATCATTCCTTCCGTCATGCCATCCAGCCTACGTCCAGAAAGCTAACAGCAGCGCGGCCCACCGCACGTCCCCTATTAGTCTTCCTGGGCAGGCACGAACTCCCAGGCCTGGCGCAGGCGCTCGAACCACCAGTCGCGGCGGTCCGCCGGGGCGGCCAGTGCGGCCAGGCGGTCCGGCTCCGGGACGGCGGCGTCTACCTTGAGATGCCCGTCGACGATCTCCCGGGGCGCGGCGACGTCCTCGAGGAACAACGAACCGGTCGCCAGCCCCGCTGCGGCCGGGGCGACGTCAATGTCCTCGTCATCAGCAATCTTGGGCAGCGCCGCCACGGCAGCCAGCCCCATGCTGATACCGACGGAGGTATCCAGCGCGGAGGCCACCGTGATGTCCATGTGCCTAGCGCGCAGCTCGCTGGCGATGCTCAACACCCGGCGCACGCCACCCAGCGGCGCCGGCTTCACGACGGCCACGTCCGCGGCCTTCAGCTCGGCCACCCGGAACGGGTCTTCGACCTTGCGGATGGACTCATCCGCGGCCACGCGCACGAAAATACCGCGGCGCATGAGCTGGTTGCGCACCTCGGCTAGCTCCTCCGCGGTCTGGCAGGGCTGCTCCATGTAATCCAGCGGCATGAGGCGCTGCGCGGCCTCCACCGCCTGGTCCACGGTCCAGCCGCAGTTGGCATCCACGCGCAGCACCGGCGTGGCACCCGTGGCCGCCACGTGCTCACGCACGGCCGCCACGCGCGCGATGTCATCACCCAGGGTCTGTCCCTTTTCCGCCACCTTAATCTTGAGGGTGGTGCAGCCCGGGTAGCGCTGCATGACCTCCGGGACCTGCTCCGCCGGCACCGCCGGGATCGTGCCGTTGACCTCAACCGTGTCCCGCAACGGCACCGGGAAGCCCTGGTAGGCGGCCTCCAAGCCGGCCTGCAGCCAGTGCGCGGATTCTTCCGGCCCGTATTCCAGGAAGGGAGCGAACTCACCCCAGCCCTTCGGCCCGTCAATGAGCAGCGCCTCCCGGCTGGTCACCCCACGGAACTTCACCGCCATGGGCAGCTGGACCACGTGAGCGCGGTCTAAAACATCATCAAGATTCATGTCCCCAGCCTACTGGGCAGGTACCAAGAGCCGGGTGGGTAGGTACCGGCGCTGCGCCAAGGGGAGAAAATGTGGTGAATATATCAAGAAATTGTGTTGCCAAATACGCTGTCTAGACATAAAGTCTTTAGTGAGAATTGAACCTCAGTAAGGACCGACTCGTTATCGGTACCGATTGCTCCAGCCGATGCCTTCGGGCATCGGCTTTTCTACTACCCGAAAGGCCTTGTCCCCCTACCATGACGACTCCCCAGAAATACCGCGTAGGCATCGATGTCGGCTCCTACTCGGTCGGTTGCGCCGCCATTGCTATCGACGACGCCGGATTCCCCACGGAAATCCTCAGTGCTGTGTCATTCATCCATGACTCGGGTCTGGATCCCGATTCTCAGAAAACCGCGATCACTCGTCTCGCCGTCTCCGGTGTCGCTCGACGCACGCGCCGCCTGTACCGCCGACGACGCCACCGCATGATTAAGCTCGAGAAATTCCTCGAAAAGCAGAGCTGGACCACCCTCCCCTTCGAGAGCTACTCCGACCCCTACCTGCCATGGAAAGCACGCGTCGAACTAGCCAACGGCTTCATCGCCGACGAAGCCGAGCGGGGCGAGAAGCTGTCCATCGCGATGCGACACATTGCCAATCACCGCGGCTGGCGTAATCCGTATGTCAAGACCGTCTCCCTCTACTCCCCCGGCGAGCCTAGCGACGCCTTTGAAGCTATCCGCGAAGAGCTCGAGGCAAAGACCGGCAAGAAGATCCCCGCGGACGCCACCGTTGCCCAGCTGATCTCTTTTGCACAGCTCGGCGTAGATCGCATCCGTGGCGGCGGGAAGAAGAAAGACCAAGCCAAGGAAAAAGCCGGCCGTGGTGACGAGGTGAAAACCGCGGTGATTTCTGCACGCCTTCAACAGGTCGATCACGCGCGCGAAATTAACGAGATCTGTAAGACCCAGAAGATTGACGACACCCTTCGAAAAGAGCTCATCAATCACGTTTTCGCGGCCGAGTCCCCGAAGGGCGCGCAGGTCGGCCGTGTGGGCAAGGACCCGCTACAGCCCAAACTGGATCGTGCGCTCAAAGCTTCGGATGCCTTCCAGCGCTACCGTATCGCCGCGCTCATCGGAAACCTGCGCATCCGCAATGGCTCGTCCAAGGACGAGCTCACTAAGGAGCAAAAGCTGCTGGTCTTTGACCACCTAGTCAACTTGGATCCGAAGAAGACTCCTTCTTGGTTGGACGTCGCAGAGATCCTGCAAATCGACCGCGGCGAATTACTCGGCACGGCGACGATGACCAACGACGGCGAACGCGCAGGAGCAAAGCCTCCGGTGCACGACACCAACCGCACCATCTTGTCCAGCAAGGTCAAGGCTTTGGCGAACTGGTGGAAGGGCGCAAACGACGCCGAGCGGGCGGCCATGCTGAAGTCTTTGTCCAATGCTGAGGTGGACGATTGGGACTCCGCCGAAGGCGCCCTGGTCCAGGCTTTCTTCGCTGAGCTCGAGGAAACTGAGCACGAAAAGCTTGATCAACTGCACCTGCCCATGGGCCGCGCTGCCTACAGCGAGGACACCTTGGTTCGCCTTACCCGACGCATGCTCGAGGACAATCTCGACCTCCACCGCGCCCAGCGCGAAGAGTTCGGTATCCCCGAGGATTGGGCACCACCTGCACCACCGATCGGGGAACCGGTAGGAAACCCCGCTGTGGACCGCGTCCTCAAGACGGTCGCGCGTTGGCTCAATGCCGCGACCAACGAGTGGGGTGCGCCCGAGTCTGTCGTTATTGAGCACGTCCGCGATGGCTTCGTCAGCCGTGCCAAGTCGATCGAAATTGACCGTGACATTAACCGACGGACGAAGCGCAACTATGAGTTGCTCTCGAAGATGCAGGAAAACCTCGGGATGGAGGGCAAACCGCGAAAGTCCGACCTGTGGCGGTACCAGTCTGTTCAACGCCAGAACTGCAAGTGCGCCTACTGCGGCGACACGATTACCTACACCAACTGCGAGATGGACCATATCGTCCCGCGCGCTGGTGAGGGCTCGACGAACACTCGTGACAATCTCGTGGCGGTCTGCCACCGCTGCAACCTGTCGAAGAAGAATGTTCCCTTCGCAGTATGGGCCGAATCTTCTTCCATCCCCGGCGTCAGCGTGAAGGAAGCACTCGAACGCACCCGCCACTGGGTCGAAGACTCCGGTCTGACGAAGCGTGACTTCAACAAGTTCCGCGACAGCGTGTGCCAGCGATTCAAGCGCACGGCAGTCGATGAGCCTATCGACAACCGCTCCATAGAATCCGTCGCTTGGATGGCAAACGAACTCCGGGCCCGCGTGGCGCAGACCTACACTGCTAGCGACACCGCGGTGAGTGTATACCGCGGCCAGATCACGGCTGAAGCTCGTGGCGCCTCCGGTATCTCTCGGAAGCTTCGGTTTATCGATGGGACCGGCAAATCCCGTTTGGACCGCCGTCACCATGCCGTGGACGCTGCAGTGGTCTCCTTCGTGCAAAACTATGTGGCTGAAACTCTCGTGCTGCGCAGCAACAAGCGTGAAGCAGCAAAGCTCACAGGCGAAGCCGAACAGTGGAAGGAATTCACCGGCATTGATGACGCGCACCGCGCAGCCTGGCGCCAATGGTTGCCCCGCATGCAGAAGCTAGCCGCCCTACTGCAGCAGGCGCTGGATGAAGATCGCGTTGTCGTCACCTCGAATTTGCGACTGCGATTGGGCAACAGCCGCGCTCACGAAGACACGATCGGCAAGCTGAAGAAGATCCCGCTCGGGTCTGAAATCAGCATCACCGACATCGACCGCGCCTCGACGGAAGCGCTCTGGTGTGCTCTTACCCGCGAACCAGACTTCGATCCCAAGGAAGGACTGCCCGCTAACCCTGACCGCCGAATCCGAGTCAACGGGACGTGGTTCAGCGCTAAAGACAACGACACGGTTGAGGTCTTCCCCGTCGGGGCGGGCGCTATCAAGGTACGCGGCGGTTACGCTGAGCTCAGCCGTTTCCACCACGCGCGCATCTACCGCGTCCCGAGCGGAAAGAAGCACGCTTACTGCATGCTGCGCGTCTACAACACGGATTTGGTCCGACACCGCAACGAGGATCTCTTCAGCGTCGAGCTCAAACCGCAGACCATGTCTGTACGCCAGTCCGAACCCAAGCTACGTAAGGCCCTAGCCGAAGGAACCGCCGAATACCTGGGCTGGATTGTGGTCGACGACGAGCTAGTCATCGACACGTCCAAATTCAACACCGGGCAGGTCGCCGGTATGCAGAACGAGCTCGGTCAAGTCCGACGATGGAGGTTGGACGGGTTCTTTTCTAATTCAAAGCTGAGGCTTCGGCCATTGCAATTGAGCGCCGAGGGCCTCGACAATGCTGCCTCAGATGACCTGAAGAAAATTATCGACCGCCCTGGTTGGCTACCGGCAGTAAACAAAGTTTTCCATGATGGCAGCGTAGTCGTTGTTCGCCGTGATTCCTTGGGTAGGCCCCGGTTAACTAGTTCTGCGCATCTCCCTGTCACTTGGAAGGCTGACTGATCATGAAATCGGGATGGCGAGTCATCGACTGTATCGGCCTCGAAGGCTCTCTTGGATACAGACGCGGGCAGATAATTGTCCGGCAACCTGAAAAAGAGTCGGAGGTCGCCATCCCGCTCGCACAAGTAGCTGTAGTGCTCATCGGTTCGAAAACGAGCGTGTCAGGAGCTGTCGTCATGAAGCTCAGCGAATACGACATCTCGTTAATTGTGTGCGATTGGCGACAGGTTCCAGTAGCTGGCGCTATTCCGTGGCATGACCACACGCGGGTGGGTATTCGCCAGCGCTGCCAGGCAGAGCTTTCGCTTCCAAGGAAGAAGCAAGCATGGGCACGAGTCATTTCAGCAAAGATCTACGGCCAAAGCCGGACTGCGGAGGCAATCACGGGGTATCCTTCTGCAAAACTCAATGAACTTGCCGGCAAAGTCCGTTCCGGAGATCCCGATAACCACGAGGCACGGGCTGCACGAATTTACTGGTCCTTGATTTCCGATGGACAGGGCTTTTCTCGAATTCCGGGAGCAGGTGAAGCAGGATGGAATAGCGCACTCGATTATGCCTACACTCTTCTGCGAGGGTACGGCATACGAGCTATTACAAGCGCAGGTCTGGCGGGGACACTCGGCCTCTTCCATCGCGGCCGCAGCAACGCCTTCGCCCTAGTCGATGATCTCATGGAGCCTTTCCGACCGATGGTTGACCAGATAGTCTTCAGCACAGTGACTCCTGCGGAGGACTTAACTCCATGGATCAAACAAACGCTTTCGATTCGTATGACAGGAAGCTTCAACGGAGACGGGAAGTCTCTTCCCACTGTTTTCAACGAATTCGCCCAGCACTATGGGCTTTACGTCGAAGGTGAAGTCAAGTCTCTCAAGGTACCTCAGTGGAAGGGGCTACTAGATGCCGGCGAAGGGCAGTGAACCAGTGTGGTGCGTCGTAATGTTTGATCTCCCAGTCAAGACAAAAAAGGAAACTCGAGACGCCAACAAATTCCGTAATCACCTCTTGGACCTCGGCTTCTGCCGAGCTCAACTGAGCGTCTATGTCCAGTATTTCCCTTTGGCTTCTCGAGTGGCAGCGACGGTAAAACAGATAAAAACGGAGCTACCTTCGGGGGGAGATATCCGAATACTTTCGGTCACTGATGCCCAATGGTCTAAAGTCATCCGATTCTCGAAAGAAAAAGAGGTCCCTGCGGACACTACTCCTAGCCAGCTCGTCATATTTTAGTCCAAGATCACCAAAATAGACCCAGGTAAATGGGCTTTTCCAAGCCCACCTGAAGTCTATCAGGGCTTTTGAGAACTGAACCCCAGCGTCCTTTCTCCCCACTCCGCCCTCCCCAGAAGTCTATCAGGGCTTTTGAGAACTGAACCCCAGCCTTTGCCATCCTGCGACTGTGCGACGGCGAAGTCTATCAGGGCTTTTGAGAACTGAACCCCAGCTTGGCGCGTGGAACATGCTGTACACGGCGAAGTCTATCAGGGCTTTTGAGAACTGAACCCCAGCTGTCGATTGCTGCTTTCCTTGCAGCTTTGAAGTCTATCAGGGCTTTTGAGAACTGAACCCCAGCGCCCGGTTGAAGCAGATCGAGGCCGAGGGAAGTCTATCAGGGCTTTTGAGAACTGAACCCCAGCCGAACGGCAACCGCGTTTTTATCCGCCCGAAGTCTATCAGGGCTTTTGAGAACTGAACCCCAGCTGCTGTGTGTGCTAAGGCCAGGGGTCTTGAAGTCTATCAGGGCTTTTGAGAACTGAACCCCAGCGGGTTGACCGACGATGCGGCGGTGCGTCGAAGTCTATCAGGGCTTTTGAGAACTGAACCCCAGCCAGCTCGACCGCATAAGTGGCAGACGTCGAAGTCTATCAGGGCTTTTGAGAACTGAACCCCAGCGTATCCAGCACGTGCACATAATCCCCTTGAAGTCTATCAGGGCTTTTGAGAACTGAACCCCAGCTTGATGGTGGATTCCCATACCGCGCCGTGAAGTCTATCAGGGCTTTTGAGAACTGAACCCCAGCATGCCGTTGTTGTAGACGGTCTCCACGAGAAGTCTATCAGGGCTTTTGAGAACTGAACCCCAGCAGCTGTGCGTGTCAGTGAAGGTGGCGATGAAGTCTATCAGGGCTTTTGAGAACTGAACCCCAGCCCGATAGGGCGTCGCGAATACCGGCCTCGAAGTCTATCAGGGCTTTTGAGAACTGAACCCCAGCGTGTCGTCAAATTGTCGTCAAATGTGGGGAAGTCTATCAGGGCTTTTGAGAACTGAACCCCAGCCGCCCGAAGAGCAGCCGCAATTCTCGGCGAAGTCTATCAGGGCTTTTGAGAACTGAACCCCAGCAAAGTTTCGGACTTGTTGTAGGCCACAAGAAGTCTATCAGGGCTTTTGAGAACTGAACCCCAGCGTGGCGGCTAAATGCAATACTCTTAGCGGAAGTCTATCAGGGCTTTTGAGAACTGAACCCCAGCATGTTCGTGCCCTTGCCGACAGCCTCGGGAAGTCTATCAGGGCTTTTGAGAACTGAACCCCAGCAGGCACGGGTGGAGTCGCGTCCTGCGTTGAAGTCTACCAGGGCTTTTGAGAACTGAACCCCAGCGTTTGGGGCTTCTAGAAATAGAAGATGACCCCCAAGATTCCTTGAGGGCCAGAGCCTATTTGCCTTGCGG